>JACCWL010000320.1 GCA_013697645.1 Tatlockia sp. | reverse complement strand
TTCTCTAAAGCGCCCACACAGTTTGTCTTCTATCTTTTTAATGAACTTGCCCTTTCGGCGTGTTGCGTATTCTACTCATCCTACCTTCCTTGTCAAATACTTTCTTCCTTTTTTCTAAAAATTGTTTTGAATATGCAGCCCTTCTATAATAGAAGATGATTTTGTACCTGAACCTCTAGCTATCACTTTTATTTTTTGTTAATCTTCGCAATTCAACGATGGTGGCTCTATTGGTCCCCTCGCGACGATAGATGGTGAACCCCGTCAGGCCCGGAAGGGAGCAGCGGTAACTTTTGATTCGAGCGCCGAGGTGTGGCTCTTAGAGCTGCCGCCCAACTTGTGTAAGCTCATATGAGTTATCTAGCATTAGCGCGTAAATGGCGACCACGAACCTTTACTCAACTGGTTGGCCAGGAACATATCAATAAAGCAATTGTTAAATCGCTCAATCAGCAGCGATTGCATCATGCTTATCTTTTTACTGGAACTCGTGGTGTTGGTAAAACTAGTATTGCTCGCCTTTTGGCTAAGGCTTTGAATTGCGAGCAGGGTATTAGCTCCGAACCTTGCCTTAGCTGTAATGCTTGTTTAGCTATTGAACAGGGACGTTTCATTGATTTAATTGAAATTGATGGAGCATCAAGAACTCGAGTCGAAGACACGCGCGAACTCTTAGAAAATGTTCAGTACCGTCCAACTTATGGCCGCTTTAAAATCTACTTAATTGATGAAGTACATATGCTTTCCCAGCACAGTTTCAATGCTTTATTGAAAACCTTGGAAGAGCCGCCTTTGCATGTCAAATTTTTATTAGCAACTACTGATCCCCAAAAATTACCTCTTACTGTGCTTTCCCGATGCCTGCAATTTAGTCTTAGGCATCTATCGACAGAGGTTATTAGTCAGCATTTGCAGCATATTTTAAATGAAGAGCAGCAAACCTTCGAGTCCGAAGCCATTGTACTATTGGCAAAAGCCGCAAAAGGCTCCATGCGCGATGCACTAAGTTTGCTTGATCAAGCCATTGCCACTGTCAATGACAAGCTTTCCGCCCAGGAAGTAAAGGAAATTTTAGGTTATACCCAGCAGGACTATGCTATTCGATTACTTCAAGCTTTAGCAAGATTGGATGCACAAGAACTTATTCAGCTTAGTCGGCAAATTGCCAGCGAAAGCGGTCATTTTCACTATGTCCTTGATGAGTTTCTTAATTATCTGCATCAAATCACTATTGCCCAAAGCATCGCCAGCGACAATCCTTTGCTCAGTCCCAAGCCCGAAATTAAAGCCTTGGCTCAACAATTTAGCCCTGAAGATACCCAGTTATTCTATCAAATAGGGATTAAGGGAACAGAAGAAATACACCTGGCACCCACTTTGGCCATTGGTTTTGAAATGACTTTACTGCGTATGTTAACCTTCAAACCTGCTCCAAAAATGGACACTCCAGCTCTCAGCTATGATATAATGCCTAAAAAACTACCAGATTCCGAACCTTTAAAGAGAGAATGCGAGCAAAATAATTCTTCTATTATAGAAAAATGTGAAGATAATGTGCTAGCCATACAAGAGCCGCAAACTGCAGTTAAAGTTGAGGAAAATCAAGTTGATTCACCTGGCGCTGCGGATTGGATAACTATTTTAGCTCAGCTTAAATTGACCGGATTGACATTAACTGCAGCAGAAAATGCTGAATTTGTGGCAAAATCAGGACGTGAAATAACGTTGCGTGTCGCCAAGGGCCATCAATCCCTATTTACACCGGGTATAATTAGTCGTTTAGAAGAAGCACTCAAGACTTATTTTAAAGAATCAATTAAAATTGCATTGAGTAGCGATGAACCAGTACAATCGTCACCAGCACAACAAAAGCAAATCGCTTTAAATTTACGTCAGCAGGATGCGGAGATAACGCTGCAAAATGATTCTTTTTTTCAGCAGTTAAAGCAGGAGTTTTCGGCAGAGGTAGTTAAAAATTCTCTTGCCCCCATTAAAGATGAAGTATAATTAATATGATTACTATATAGAGAGGTAGAGACATGGATATGAATCAAAATCTTGGCAACTTGATGAAAGAAGCGCAAAAAATGCAGCAACGCATGCAAGAAGCTCAAGAACAACTAAGCAAGCTAATTGTAGAGGGTGAATCTGGCGGCGGAATGGTTAAAATTAAAATGAATGGCCGTCATGACGTAACTCAGGTGAAAATTGCTGCATCCTTAATGGAAGAAGATGTTGAGATGATGGAAGATCTCGTTGCCGCAGCCGTGAATGACGCTGTTCGTAAGGTTGAAAAAGTTTCTAAGGAAAAAATTAGCCAGCTGACCGCGGGTCTTAATATTCCTACTGACTTCATGAAAGATCGCGAAGATAAAGAATAAGAAACTACATGGATGCTCTCAGTCGCTTGGTGGACGCATTGCGTTGCCTGCCCGGTATTGGTCCAAAATCCGCGCAGCGTATGGTGTTTCATCTTTTGCAACACCAGCGCCAACGAGGCTTGCACCTTGCCTCTTGTTTGGAAGAGGCAATGCTATCTATCAAACATTGCAAGCGTTGCAACAACTATGCAGAACAAGACTTCTGTAAACTTTGCCAAAATCCTCAGCGCGATTTAACTCTTATTTGCGTCGTAGAAAATCCAGCAGATATTGTCGCAATTGAGCAGAGCAGCGCTTTTAATGGTTGCTATTATGTATTAATGGGAAAGATTTCGCCGCTTGATGGTTTAGGACCAGACGATATTGGCTTGCCACAACTGCGCGAACTAGTTATACGGGAAAATATAAAGGAAGTTATTCTCGCTTTAAGCCCCACTATAGAAGGACAAACAACCGTGCATTTTATTTATGAACTTTTGCGCGATCTTTCAGTCCATCTTAGCCAGCTGGCGCATGGTATTCCTTCTGGCGGCGAATTAGAGTTCTTAGACGGTAATACAATTGGATCTGCGTTACGTAATCGAGCTTTGGTGAATGTTTAAAATCAGTAAATTACTACAGGGCTGTATTTTTTTTATAGGTTTAATTTTGCTAGCCGAGAGTGCAGCCGCCTCATTTCAAAGAGAATTCTGGCCTAAGTGGGAAGTGAATAACCCGCTATCAAAAGAAACCATATCCCATGATGACTGGCAGGAATTTTTAAACCGCCGAGTGATGACCAATGAGGAATCTATTAATCTAGTAGATTATCCTCACCTCAATCCAGAAGATCATAGTTTGTTAAAAAGTTATATCGACAATATGACAAAAATCGATATTGATAACTACAATCGCAATGAACAATTAGCCTTTTGGATAAACCTCTACAATGCCCTTACAGTCCAAGTCATTAGTGGGTATTATCCCATTGGCAGCATTGAGGAAATAAATATTTCTCCTGGTTTATTTAGCATTGGACCTTGGGGAAAAAAATTGGTAATCGTTGATAAAAGTCCCTTATCCCTTGATGAGATACAAAACCGAATTATTCGTCCTGTTTGGAATGATCAACGTGTCCTATACGCGATTAATAACGGTGCAATTGGTGCAGCAAATATATCTAAAAAAGCGTTTACCGGAGCAACAATTAACCAAAGGCTTGACGAAGTAACTTTTGAGTATATTAATTCCTTACGCGGTGTTCAGGTCATTGAGGGCGCATTAATTGTTTCTAAAATTTACGATTGGTTTAGTGAGGATTTTGGCAGTTCAGAACAAGATGTCATAACTCATATCCAACAATATGCCAAAGAACCTTTGCATAGCCAGCTTAAACACGTAAATAAAATTAATAGCTACGTCTATAATTGGCATTTGAATAGCACCCTTCCCAGGGAATCATAAGTTGGCCCGTCATCTCTTTTCTCAACAAACACATCATTTATTTTGTAAATCCCTGGGTCTGTAATTCTGTCATTAAAACCCTTATTTCCATGAATAATTAAAGAATTAAGAAAATAAGCAAAGTAAAAACATCCGTATACACAGATTTACTATAAAACGCTTAGCGATTATCGCTAAATACTAGGTAGAGAGTATATAATCATACTGTAATTAAAATGGCTTTTGTTGAATGGAGTATATCAATGACGATGCATAGGAAGTATCTGCTGATTATTGACGATTCCCCTTGGGATAAACAGCTTGCAGATTATTTTGCTAAGTTCGATTATGAAATCGTCCAATTTCATAGTTTAGCTGAACTCAGTCAAGAAACTGAGCAGCCTGAAGCGTTATTGATAAACTGGTCTTTGTTTAAAGCAGATTCTTCCGTAATAAATAGTCTGTATCACCGCTATTCAGTGCCTCTGATTGTTATTAGCGATACTCATGATGAAGATATCTGCGTGCAAATGTTAGAAGCTGGGGCAGATGATTTTATTAGAAAACCGCTCTATCCGCGTGAATTGCATGCACGTATAAGTGCAATCTCACGAAGGGTGCAGCGGGCGTCAGAATCAGAGCAAGAAAAAGAGGTTGTACTCTTTGCCGATTGGCGTTTATTTCCAGCCTCACGTCAAATTTTTAATAAAAGCACCTGCCAAGAATTACAACTGAGTGCTGGAGAATACGATTTACTCCTCGCCTTTATACGTCAACCGCAGCGCGTTTTGGGACGGGAATTTTTGTTACAAATTACTAAAAACAGCGATCTCAATCCTTTTGATAGACGTATCGATGTACAAATTAGCCGTTTAAGACAAAAAATAGAAACCGATGCGAAAAAACCTGCTTTGATTAAAACAATTCGTAATGGGGGCTACTTGTTTACTCCGCAAGTTTCATCCATTAAAGAAAGCGAAGATAAATATTAGAAATAAATAGCCTTAATTCTTAAAGATTCTACTAGGAACTGTTTGCAATTCGCTCTCGCCGCAAATCTAAGTCCAAGATCTAAGATGGAATAGCCAGTCATTATCGGCTATTTTTCGATTCATTAGAAATATAATTTTACTTCATGCGCTTTTAATTGACAGATATGTACAATTTAGCTGGTTAATTCAGGGAAAGAGTTATCGGTGCACTGCAGATAATTTACCTTTAGTAGTCCAAGATGGTGATTCCCATACTGGTACGCAGATTCATTTTTTGTGTAAGTAGAGCAAGTTATTCCATCTAGCTTTGACCAGTGCTCATCTGAGAACACAAGTCTTAGCATTGCAAGCTCGTTTTTTTGCGGATTGTGAGAATCGCAAGAATACGAGTTTGCTCTTAATCACTTGATTCAGCGAATTAAAACAGGCCCTATTTTACGGAGTGATTTGCGCCTAAGTTTATTTCTTCTTTTTAGCCACTTTCAACATACGTAGAGTTTTTATGGTGTTGTCGCCAACCTTTAAGATCTCAATTTGATAATTTTCAATCTGTAAACAACAATCTGGTGGTGGAATATAGCCTAAATATTCAATGATCAAGCCACTTAAAGTCCGAGGTCCAATCATGGGCAATTGCCAATTTAAGAGCCGTTTTAAATGGCGCAGAGTAATTGAGGCATCCACTATTACTGAACCGTCTTCTTGTTGTGAAATATCTTTACTAAGATCTGCAATATCAGTTGTGAATTCACCGACAATTTCTTCCAGAATATCCTCCATAGTCACCAGGCCCAATAAATCACCATACTCATCCACAACAAAGCAAGACCGTTTTTTCATTTTTCGAAAATTTAAAATTTGCACATTTAAGGGAGTTGCTTCAGGAATAAAATAAGGTGGATCAGTAATTTTTAGAAGATTTTCCATATCCAAACATTCGTCGAGAGCTAAGTTAAGAATAGAGCGAACATGAACCATGCCCACTAAATTATCAATGGATTCTCTATATACAGGTAAGCGAGTATGTTGCGATGTTTCTATTTGATGCAGCAGCTCATGCCAAGGTTGCTCCAGATCGAGACCAACAATATCAGCGGTAGGAACCATGATATCCTCGACAGTTGCTTGCTCAAGATCAAGCAAGCTAATTAGCATGCTTTTATGTTCTATAGGTAAAAAACCCCCCGCTTCATGTACTACAGATCGCAGCTCTTCACCACTTAAAGCATCTTTTTGTACTTTATCGATAGAAATGCCAAATAAACGTAAAATAAGGCTCGTTAGCGATGAGATAATCTGCACCAAAGGGGCAAGGAGTCTCTGTAAAAATTTTAGGGGTAGTGAGGAAGCAAAAGCAACTTGTTGTGGATATAAAGCAGCGACAGTTTTTGGCGCCATTTCTGCAAAAACCAAGATTAATAGAGTGAGTAAAAGAGTTGCCATAGCCACACCCGCATCGCCATACAAGCGCTGGCCAATTAGGGTCGCAGCAGTTGACGCCACGATGTTTGCCAAAGTATTGCCGATTAAAACAATGGAGAGCAACTTATCAGGGCGTGACAACATTTCATTCACGCGAATCGCTTGCTTATTATTCATTTTCACTAAATGGCGTAAACGATAGCGATTTAATGACATCATGCCGATTTCAGAGGCCGAAAAAAATCCAGAAAACAAAATTAGAAAGAATAAAGTAATAAAAAGAGTAGTTAGAGACAACTGCACAGCACCCCTCCCAAATAATTGTCAACCGATCCAAACAGCTAGAATATACTTAATTAAAATACAATGTAAGCAGCTTCAGGGACCTAAGGCGCGTTGAGTCATTTAAATTGCTGCAAGCAACCAACATACTAACCAACATGGCATTTGTTATTTTCGTTTTTATTCAAAAAGTGCATAATTTACCAAAATATAATCTGATTATTCAAATATATATCATTAAAAAAGATTTTTGTTTTTTATTATTAAATAAGCATGCTAAATTGGAGCAGATTTGAATAAAGTTATTGAAATTTTATGTTTCACATTATATATTGCTGGGGTTTGCAAATAGGTTGGATGTTAGAGAATGGATGCTTCAGAGTTTTGCCAAGTAATAAAAGTAGCTTTTGATTATCTGCATAAAACGACTTTCTTACCGATAATATTTCAAAAAAATCAATTTTTTTTAAATGAATTAGCTAAACTCCCCAGAGATAATTCCCTTGATGAATCACTCAAGATGACAAGAGCCTCTGTTCTGTTTGAGGGATATTATCGTCACTTAGATATAAACACCGATTTGAAACAAGCATTAAATAACATTAAAGTTGAAAGATGGAAGCAGCATTTTGGCACACCAACCGTTACTTTTCTTCTGTCTTTCAAAAGTGAAATAGATTTAACAACTGAATTATTCGATAACTACACAAATTTGGTAAAAATAGCTCAAAAGTTGCCTTGGCATGTTAATAAGGAAAATGGTTTTGAGCTTGATAAAGATAATAATCTTGTTTCAGATCCTATTACCATCTCACGTGTGAGAGTACCAGAACATAAAGAGGTTACAGGTATTTTTACAAAAACGCATAATCCCTTTGGTGGTTTTACAACTACACCCTGCGATCCCATTTCTCAACAATTTATTACCCATGCTGCTATTGCTTCAAAAAATGGGGGTAAGGTTCTAGAAATTGGGGCAGCTTTCGGCGCAGCAACTCTAGAAGCAATAGTAAAAGGTGCAACGATTTTTTGTAATGATGTAGATCCATCTAATTTAGCTGTAGTACGAAAACGATTTTTAGAGATGAGCGATGATCAGAGTGAGTCTGTAACTGGGGATTGTAGCAAGCTTGTTCTTGTTCCGGGAGCGTTACCGGAAGAGCTAATTGGACTACCTACAAAATTTTTTGATGCTATTTTGATTTGCCGGGTTTTACATTTTTTTACAGGGATACAAATAGAAAAATCATTGTCACTTTTATCACAATTACTAGCTCCAGGTGGCAAGGTATACATTGTTTGTGAAACTCCCTGGTTAAAGAATTGGCAACGATTTCTTCCTGAGTTGAATAGAAGAATAGAAAACGGTGTGGAATGGCCTGGCGAAATTACAAATCCTGCTGAGTATGAAAGTAGTGGAAGAATTACATCGTTACCTAAATTCGTTCATTGGATAACAAAAGAGGTGCTTGAGCGCAGTTTATCTCGTGCAGGATTTAAGATAGAGCATTCCACTTATATAAATAGAAAGGGTCAATTTCCTGAAGATCTATTATTACCAGAATACGAACGAGAAAGTGTTGGAGCCGTAGGGATTAGATTATGAATCATAAAATAAGCTGGTATAGATGGTTATTCGCGCAAAAGACAATATAAATACCCTTATTTTCTTTTAGGGTTATATATTATTTTTTTATTATCAACAGTTAGTCTTGCCGGTAGAATAACTCAAGTTGGATCAATGCTAGTTCCAGGTGGAATTTTTGTTTTTCCTTTAACTTTTTGTATTTGTGATATTGTAGGAGAGGTTTATGGTTATGCGTATCCCAGATTATTTATTTGGATTGGAGTATTAGCAGAACTAGTTTTTTCTCTCATTCTAATTACTGTTTCGCATTTACCAGCTCCACAATTTTTTCATCATACAGAAGCCTATGAAATCGTATTTGATCCTACCATTAGATATGTTGGTGCGGGCCTCGCAGGCTTAGTAGTGGGTGAAGTGACTAATATCTATCTACTGGCTAAATGGAAAATCTTTTTAAAAGGGAAATTTTTTATATTTAGGAGTTTATTATCTACAGCGTTCGGTCAAGCGCTTCTTACTGTTATCGTAGATATTTTAAATTACTTAGGGAAAATGACGGATCATAGCTTAGGATGGATGATGGTTTGCGGTTATTTTTGGAAGATGTGCTCTGCCCTGGTTATGGCCTTTCCTGCTTGGTTAGTTGTTAGGTATTTAAAGAAAGTAGAACATGTTGATCATTATGATTTTCACACCAATTTTAATCCATTTCTACTCAGTTTGGATGATAAAAAGATTTCTAACACCAATCCAGTTAATATTGAATCCTCGCTTCAATAAGCACCCCAATGATCTTGTCTCTAGTTTCATTCAATTTTACAAGTTTAAAATTTCCATCTTCTAAATTTTCTTTAAGATAGAATTCATTATTTTCCTTGAAAAGCCTATTAAATAAAATAGTATAATTATCTCCAAAACGAGCAATGACATAATCTCTGTCTTGTGGAATTTTGCCTATATCAAATATAAGAAGAGAATTTTTAGGAAATAAAGGTTCCATCGATGTATCGTTTACAATCACAGCAAAAGAATCAGGAGTAATTTTTTTATCAAGTAATATTTCTTTAGTAAATGTAAAACTGCTTTTATCGACAGGCCAATTCTTTAACATATCCCATTTGAGAATAGGGATTGCTTTAAGCTGTAAGTCTTCTTTAATATTGTCGGGGATAATTTGAGGCAACTCAACCTCACCAATTAACTGTGCTATAGAGATGGAAAAAAAATTGGATAAAGCTTCAAGAGCTTTTTTTCGCGGATTTTTTGTAGAACCGAATAACAAGTGGTGAATAGTAGGTTGCGGAATGTCAGCTAATCTTGATAACTCGCTCGGAGTTAGATTGCCATGTATACGCATCAAATGTTGTAGATTGCTGCTTAAGTTTACTTTCATCATTAGTATTCACAATGCAAATATATTTATTCAAAAAATAGTTGACACATCGCTGAAATAGCGTATAAATTAGCACTTATTGAATAAATTTATTCAATAATGTTGCTGATAAATTTGAAAAACGAATAATTTTGCTCAATAATAGCACGTGGTTAGTACTATAACAAATTAGTTTTAAAATCAGTGAGATACGATTGATGAGGAAAATAGTAAAGAGTTATTTATTATACAGTCCAGCATCTATTAGGATTTCTGCAAAGTGCTAGGACATCAGAGTTGTAAAGGAGAGGAATTACAATGATTATTAGTAATGCAAGTCCAACTTGTTTTTATCATCCGATTAAGGTCGTTTTTTTAGATGATAATCGTGCATTTTTAGATGCCTTAGACTTAGAATTTAGTACTCAAATTAACATGTTAACGCACACAAACCCTGATACAACAATGCAGGAAATTACTAGCTATAACAAAGATAAAACCCAACCGATTTTTAAAAGAATAAACGATGTTAACGCAGACTCTATAAACAATTGTGTAATTAATTTTGATGTTAGCAATCTGTTAAATCTTATTATGATAAGACCCGCTTTGATAATGTAGCTGGATTAGTTGTTGATTATGAAATGCCAGAAATCAATGGGATTGAATTCGGTCAAAAGCTCAAAAAAAGTAAAATTTTTAAAATAATGTTAACTGCTGAGCTTATCAAGCTGAGGCAGGTCTATAACAAAATATGCGATCTTAAGGAGCTTGCGCTGGGCTAATCGCGTTACAATTCTACTCTAAAAACCATTGTGTTATAGTAGCGGTTTTGTGCGCTAGAGTAATCATCATGTTTGAGAATTTAACTGAACGTTTAACCCGTACTTTTAAAAATTTAAGCGGCCAAGGACGTTTATCTGAAGAAAATATGCAGCAAATGCTGCGTGAAGTTCGCATGTCTCTACTTGAGGCGGATGTGGCCTTACCCGTTGTTAAACAATTTATCGAAGATATAAAACAAAAAGCCCTTGGGCAAGAAGTCGCAACCAGTTTAAAACCAGACCAAGCCCTAATTAAAATCGTTCATGATGAATTGGTGCATATTCTAGGGGATGAGCGCGTTGAACTGGATTTTAAAACTCAGCCTCCCGCTGTTTTCCTCATGGCTGGTTTGCAAGGCTCAGGTAAAACAACCTCTTCGGCTAAATTAGCACGCTATTTGAAAGAAACTGAAAATAAAAAAGTCATGTTGGTAAGCGTGGACGTTTATCGCCCAGCCGCTATAGCCCAGTTGAAAGTATTAGCACAGCAACTCGATGTTGCTTTCTTCGATGCACAAGCGCACGAGAAGCCTCTGACTATTGCGCAAAATGCCTTAGAGAGTGCAAAAAAACAATACATGGATGTGGTCATTTTCGATACTGCCGGGCGCTTACATATTGATACCGAGATGATGGCGGAAATCAAAGCCTTACATCAAGTACTAAACCCTGTAGAAACACTTTTTGTCGTTGACAGCATGACCGGCCAGGATGCGGCCAATACTGCCAAAGTCTTTCATGAAACCTTACCCCTAACCGGTGTTATTTTAACAAAAACGGATGGTGACGCCCGTGGAGGTGCTGCTCTTTCGGTTCGCCAGATTACTGGTCAGCCCATTAAATTCTTAGGCTCTGGTGAAAAAATTGATGCTTTGGAGCCCTTCCATCCTGAACGAATTGCTTCTCGTATCTTAGGCATGGGTGACATTCTCACACTAATTGAAGAGGTTGAGCGTAAAGCTGACAAAGCAGCCTCTGAAAAGTTGGCAAAAAAACTTAAAAAAGGAAAAGGCTTTGATTTAGAGGATTTTAAACATCAATTGGAACAAATGAATCAAATGGGTGGCATCAACAGCATGATGAGCAAGCTTCCCGGTATGAACCAACTACCTCAGCAAGCAATGGGACAGGTTAATGATAAAACAATGGCAAGAACTATCGCTATCATTAACTCAATGACAAGGAAAGAGCGTCGCATACCTAAGCTGATTGTGGGCTCTCGTAAAAAGCGTATAGCACTTGGTTCTGGTACCCAAATTCAAGATGTGAATCGTTTATTGAAACAATATGAGCAAATGCAAAAAATGATGAAAAAGTTCACCAAGCCAGGCGGAATGAAGCAAATGATGCGTGGTCTTGGTGGAATGACGGGGTTAAAGGGAATAATTCCGGATGATCGGGACTAGAATACTCAGGAATATTTAAATTTCACTTCCAATGTCGAGTTAATTTTCGTACAATACACGGCATTTTTACGTAACTGCTCTTAAACTAGAGGAAAATAATGGTCGTTATACGTTTATCACGAGCTGGCGCAAAGAAGCGCCCGTTTTACAATATGGTTGTAACTGATAGTCGCAAACGTCGCGACGGTGGCTACATCGAGCGAATTGGTTATTTTAACCCCGTCGCACGTGGTCAGGAAGTGCGCTTACACTTAGAAATGGATAAATTGGCTCACTGGAAAAACATCGGTGCACAGTTATCTGATCGTGTTAGGGCTTTAGTTAAAGAATTTGAGAAAAAAGCTGCTGAATAACGTGGATAATAGTACTGACTGGGTTGTTGTCGGCCGATTTGGCCGAGCTCATGGCATTAAAGGTTTTATTACCATTCATTCCTTTACCGAACCACGTGACAACATACTGAGTTATGCTGATTGGCATGCCTATATAAATAGGCAATGGCAGCCCTTGAAGATCTTGCATATCGAAACCAATAATAAATCGATTCTTGCTCAAATTGAGGGCTACCCTGAACGTGAACAGGTTGCCATTCTAGCTAACGTTGAAATAGCCATCAGTCGTGCTCAACTCCCTGCCTTAGAAAAAGGTGATTACTATTGGGATCAGCTTATTGGTATGCAAGTGATTAATCAGCAAGGTCAAAATTTTGGCAGGGTTGTTGAAATTATGCCGACTGGGACTAATGATGTTTTGGTTGTAGAAGGAGATAAACGTCATTTGATTCCTTATCTACCTGGCAAGTATGTTATTGATGTCGATCTCAGCCAAAGCCTCATCAGCGTTGACTGGGATATGGATTTTTAAGGCATGTTACATCTCGGCGTAATAAGCCTAATGCCCGAAATGTTTGCGAGCTTGAGCTATGGTGTAGTTGGCCGCGCAATCGAACAGAATTTGGCCAAGGTTGACTATTGGAACCCCCGTGATTGGGCGCACAGAGCATATCGCCAAGTTGACGATAAACCTTATGGCGGTGGGCCAGGAATGGTAATGATGTATGAACCCTTGCAGGCGGCAATCACCCATGCAAGGTCTCAAATGCCAGTTCCATGCAAGACTATTTATCTTAGTCCGCAAGGTAAAGTGATTCGCCAGATTGATCTAAACCAAGCCGCAGCTAATAAAGAAGCCTTGCTTTTTATAGCCGGACGATACGAGGGAATCGATGAGCGTATTATTGGTCAACATGTGGATGAAGAATGGTCGCTGGGTGATTTTGTTTTAAGTGGCGGTGAATTGGCAGCCATGGTTTTTATTGATGCGATTATTCGCCTGTTGCCTGGCAGTCTTGGGCATCTGGGTTCAGCCGAGCAAGATTCCTTTATGAATGGATTGCTAGACTGTCCTCATTACACTAGACCTGCAACAGTTGATGGCATGACAGTGCCCGAAGTCTTATTAGGTGGAAATCACCGAGATATTGAACGCTGGCGTCGAAAGCAGATGCTAGGTAAAACCTGGCTTAAGCGGCCAGATTTACTAGAAAAAATAGAGTTAAGTGAGACTGACAAGCAATTGCTTGTCGAGTTTAAATGCGAACAGGGGGATTCCTGAAGGAATGCCAATTTGAGGAGTGACCATGAGCAAGATTATCGATGAGTTAAACGCTGAACAGATGAAAGGTAAAGAAATTCCTGAATTTAATTCAGGCGATACTGTTTTAGTGCAAGTAAAAGTGAAGGAAGGTGCGCGTGAGCGTTTGCAGGCTTTTGAGGGTGTTGTCATTGCTAAACGTAACCGTGGCTTAAACTCTGCTTTTACAGTACGCAAAATTTCTCATGGCGTTGGTGTTGAACGTGTATTCCAAACTTACAGTCCTGTCGTTGACTCTATAACTGTTAAACGTCGAGGTGACGTACGTCGCGCTAAATTATATTACCTACGTGATCTAGCAGGGCGTGCTGCACGTATTAAAGAAAAATTAGGCGAGAAAAAAGAAAGTTAATTGCTAAAATGCTCGTCGTTCGCTCCTTTAAAACTTCAGCGGGCTGGCTTGAAATCCAGTTCGACGAGCATTATATCTATCGCGCTAAGTTCACCCAAACCCCTGTTGAGAACAAAGAAAACACGCATCTAACAGCCCTTATTGAGCAGGAATTAGATAGTTATTTTCGTAATCCCCATCATCGTTTTCAGTTACCTTTAAAATCGCATGGCACTGCCTATCAACAACGCGTGTGGAATGCATTGCTAGTTATCCCGGTTGGTCGAACTGTTACTTATGGTGACCTTGCCAAAACCTTACAATCCAGCCCTCGAGCAATTGGGCAAGCTTGTAAAACAAATCCCCTAGCTCTGTTTGTTCCCTGCCATCGTGTGGTGGGTAAAAATAATCTCGGAGGCTACATGGGCCGAACTGATGATATTTGCTTTAAGACAAATCTTTTAGAGCACGAATCGAGTTTCTCAGCTCTTGATCTCGATTGATCCCAAAGCTAGGACACCAACAAATAAGACAGGGTGGCTTCGAGACAGCGCAGCGCGATCAAGGGTTTCATGTCGAATAAATTCAGAATTTTGTTGCTTGTAATAGACTAAAATTTCTATTTTATTAGCTGCGCGAGTTAAAACGGCATTATCATCATTTGGCCGATAAAATTTCTTGCTTTCATGTCAATTCTTTATGATTCCAAATTTAGCTTTTTTAAGGTATTTAAAGGTATGAATAATCTAAACTTATTTTCGGGAAATGTTAGAAACCCAAAATGAATATAAAATTTAATGGCCGCTTCATTTTTGGCCTCTACGATAACAGCAACAATTCCTATTTGTTTACTCACCGCTATGCTTCGCCTCAGAGCATCGAGCAATAACAAGCTCCCTAAACCATTTCCTTTATATCTTTCATCTACGGCCAATCTTCCTAATAATACTCCAGGCAACATGGGATACTTTGGCAATTTCTTGATCACGTCATCAGGCAACTCTCCTGGTAATATTCCAATTGTCGAAAGAGAGTAATAACCTAAAATATTGCCGTTACCTTTCTCCGTTAGAACATAAGTAACAGACATATTTTTTTTATATCTTGACTTGCTTGAGTCTGAAGATAACGATCTAATTCAGCTACACTACATGAAAACCCTGCCCTGACATGATTATCTAATTGCTCAATTACATACTTTTCTTCCACTTCTATCATTTAGATTCAACATCCCTTTTGTAACGTTTAGCAGCTTTAATTAGATTTTCACTTGGGTTTGGTGGATTTAACAGAGCCTGAACGAAGATCTGCCTATCCACTTCAGTTAAATTAAGTTGTTCATATTCTTTCACTACTCGTTTGGCAGCTTCATAAGCTGAGTTAACTACAAAATCAGTAAGGCTAATACCCGAAAGAGTAGCTGCTTTTTTTAAAACTGACTTTTTTGCAGAGCTTATTCTAGCCTCCAAGCGCTCGACATCTTTTGCGTGTTTTGATAAATGTGCCATAACAATGCTCCTATTATTGAGTAGAACTATCCCTCGCTAAAGCGAAGGATAGAACCCTCACAGATCCCCGCATGCGAGTTTCCCGCACGGGGCTCTTCAAAATCTGTTTCAGTCTAACGGTACAAAACGCCTTTGTAGGG
>JACCWL010000319.1 GCA_013697645.1 Tatlockia sp. | reverse complement strand
GTCTCTAAATAATCTTTGCCAAATTGATCTAAATAATCATTATAATTACCAAGGTAATTCTGCACGCCATATTGCTCAGTTAGAACCAAAACTCGCGTTGAAATTAAATCGATAAAATAGCGATTATGACTTACAAATAATACTGCACCTTGAAAGGCTTGAATCGCTTCAATCAGCGCATCAATTGATTCAAGATCTAAATGGTTGGTTGGCTCGTCAAAAATTAATACGTTATGCTTTTCTAAGATTAATTTAGCCATGATAAGTCTTGCTGACTCTCCACCGCTTAACATAGCAATTTTTTTGTCAACATCTGATCCACGAAACAAAACCTGCCCTAATACCTTCCTAATTTCTTGTGAAGGTGCGGCTATATTATCTTCCATCCATTGCATTACAGTTTGCTCAGGCACTAATTGAGTACGGTAGTCTTGGGCAAAATAACCAACGCTTACGGTATCAGACCATTCAAAATCACCCTGATCGGAATGAAGTTCCTTTAATAGAATTTTCAATAAGGTCGATTTACCTATTCCATTAGGTCCGATGATGGCACATTTATCAGCGCGATGAAGGGTAAACGATACTTCTTTCAGTAAGATTTTCTCATCAAATTTTTTATGAAGATTATCTACTTTAACGACCGATTTTCCAGAGGGTTTTTTCTGGTGGAAATTAAAATAAGGTTTAAAAATATTAGAGTCTTTTATTTCAACTAATTGAATACGATCAATCATTTTTTGGCGAGATGCTGCTTGAGTAGCCTTGCTTGCTTTCGCTCCAAAGCGATCGACAAAACCTTGTAGGGCATCAATTCTTTTTTCCTGGTTTTTTAATTCGCTTTGTTTCAGACGTAAGCGCTCTTCTTTGGTGAAACAGAATTTATCGTAATTTCCTGGGTAATCAAGGACGGTGTCGTAATCAATGTCGAGAATATTAGTCGAAACGTTATTCAAAAAACTGCGATCATGGGAAATAAAAATCAGTAATCCTTTGAAGGATGTTTTCAAAAATTCCTCAAGCCAGGCTATCGATAAAATATCCAAATGGTTGGTCGGTTCATCAAGAAGCATTATATCGGGTTGTTGATAGAGCACTTGCGCTAACAATACGCGCAATTTATAGCCGCCAGATAAAGCACTGAGTGGACCGTAATGAAATTTTTCTGCAATTCCTAAGCCAAGCAAGAGATTCTTTGCGGTAGACTCCGCTTCGTAACCACCCTGACACATCACTATTTCTTCAAGCTCACTGAGCCGATAGCCGTCTTGCTCGGTAAATTCCTCTTTCGAATACAAGGCATCTTTTTCTTGCAGTGCATCCCATAAAGTAGCATTTCCGCGAATCACTACATCAATAAGCCTATCTTGCTCATAGCGAAAATGGTCTTGTTTTAAAATTCCAATTTTAAGATTTTTGGCTTTTTCAACAGAGCCATGAGATGCCTGTTCTTCGCCCGCTAAAATTTTCAAAAAGGTAGATTTTCCAGTCCCATTTGCCCCAACTACACCATAACGCTGAGTGGGTAATAAAATGAGGTCAACATCTTGGAATAATGATTTGGGGCCAAACTGCATACCAATACCACGTACATCTAACATTTCACAGCCTTGTCTTAATTCGTTTAACTTGAGTTGTCAATTCGCCTTTTACACTACTTTAATTCTGTAAATACTTACAATTGCACAAGTTTAACACAGTTTAGCTTGATTGTAACTATTAAAACAGCAATGCCTTATTGATTTTTAAAAAACATGCTGTATAATATACGCCCAATAATTATAAAAAATTAGCTTTTGCCCATGCAAGCGCTGCAATTTAAGATAGGAGCAATTTATAGGAAATAATTGATTAAAACTACGAGTTTATTATGACGTACGCTAAAATTGAAATTTCAAAAAAATCCCGCAACCGAAAAAACAACCCTTGTTTAGAGCCGCAACAAACAAAACAACCAATATCTAAGACTGAGTTTTTTAAAGTAGATCCCGAACAATTTTATAAAGCTGGCATTACCCAATATAATCATCAAAATTATATTAAAGCATGTGATTTTTTTGAAGAGGCACATCAATATTTCGTAGCGCAAAAGGGCTTGATTTCAGAAGAAACCCTCAAGTGCTATCTGAAGCTTGCTGAAACCTATCTTCATCTAGGCATGCTTGATTATGCTCAGATTAAATATGAAATGGCTTCTTCTATCCTGTCTTCCCTACCTAATAAAGATGAACAATTTTTACTAGACATTATGACCAATTTGGCAAACATTGAATTTAACCTACTTGCAATTAATCAAGAAGGTAAAGATAAACAATCATTACCCATTAAGCCAAGCTCGGCTGAAATAGGCCTTGCAATTAATCAAGATGGCGATGAATCGAACGAATGCTCCCCTAACCTATAACAAAATAGGTTTAGAGGACAATCCTAAAAAGCCTGTAGGGTTGTGCGCTAATTTAGTCGCAAACCCTACCTTTACTAGTTTTAAAAATTGATATTTAAGTATCAACTTTAGTAAAGGACTTAATATGGGCTTAAGGCAACAAAAGTATAATAAAGACTGATTCACTATTAGGAGAGATTACAGTGGGCATATTTAAAGAGAAGTGCATTGATGCTTTAAAACGATCAGCATCGATTTTAACGGGCAAAAACAGTTGGTGGGCCTTCGATTTAGCAAAGGCTTATAAGAAATCTAGCCTAGTACGAATGGCATTTGAAACTCCTCAACTTGCAATTGCCCTTTTGATATTGTGGCCTGTATTTTCTATATCTTGCTATATAATATTGCCTGTTCTTAATGTGCTTAGCACGGGCGCTCTGGCCCTAGTTAACCTCCTTGTTTCACCGATTGTGGTGCCAATCTTAACCTTATGGCATGTCGCCAAAGACTACTTTAGAAAGGATGAGAGCATCGAGCTCTGTAATAAATTAATTAATTTGGACGAGAAAGACTTTGCTGAATGCGTAGAGAAGCCTCTAAACAATTACGAGCCAAATTCAGATGAGAGTAAAAACCTAGAATCTTATATCAGGAATCCTAGTCAACACCCAAAAATTCGAGAGCTTCCTAATGATTCTCAGAATAAATATCGTAAAATTGATGGACAAAAATTTGCACTTCTAACCTTTTTCAAAAATTCACCTGATGAATACAATGCTGGTCGAGAAATAACCTCAAAGTTAATAGATGCTTATAACAATTTTCAAAAAAACAAAGTAATTAGCCAGGAAGCTACACAAAAGAAACAAACAGAGCAAGAACGAGTTATTGCTGACTTAGATAGTATTCATAATGCAATAACACCAAAATTCTAATTCCAGTTCAGTAAACTTAGATTCCGCGGACAAGCCGCGGAATCTAGGCAGGCTTACTTAAATCGCAGTGGCTCCCCGGCCTAGCACTTATTTACCAACCAGTAATTTCTGCTAGTGCATCGCCTATGTCAGCTGGTGAACGAACGGTTCTAACGCCAGCGGCTTCAAGGGCTCTGAATTTCTCAGCGGCTGTTCCTTTACCACCAGAAATGATAGCACCTGCATGACCCATTCGCTTACCTGCTGGAGCTGTTACTCCTGCAATGTAGGAAACAACCGGTTTAGAAATATTTGATTTAATGTACTCTGCTGCTTCCTCTTCCGCCGAACCACCGATTTCACCTACCATGACGATTGCTTGGGTCTGCTCATCTTTCTCAAACAATTCCAAACAATCAATAAAGCTCATTCCGGGAATTGGGTCGCCGCCGATTCCTATGCAAGTACTTTGGCCAAAACCTTTATCAGTCGTTTGTTTAACCGCTTCATAGGTAAGAGTACCGGAACGAGAAACAATACCAACCTTACCAGGTAAATGAATTGAACCAGGCATGATACCAATTTTGCATTGGCCAGGCGTTATAATCCCAGGGCAATTGGGTCCAATCAGACGCGCTTGGGTGTTATTTTCAAGATAAATTTTGACTTGCAACATATCGAGAACGGGAACACCTTCTGTGATACAAACAATCAATTTTATCCCTGCATCAGCTGCTTCAAGAATAGAATCTTTGCAAAAAGGTGCGGGAACATAAATAACAGTCGCATCAGCCCCTGTGGCTTCTACCGCTTCGCGAACTGTATTAAATACGGGCAAATTTAAGTGTTGCTGGCCGCCCTTTCCAGGAGTGACTCCACCAACCATCTGTGTTCCATACTCAATTGCTTGCTCAGAATGTAAGGTACCTTGCTTGCCAGTAAAACCTTGGCAAATAACTCTTGTTTGTTTATTAACTAATACGCTCATTGCTAACCTCTATATAATTTTAGATCCGCGCTTAACTTAAGCGACGGCCGCGACGATTTTTTTTGCAGCATCAGTCAAACTATCAGCAGCGATTATGTTTAAGTCACTTTTATTTAAAATATCAGCACCTAGTTTTGCATTATTACCTTCAAGACGCACAACGACAGGCACTTTTATATCCACTTCTTTCACTGCAGCAAGAATTCCATCAGCAATTAAATCGCAGCGAACGATGCCACCAAAAATATTGACTAAGATGCCTTTGACATTCTCATCAGAAAGAATAATTTTAAAAGCTTCAGAAACACGCTCTTTTGTCGCACCGCCACCCACATCTAGGAAGTTAGCAGGCTCACCACCGTGTAACTTAATGACGTCCATCGTTGCCATTGCTAAGCCCGCGCCATTCACCATACAACCGATTGAGCCATCTAGTGGAATATAATTGAGCTCCCAATCAGTAGCACGGTTTTCACGTTCATCTTCTTGAGAGACATCACGCATTGCTTTTAGTTTGGGGTGTCTAAAGAGGGCATTGCCATCAAGCGTAACCTTGCCATCTAAGCAAAGCAGTTGACCACTTTTGGTTACGACAAGAGGATTGATTTCAAGCAAGCTTAGATCACATTCTACAAACACTTTACCTAGGGTCATCATGAGATGAGTAAATTGTTTGATTTGACCTTCATCTAAATTCAACTGAAAACCCACTTCGCGACACTGAAAAGGCATGATACCAACCAGGGGATCAACAATGACTTTGAAAATTTTCTCAGGTGTTTCATGAGCTACTTTTTCAATCTCAACACCACCTTCAGTAGAAGCCATGATAATCACACGGCGAGTTGCGCGGTCAACAACAGCTCCAAGGTATAATTCGCGACCTATATCACAAATTTCTTCTATTAAAAGCGTATTAACTGGTTGTCCTTTGGCGTCTGTTTGGTAGGTGACTAAGCGTGTGCCTAATAAAGCTTTGGCGGCAGCTGCTAACTCGTCCTTAGTTGAAACAAGTTTAACACCACCCGCTTTACCACGTCCGCCGGCATGAACCTGGGCTTTTACTACCCATTTTGGAGTAGATAATTGAGAAGCAACTTGCAGAGCATCCTCTACGCTCTGAGCTATTTGACCATTTGGAACAGGCAGGCCATAGCTAGCAAATAAGAGCTTAGCTTGGTATTCGTGTAAATTCATTTTTAGCACCTATAAAAAGCAAAGCTAGAAAAGCTGCCTTGCGGTAAATTAAACTAGTATTTCTTGCTGAAGCCTAGTCCATCTTGAGAGAATTGTTGGGCCAGGGGGCCTACCTACACGAATTTATAGTTCTGTTCATCAAATAAAATGTAGGTCGGGCCCCTGGCCCGACAATTCTCTAATGAGAACTTAATCGACCTATTAAATATTAAGTAATAAACGTGCCGGATCTTCCAGCAACTCTTTTACGTTAACTAAAAATTGAACAGATTCTTTGCCATCAATCAGCCGATGGTCATAAGACAGCGCCACATACATCATCGGACGAATAACGATTTCTCCTTTTTCAACAACGGGTCTGTCCTCGATTTTATGCATACCCAAAATACCTGTTTGCGGTGGGTTGATAATGGGCGTTGCTAATAAAGAACCAAAGACACCGCCATTGGTGATAGTAAAGGTTCCACCTTGCATTTCTTCCATTGACAATTTGCCCTCGCGTGCACGAGTTGCTGCCTCATTAATTGATTTTTCAATCTCTGCCATCGACAGTTGATCAGCATTTCTAAGCACAGGAACAACTAAGCCTCTCTCGGTGGATACCGCAATCCCAATATCGTAATAGCCGTGGTAGATGATATTGTGGCCCTCTATAGAGGCATTGACGGCAGGGAAACGTTTCAGTGCTTCAACTACTGCTTTGGTGAAAAAAGACATGAAACCTAGTCTGACGCCATGTTTTTTCTCAAAGTTATCTTTATACTGAGCACGCAAATCCATAACCGCTTTCAGATTAACTTCGTTGAAGGTGGTCAGCATTGCAGCATTATGTTGGGCTTGTACCAGACGCTCAGCAATTTTTATTCGTAACCTTGACATGGGAACTATACGCTCTTCACGAGCACCCATTGCTGCTGGTGCGGCTTGCTGTGGTGAAGAAGCGGGTTTTGCGGATTTAACTCGATTTGCTGCAATGAAGGAGTGCACATCTTCTTTGGTAATTCGTCCATCTTTACCTGAGCCTGAAATTTCACCCACTTGCAGATCATTTTCTGCGAGCATGCGTCTAACCGCAGGACTTGTTGACTTTTCTTCACCTACAAGCGCTTTTGTTTCTGACTTTTCTTGTTGTTCTGCTTTAGCAGGTGTAGCAGCAGCACCTTCTTCTATACGAGCAAGTAACTGGCCAGACTGAACTGTATCACCCTCTTTAAACAGTATTTCCTTGAGGATGCCATCAGCAGGAGCCGGGACTTCCAAAACAACTTTATCGGTTTCCAAATCCAAGATATTTTCGTCTCGTCTAACCTTATCACCCACTTTTTTGTGCCAGCTGGCCACCGTAGCATCTGCTACCGACTCAGGTAAGGCAGGTACTTTAACTTCAATAGACATAGTTATACCTTCTTCGTTAAATTCAATTTAGTTAATCCAATAAAGCCTGCTGAACCAAGGCTTGTTGTTGCTCTGCGTGGAGTATTGGGCTTCCAACGGCAGGAGCTGCAGCAAACCCTCTACCCGCATAGCTTAAGGTTTGACTATCACTTAAGCAATCCAAAATATTATGTTGCGAGGAAAACCAAACGCCTTGGTTTTGCGGTTCTTCTTGGCACCATATAATTGTTTTTGCACTTGGGTATTTTTCAAGTTCTTGGGTTAATTTCTTTTTCGGGAACGGATAAAGTTGTTCTACACGAACAAGGGCCACATTCTTTAAATTATCATCACGTCGCTTTTGCAAAAGATCATAGTAAACTTTGCCGCAGCATAACACTACTCTTGTCACTTTGGCGGGTTCTATAGCATCAACTTCTGGAATGACAGTTTGAAACTCGCCCTTGGTTAAATCTTCTACGGCAGAAACAGCTAATTTATGGCGCAATAAACTCTTTGGCGTCATTACAATAAGCGGCTTGCGGAATTTGCGAATCATCTGACGACGCAATAAATGGAACATTTGAGCTGGGGTCGTTGGCGTGCATACCTGTATGTTATGCTGAGCGCAAAGCTGCATAAACCGTTCTAAACGAGCAGAAGAATGCTCCGGGCCTTGCCCTTCATAGCCGTGGGGCAACAGCATCACTAAGCCGCAGAGGCGCCCCCATTTTTGCTCACCAGAACTAATAAACTGGTCAACAACAACTTGGGCACCATTGAAAAAATCACCGAATTGCGCTTCCCATAGTACTAAAGTAGTAGGTTCAGATGATGCGTAACCATACTCAAAAGCTAACACTGCTTCTTCGGAGAGGACTGAATCAATGACAACAAAGGGTTTATCAAGATTAGAAGCAGTCTTTTCAAGCGGCACATAAGTCTTTGCTGTTTGCAATTCATGTAAAACCGCATGACGATGAGCAAAGGTTCCTCGTCCAGAGTCCTGGCCTGATAAGCGAACGCCATAGCCGTCATTAAGCAGGCTTGCATAAGCCATAGTTTCTGCATAACCCCAATTGATTGGCAATTCGCCCGTTGTCATTTTTTCACGGTCTGCAAGTACTCGTTTAACCACTGGATGCAATTGAAACCCTTCAGGCAAAGCACTCAATTTTTTAGCAAGGTTCTTAAGCGTGTTTTGGGATATATTCGTATCCACCTTATCGGTCCATTTCGCATTAATATAGGGTGCCCAATCTTCAGAAATTTTACCTTCATAATCACCATGAACTACATCAACTACGGCTTGTCCCTTGTCTAATCGCTCACGATAAGTAGCAATAAATTCCTCAACTTCATCTTTCTTGATAATGTGGCTTGCGACTAATTGCTTAGCATACATTTCACACAGTGTCGGCATTGTTTTGATCTTATGGTACATCGCTGGTTGCGTTACAGCGGGTTCGTCAGCCTCATTATGACCGTGGCGGCGGTAGCACACTAAATCAAGAACGATGTCGCGCTTGAATCTCATTCTAAAATCAAAGGCAATCTCTGTCGCAAAAACCACAGCTTCTGGATCATCGCCATTAACATGTAGAACCGGTGCTTGCACCATCTTTGCCACGTCAGTGCAATAAAGTGTTGAGCGAGCATCAAGCGGATTAGAAGTTGTAAAGCCTATCTGGTTATTAATCACAATATGAATTGTCCCACCGGTGCAATAACCACGTGCCTGAGATAAATTAAAAGTTTCCATCACAACGCCCTGGCCAGCAAAGGCTGCATCACCATGGATAACGACAGGAACTACCTTCGATTTTTTTTCTAAGTCATGTTGACGTCCTAATCGAGAGCGAGCAGAACCTTCAACTACAGGGCCAATTATTTCTAAGTGAGAAGGATTAAAGGCCAAAGCTAAATGCACAATGGCGCCGTTATCAGTGCGTAAATCAGAAGAAAAGCCAAGGTGGTATTTAACATCACCAGTACGCTCGGATTTTATTTTGCCTTCAAATTCTTGGAATAATTGATCCGGCTCTTTGCCTAAGACATTAACTAATACATTTAATCGGCCGCGATGTGCCATACCAATCACGATTTCTTTTACGCCGGCATCTCCAGCTTTATTGATAATTTCTTTCAGCATGGGGATAAAAGCATCACCGCCCTCTAAAGAAAAACGTTTTTGACCTACATAGCGTGTACCTAGATAACGTTCAAGGCCATCTGCTGCAATAAGATCTTTTAAAATTTCACGTTTCTTCTTTGGATCAAAGGTTGGTCGCCCACGTGCAGATTCCATTTTTTGCTGTAACCATTCCGTTTCAGTGTTATCGGAAATGTGCATGTACTCAATCCCTATGCTGCCACAATAGGTATTTTGCAGCGCCTGCAGGATTTCGCGCAGAGGCATCTGTGCGCCATTAAAATATTTACCAGCAAAAAAGGTCCGATCCATATCGGCATCTGATAAATGGTGATAAGCCAATTCAAGATTGGGAACATGGACTCGTTTAGCCATGTCTAAAGGATCGAGCTTGGCAGCATGATGGCCAAGAGCTCTGTAGGCATTTATCAAGTTAGCAATCTGATATTGTTTACTATCTTCTGAGCTGACAACTTGAGCGTTCTTTTTATCTGCATTTTTCAGGAAATAATCACGAATATCACGATGTGATACCTCTTTGAGCTCACCATTTACTGAAGGTAAAGCGCAAAACGCTTTACGCCAATCATCAGGAACCGAGTTAGGGTCAGCTAAGAAGTCCTCATATAAGGAATCGACGTAAGCCATGCTTCCACCTGACAAATAGGAAGATGCCCATTGTTTTTGCAGATCAGTACTGCTCATTATTCTCTCCAAAGGTCCTCATCGCAGATTAACCCACAGCGGGTAAGCCATTTTGGCCAATCTTGAGGGAATCACGCTAAAAAAATTATCACCTAGTTTTTTCTACTGACGGATTTTAAGGTATTTATGCCTAAATTTCATCCATTTTCTATGGTATTGCAGAACGGTAGCCTGGAATCCAGGCTACGTTCTCGAGTAAGCCGGCTTTCATTCCTTATACGTGAATATCATTTATACTTAAAATCAAGTTTCAACATTCAACATTTGTTTACGTATATTTGCAATCGCTAAGGTTGGATTAAGTCCTTTTGGGCAAACACTCGTACAATTCATAATTGTACGGCAGCGAAATACAGAGAAGGGATCTTGTAGTTTATCCAAACGATGCATTGTGGCAGTATCACGGCTATCAGCCAAGAATCTTTGGGCTTGCAATAGACCTGCTGGACCGACAAATTTTTCGGGATTCCACCAAAATGAAGGACAGGAACTTGTGCAACATGCACATAAAATACATTCATACAAGCCATCAAGTTGGGCTCGCTCTTCAGGTGATTGCAAACGTTCCCTGGCAGGTGCTACCGTATCATTTTGTAAATAGGGCTCAATGCGTTCGTACTGGTGATAAAATTGGCTTAGGTCAACAGCCAAATCACGGATTACCGGAAAACCAGGTAGGGGACGAAGCACAATTTTATCAGTTTTCAATTGGGTAAGCTGGGTGATACAAGCCAGCCCGTTGGTTCCATTGATATTCATACCATCTGAACCACATACGCCTTCACGACAAGAGCGTCTGTATGTGATTGATGAATCCTGCTCAGCCTTTAAACGTTCAAGAAGGGTCAGTAGCATCGGATCGCTTTTAGCGGCAATTTCTAGCTCATAATCTTGCATATAAGGCTTAGAATCTATCTCTGGATTATATCGATAAATAGACAAGCTCAATTTTCTCATAGCAGCCACGGCAAATCCTCTTTAGTATACGCGTTCTTTTGGCTCAAATGGAGCAACATATTTAGGCGATGTATTCACAGGTCTGAATCCTATGTTATCACCTTCTTCCAGGTAGAGTGTGTGTTTAATCCAATTCACATCATCACGTTCGGGATAATCTTCACGGCTATGTGCTCCACGACTTTCCGTGCGAGCAAGGGCTGAGTGAGCCGTTGCACATGCAGTTGCCATCAAATTATCCAATTCCATAGCCTCAACTCGAGCCGTGTTAAAAACATGTGACTTATCACTGAGATAGGCATTAGCCAAACGCTGACGTAAGGCTTCTAAACGATGCAAACCTGATTCCATCACCTCACCAGTACGAAAGACACCAAAATCCTCTTGCATCACTCTTTGCATTTCATCACGAATGAGAGCCGGGTTTTCACCCTCTTTAGAATCTTCCCAGCGATTGTAACGCGCCAACGATGCAGCTATGTCGTCATCAGAAATGTAGAGCATTTCCGGAAGTTGATTAGACTGCCAGAGTTCTTCTACATGCAATCCCGCTGCACGGCCAAAGACTACCAAGTCGAGCAGTGAATTACCGCCTAAGCGATTAGCGCCATGTACAGAGACACAAGCGCATTCACCTACAGCATAAAGTCCCTCGATGAGATCTTGCCCCTTCTTGCCTGACACTACCTGCCCATACATATTGGTAGGAATTCCGCCCATGCTGTAATGGCAGGTTGGCACTACTGGAATTGGCTCTACAATCGGATCCACGCCTGCGAATTTTATTGATAATTCACGAATACCTGGCAAACGGGAATTAATCAGGTCAGCACCTAAATGGTCAAGTTTTAATTTGACGTAATCGACTCCTTGGGGATCAAAACCTTTACCCGCACGAAGTTCTAAAGCCATTGAACGAGCGACTACATCACGAGAGGCTAAATCTTTTACGCGTGGGGCATAGCGCTCCATAAACCGCTCGCCATCTTTATTAATAAGATAACCGCCTTCACCTCGACAACCTTCAGTAACCAAAGTACCAGCACCAGCAATACCTGTAGGATGGAATTGCCACATTTCCATGTCTTGTAAAGGAACGCCAGCTCGTAAGGCCATACCAAAACCATCCCCGGTATTGATAAGTGCATTGGTAGTGGATTGGTATATTCGACCAGCTCCACCAGTTGCCATGATACAAACACGCGTTTGATAAAATACTAGCTCGCCTGTTTCGATACACATTGCCGTAACACCTGCAATCCTACCGTGCATATCTTTGACAAAATCTAGGGCATACCATTCGCTAAAAATATGTGTTTTGGCTTTTAGATTTTGCTGATAGAGAGTATGCAAGAGCGCATGACCTGTTCTATCTGCTGCAGCACAAGTCCGAGCTGCCTGTTCTCCACCAAAATTTTTTGATTGGCCACCAAATTGGCGCTGATAAATCTTGCCATTATCCATACGCGAAAAAGGTAAACCCATGTGTTCAAGTTCATAGACTGCTTCTGGACCTGTTTTGCACATGTATTCAATACAATCCTGGTCGCCAATATAATCAGCTCCTTTGACCGTATCGTACATATGCCAACGCCAATCATCGACATCGGCATTGCCTAGTGCCGCCGTAATGCCTCCCTGAGCGGATACTGTATGAGAACGGGTAGGGAAAACCTTTGACAGCAGTGCAACTTTTAAACCTGAGTTGGCCAACTGCAAAGCAGCTCGCATTCCCGCACCACCAGCACCGATAATCACTGCATCGAATTTGTTACGTGCAATTGCCATACTCATTGTCCCCACACTATCATTAAGCCCCAAAGAAACTGAACCAGCAGCCATAAAATTACCAACATCTGAACAGATAGTCTTAATGCCGTGCATTTCATATAATCAGTAGTCACAGTCCAAACACCAATCCAGGCGTGCAAACTAAGAGCAAGCAAAGCAATTGCAGAGGCAACCTTAAACAAAGAACCCTGAAACAAAAGATGCCATTGGTCAAAATTCAAATGCGGATGTGCTAATAAATAGGCCAGTACAAACACCGAATAAGCAGCAAAATAGACCGCCGTAACTCGCTGAAGTAACCAGTCTTTTAAACCGTTACCCGTTAAACTTGTGACATCGGTTACCATATCCAAATTCCTAGAAAAATTGTCAGAATCACAGCTAGACCAATCACGAAGACTGCGCTACGTCGACCTGCACTTAAACTCTCGCCATAGCCTAAGTCCATAATCATATGCCTTATACCAGCTAAAAGATGGTAAATCAGAGCGGCAGAAAAAACCCACAAAAATACTTTATGTAATGGACCTGCAAGGGATTGATGCAAGAGTTCAAACGAGCCTCCACTTGCTAGCGACCTGCTCAGAAAATAGAGAATAAGGGGTAACCCCAAAAACATGATAAGCCCAGAGATACGATGTAAAATCGAGGCAATTGCCATAGGTGGAAACTTCATCGTTGCCAAATCGAGATTAATTGGTCTTTTTTGGTTCACTGTTAAAATCGTCCTTACAAGAAAAACATTAGGGTAGCTTTTTGGTAGATTTAATGATGATGAGCTAATGACCAACGCGCATTGAACTCACATCAAAAAACGAAAACCAGCGGAGTATAGCACTCTGTTTTTTTCGGTGCAAAGCCTCAGTCTAGGCTTCTGCGAAGACTTAGGTTTTCCCTGGCATAAGAGGATGAAAATAAGTAATAAAGGAATAATAAAAAGCAATTAGTTCTAAATTAATAAGCAAAGATTTACTGCTTAGAAGTAAAAGAGCAAGTCTTAGGTTGAAAAGCTTAATGAAGTGGGATGGGTTAGACCATGACCCTCCATAACTTCAGAGACTAGTTCTAGTGAATCATCTTTCACATCAGTGTCCAATGAACTCTGTTTTATTAAATATCCAACACCCATAAGCGCCAGAGAACCAACAGCTGCACAAATAATTATTGGATAAATGACGGTGCTAGTGCTGATGATACCGATAAGGAGAGTGAGAATAAAAACCGCTGCGGCAAAATATTGCATCCCTTTGCCTAATTGACTTATCCAAGGATTATAAGAAAGAATCGCGATTCCTGCTTCTTCCGAATAAGAATCAATCTTCTTCATTGGATCATTTAAAAAGTCAGCAGTTCTGTTAAGCCATCTAACCTTGTCTTCGTTATCAACCATAGCAGATGATAAGAAAAGATCACTTTGCAGCTTTCGTGCAATATCAATAACAGCATCTGATTTTTTATAACGGCTTAGGGCTTGATTAAATCGCTCATACGCTTGTCTAAGAGCTGATGGGCTTAGTTCAACAGGCTTTTGATGCTTAAATAGAAAGTCTTCTAATCGATGTAATATCGCTTTACCTAATTCATTCTCTTTGATGTTCCCACAGGCATCCCCTAGGTCTGAATTATCGTAGTTATTGTGGGGAGATAAAGTTTCCAAGACCCTTAATGGATCCTCATAGATCGCATTCATAATGCATTGCATATCTGCTAAATATTGCGGATTGTTATAAGCAAAATGCCAAAGTAATTTAAATTCTGGAGCCTGGGTTAATTTTGTAAAAAATTGAGCGCTTTGCGTGTATTCTTGCTGATTGTCCAAAACTCGTTTGGCTTGATATTGTTGAAGAACTTTTACTCCTAAGAGAATTTTAGACTCATCTATGTGAGTTTGAGGACGTTGCTCGGTTAGTTTTCTTATTTCTTCATCAAGTAAGGGTCTAAGTGCTTCTTCACTGTTATCTATTGGATGGTAACCGCTGTTTAATTTAAGGATGGTCTTAAAAAGAGAAACCACTAAAGGACTGCGCGAGCGACCCGCTTTACAATGGACATAAACCGTACCGCCACGCAGAAAAGTTTCCATCATTTTATCTAGCGCTTCCACCAGAAGTGAGGGATGCACCTTATCTGAAAAATCCATAAAAGGTAAATGATGATGCTCAATACCAGTAGGTTCCCATAAAAAAGGTTTTGTGACCGGAACAATTGTTTCACTACCTGCTAACTCGTAACTCTCGTTACAGGAAATAATTAAGCCCTTGGGTGATAATTCTTTAAGTAACTCAGGGTTGAAAGCGTCAACTGGTAGCTGACCGAGAAGTATTTTTCCTTTTCCATTATGACTAGGCACGATTTCATCGTAATTGACCCAACCCGCCGCTACCCAAGCGCGATTCCAAAAATGACTTACACCAAAGTAAACTTTATTAGAAAAATTGATGATTGGATGAGAAAAAAAAGATTCGTAGTCTGACTTATGCCGCATAGTTCTTATCTCTAAGTAATAGTATCTGGCTTTCAGGTCTATAATAGATCTTCGCCAAAATGAGCAACATAATAACATTTAATTCGTTATTTAAGCAAGATTGAAAACAACTGAACATCTAAAACAACAAAATTCATCGTCCGCGTCCGCGAGTTATGCCTGCTGTTGGTAAGGGGTTATAACGGGGTGCCGTTCGTGGATAGCCATATCCTCGTTCGCCAAGTCGCTTAACCGTTTGCAGATATTGTTCACCCCAATCACCTGGATCGAAATTGGTAACGACCACATTATAGGGCAGATTAATAATCGACTCGAAAGCCTTTCGTTGGGCGATTTCATGTCCACCAAAAGAAACTTGCACCTCAGTCTCTTCGCTAATACCACCTGATTTTAATCGTTCAACCAAAATGTAAATCATCTTCTCAATCGTGGCAAAGAGTTTACACATCGACATGCCAGCGCTATACATCTCTTCAGCTTTTGAGGTTGTTAGCTTAAAACCATGATCAAAAATGTTATAAACAAATTCTGGTTTATTAGTTTGGGGGTCGACTTCAGGCTCGATAATAATTGGCGGCACAATGGATAAAATGGTTGGACTCACGACGTAAATCGAAAAATCAGCCCAATGCCACCATAATTGATAGATTCGTTCGATTAAGGCAATAGGATCACTATCAATGTCAATCGCCATTTGCCCTGCTATTTTCTCATTGGTCGGATCGTTCATAGAATCGCTCATCATCAATACCTGCCATCAATCTCATCTATCTATCTTAGCCCAAAACAAAGATACGAGCACGGGCTAAACGTTTAAGAATATGTAAAGCTCTAGCTTTTTAGACTTTTTAGACCACAAGGTAAGGTCAACAGTCCCTCTCTTGTTCTACGACCTGATAATAAACGGGCGGTTGTGTTTTACACTTAAAACAACTCGATTGGCAGGCTGATTTTTCCTGACAATTTGCAATTGCTCCCTTTCTCAACCAAAGATCCAACATCGGTTGCAAAGCTTGTAGATCAAGGTGGAACTCTCTTGCTATTTGCTGATTGGAAGCCACTCGTTCACGACGCAGAAAATCACGAATTTGCAGAAGCATGAGCGCCTCCAAAATAAATTGTTCGATAACGTAAAAATCCAAAAGCAAGACCTGCCGAAACTAAAAAGATTAAAAGCCAGGTTAGGGATTGCTTTGGATGAGAAGGCAGAGTTGCCATTTGATAAAACAATACCGCAGTAGAATAAGCAATAAATAGTGACCAGATTACCGAAAACCACATCAACTTAGAGTTAGCCTCCTGACGAATCGCAGCCATAGTCGACACACAGGGAATATAAAGCAAAATGAAAAGTAAATAAGCATAAGCACCGGCCTTGCCATCAAAGCGCTCTACCATCATGCCATAAACTGAGTGCGATAATTCTCCCCCTGGTGCACTGGCAATAATAGGGTTAGCCAGAGCATGTCCCAGTTGTGCCAAATTATGAGGAATAGACCAAAAGGCGGCTTGTAAAGATCCTAAAAACTCAAAATTGCTCACACCAATTTCTCCCAAATGGCCCATTTGTGCATAGAGCGAATTGAGCGAACCAATAACAACTTCTTTAGCTAACATGCCAGTCAGTAAACCCACAGTGGCCGGCCAATTGTCCTGCTGCAATCCCATTGGTGCGAAAAGAGGCGTTGCCCATTGTCCAATAAGAGATAAAATTGAATGACTAGAGGCATTACCTGTATTGATTCCCCCGTTAAGCGTTAAGGCATTTAATCCACCTAAAATCACACAAATAGGGACAATTAAACGTCCAGCGCGAATAACAAAATGGCGCAAGCGCACAGCAGTTTCTTTCAATAAACGCTTTAGGGCAGGTTTATGATAAGCCGGCAATTCCAAGATTAGCGGTGAAGCTTGCCCGGCCATCATTGTTTTACGCAAAATAAAGCCCGTCAAAACCGCCATCAAAATACCGATTAGATAAAGCGAAAAGACAATATTTTGACCGCCAGTAGGGAAGAAGGCGGCAACAAAGACCGCATAAATTGCCAATCGTGCGCTACAAGACATGAAGGGACTCATCAATACGGTTAGGAATCGCTCTCTTTCTGAATCAAGAGTTCGAGCTGCCATGATTGCTGGCACATTACAACCAAAGCCCACGATCATGGGCACAAAAGATTTTCCGGGTAAACCCATCGCACGCATTGCTTTATCAACGACAAAGGCCGCCCGAGCCATATAACCTGAGGCTTCTAATAAGGACAGAAAGAAAAACATCGCGGCTATAACGGGGATAAAGGTCAAAGTGGTGTTAATTCCTTTACCCACTCCATAAGCAATTAAGGCAGTCAACCATTGTGGGCTATTGGCTTGTTCCAGTAGCCAGGCGCTGCCATGCACAAAAATGGTATCGGTTGAAATGTCAAAAAAATCTTGAAAAGCACCGCCAATATTGATAGCAAACAAAAACATCAGGTACATCGTTGCAAAAAATATTGGCAAAGCCCAAAAACGGTGTAAAACGATCCTGTCCAATTTTGCAGTAAAATGCTCTGAGGTATCCGATCGCTTTTGCTGAATGCTCGCCACTATCTGATGAATTTTCTGATAGCGGGCATCAGCAATAATAATATCCAGTTCATCTTCACTACTAAATTCACTAGCGAATTGTTGAGGATCCCCTTCTAAAATACGACGCGCATAATAGCTGATGTATTCAGCATCAATGCCTTGAACTTCTAAGCGCTGCTCAATCTGAGCTAGGGATTTTTCGATTAAAGTAGGGAGGTTTAACTTCAGCGGAATCGCCCGAGAGATTTTATCGTTCAAAGCGTTTTGGAACTCTAAAAGACCCATTTGGTTATGAGCTTGAATAGGAAAAACAGGGCAATTTAATTGCTTGGCCAAACCTTTGATATCGATGTTGATACCCCGTTGCTTTGCGATATCCATCATATTTAAAGCGATAATCACGGGCTTGCCTAATTCAAGTATTTGACTTGTTAAATACAAATGCCGTTCCAAATGACAGGCATCCACTACATTAATAATGATATCTGCCTTAAGTTCGACAATAGCCTTAGCAGCAATTTGCTCATCAATACTTGAACTCTGTTCAGAGAACGATAGGGAATAAATACCTGGCAGATCAGAAACTGCTATCTTTTGCTCTTTCAGCGTTAAACTGCCGGTTTTCTTTTCAACAGTAACACCAGGCCAGTTGCCGACACGCTGATGGGAGCCCGTGAGTGCGTTGAAGAGAGTGGTTTTACCGCAATTAGGGTTACCGACTAACAGAATGTGGGTCATATTCGCTCCCACTTTAACTGACTTGCTTCTTCTTTGCGCAAAGTTAATGAGGTACCACGCACTTCAACTTGAACTGGGCAACCCAAAGGGGCTATTCTTATGACCGATAGTTCTACGCCTCGAGTAATCCCAAGAGACAATAATCTGCGTCGATATAATAAATCGGTTTGACCAAAATCAACCAATCGCACACGATCACCCTTTACAAGCTCATTAATTCGCATTATGTCCAATTCAGAAAACTGAGTCGAACTAAAATTCTAACATAGATGATATCGAGAATCATTCTCATTTTGAAAAAATTAGGTTCTTACGGTGGTTCCCCGCCTTCGCCTGTCTCTTGATCACATCTTAATCATCCCTGCAGCCAGAGCGAGATAACACCCCTCAACTCGCTCAGTTAATCTCCACCATCCCTCCCAAATAGTAGCCCAGGATGCTTTTCCTGTTCTTTTAG
>JACCWL010000299.1 GCA_013697645.1 Tatlockia sp. | reverse complement strand
AACATCAAGTTGTTTTTTGATTACAATAATTGGTTTTTATTTTTTTTATTTTTTTATTCTATTGGGTTACCTTTAATTTGAGTCAACGATTGGTACCTTCGGTTACCTTTTACTTTGAGTCAACGCGATAGAAACACATTATGTACTAGTGAAGAACTCGCAAGGTCTAGTCTTAAATATGCCACATCAATTCATGAACTAAAAGATGCCGATTTTTTTATTATTACCGTTTCCACTCCCGCCTACTATGAGCTACCTAATTTAGAGCCCCTTATTCGGGCAACAAAATCAATTGCAACGATATTGAAAAAGGGGGATATCATTGTCTATGAATCTACTGTTTATCCAGGAACAACAGAAGAGATTTGTTTGCCTTTGCTTGAAGAACACAGCGGACTTAGCAGTGCTTGTGATTTTTACATTGGCTATTCACCTGAGCGAGTTAGTCCTAATGACTCAGAGCATACCTTAAAAAATACACCTAAAATTATATCTGCACAAAGTAAAAAAGCCCTAAAGATCATTGAGAAGGTTTATAAAAGCTGTTGCGATACTGTAGTTCCTGTTCCCCAAATTAAGATAGCAGAAGCGGTAAAAATTTTAGAAAATACACAAAGAGATATTAATATAGCTTTAATGAATGAATTTGCTGAAATTATGCATGCTATGGATCTTAATACCTATGAAATTATTAAAGCGGCCAAAACAAAATGGAGTTTTGCTCCATTTAAACCTGGATTTGTTGGTGGTCATTGCATCGCAATTGATCCACTTTATTTAGCTTTTAAAGCTCACCGTTTAGGAATCAATCACGATTTGATCTTAACCTCCAGAAAAGTAAATGACGGAGTAACAAAATTTGTTAGCTATGAATTAATTAGGCTTCTGATCAATAAAGATATTTTGATTAAAAACTGTCCCATTGGTGTTTTTGGTGTTACCTATAAGGAAAATATTCCAGATGTTCGCAATAGTCTTGCGATGAAGTTTCTTATTGAACTGAAACAACTGGGATTTATTTGCCAAGTCCATGATCCAATTGCCGATGTTAAAATGATGAGCGACAAATACGGTGTAGAGCTTCAGGATTTCGATAAAATTACAAATATAACTGTTGCAATAATTATTGTTGGGCATGATTTCTATAAAAAAGCAGGGATGGAAAAATTTTTAGTGAAGATGGACCATCAAAAAATTATTATGGATATCCCAAATATGTTCATTGATACCTATGGGAAGTATGATATCGACCACTATTGGAGTTTGTAATGGCGATTTTAATTGCAGGTGGAGCGGGCTTTATTGGTTCACATTTGATTGATTATTATTTAAATCTAAATCAAAAAGTTATTGCTGTAGATAACCTGAGCACCGGACGCTTGGATAATATTAGCAAGCACTTTAATCATCCAAATTTTGAGTTTCATCAAACTGACTTGCTAACCTTGTCAGATTTAGACTGTATATTAGAAAATTGTGAGCTGGTATACAATGTTGCTGCTATGGTAGGTATGTTCAATGTATTAGAAAAGCCTATTGCAACTTTAAACGTGAATATAAATGTGACTGAGCGTTTACTTTCAGGAATCAGCAAACTCAAACGTAAGCCTCTAATTATCATTGCTTCAAGTTCAGAAGTTTATGGTTCAAGGCCGAGAGCTATGAAAGAAACTGACTCATTATTAATTGAAACCACTTCTAAAGTACATGCAAATTACCCCATATCTAAATTATGTAATGAAGTAGCAGGCTTAGCTTACTATAAAGAAAAACAGGTCCCCGCAATTATTGTTCGGATTTTTAATACAATTGGACCGAGACAATCATCTCGTTATGGTATGGTTGTTCCAAGATTCATAAATCAAGCGGTGAATAATCAACCTCTAACAATTTTCGCAAAAGGTACACAAACGCGTGCATTTTGTGATGTTCGCGATATGTGTAACATCCTTCACCAATTATCAATGACAGATAAAAGTGTTGGAGAAATTATCAATGTTGGCAGTGAAAAATCAATTAGCATTTTGGGCCTCGCAGATTTAGTTAAAGAGGTCGTATCATCCAAATCGCCGCTGATTTTCAAAAATTATAATGAAGTCTATGGTGAAGGATATATCAATATTCAAAGTCGCAAACCAAATTTAAAAAAATTAAAGTCCATTATTAATTACTCTTTAGAATGGAAGCTTAAGGACACTATAAAAGATATCATCAAAGAGGCTTACCCTTCAGCCGATTAATTACGTATTGGAACGTAGCAATAGTGCAGCAAAACGCACGGAATTGACGAAATCCAAACATTTCAGCTATGACTAAAAACAATACTCTTAAAATATCACTCGGTTGGTTATATTTATTAAAACTAATTTGGTTGAGAAAAAACATAGCAACTGAAATAAAGGCGATAAAGCCTAAGGATAGGAGAAGAAACCATATCAATGAGGTCAAGTTGATTATCCCAAAAGCATAAAAAATAATTACCATAATTAAAGAGGTAAACTCAATAACTGATCCAAAAATTTCAAAAATAACATAAGTAGGAAAAGTAACTATTCCAACTTTGCCATATCTTGGATTGAATAACATGCCAGCATGGCTTTGAAATGATCGCAACATGCCCCGTTGCCAAAAATTACGTTGTCTCCAATAACTTTTATAAGTGTTTGGAACATCCGTCCAGGAAAAAGCATTTGGCGAATGATTCATGTTGTGTGGGAACTTGTTTCTAGCCATATAATGATGCATTTTAAGGGTGATATCTGAATCATAGGAAAAATTCTGCTTATCATAGCCATTAATTTCCCGTAAAGCTTCAGTTTCAAATAAGGTAAACGCTGAGGGATAGCACATAGCACCACCTAGGGCATTTAATCCTGCTCGACCATAAAGAAAGGAACGTAGATACTCTATGGCCTGCACGCTGGTTAAGAATTGTTGAGGCAGCTTGGTAGTAAACATTTTACCATCATCGATAAGGTTCTCATTTAAGACATAGATAGAGCCGCTAACCATGACGCAATGAGGTGTGGATAAGATAGTAAACATCATCCGACTTATGGCTTCTGGTTCAATGATTGTATCAGCGTCGATGGATAAAATAATGGGAGTTTTACAAGCATTTAAACCGGCATTTAAACAATCAGCTCCGCAATTGTAGGGTGAATGTTCTTTATCAATCACCATGATGTTTTTAAAACGTTTTGATTGGTAATAAGCTTTTATCCTTTCAGTTTTTATGATTTGTTGGATAACTATTGGTATTTCAAAAAGTAATAATTCTTTTTTTAGCATTTCCATAGTATTGTCTGTTGATCCGTCATTTACCAAGATGAGTTTGATATTTTTATACTCACTTATTAACACGCTAAATATCATATTTAGCATCTCCTCTCCCTCATTAAATACCGCCGTAACAATAGTTATGGGGATGAGGCTATGTTCATTTATTAACCTATTAGCATTGCCATATTGTATCTCTCTAAATTTTTTTATAACTTCGGGAAATGAAAGAACTAGCAGTACGGTGTACCAAATTGACAGAAGCATATAATAAACAAGAATACCTATGTTTATAATTGTTAGAACGTTTATTAACATAAACTATTCCTTTCTATCAGTACTGCTTGAGCAGTTTCATAAGCGAATTTATCCTTATCGGGCGATTGTTTATGCAATGTCTCAATCCCTTTCTCACCTTGTTCGTATAAGGAATATGCAGCATTATGTCGTACCCACCAATCTGGAGCTTGTAGCATTTCAGTTAATACCTCGATACTTCTTTCTGTATGAATCGTAGCAAGAGCTTTTGCGACTGCTGCTCGAACTGGCCAATTGGGGTCGTCTGCTAGGGAAAAAACCAATTCATTTTTTATCCGATCTTCAAAAGGGTGAAGGTAACCTAGTATAGCTATTTTCAAATCAATAGAATCAAAATTTATATCTTCTTTAACGAATGAGGGTATATTTTGTAGAGAGGACTTACTCAAAAGGCGATAACAAAATATTCTAATATAGAGCTCTTGCTCATATTCCAATCTCTCTAAAATAATAGTGGCAATGGTAGTGTTTTTTTTGGGTAGACTATCAAGTATCAATGATTGCTGTAATCGACGTTTCTTTGAAAAATTAGTAATCATTTCATTAATGAGCATGGGATGATTAAATTTCAGAGCAGTCTGCGCGACATTCAATGCAATTAATACAGAGGGATCTTGAAGCAAGCGAATTAAGTTCTTTTCATCTTCAGGATCGAATCCATAGGAATAGCATACCGTTGCATCAAAACGTTTATACCAGAATCTTGAAGTGGCCCATTCCCTTGCCATTGGCTTTAAAACTAAATCTGATAGAATTTCTCTGCAGGAGTTAAGATGTTCAGATTGGCAATGTTGTTTCTCAATATTCTCTAAGTTGATCAACACCCTGTTTATAGATTTTTTTAGTAAAGATACTGACTTTTCTGAAAGAGGTTCTTTTTTTTTGAAATATACATTAAGAATTTGTTTTACTAATATTTCTCGTTTAGCCATCTCCCTATTGTGTAAGTAATAATAATACTTAATCAAATATATTAAAATCAAAAGTAAAATAACAAGGATCATCTGGGCTATTGTTAGAAACTTAACTAAGGGTATTATTTTATCCATTTCCTCAAAAGTCCTTAGAATCGATGTTTGAAGCTAATCGAGCCGTTGTATAATTCTCTCAATAAACCTGAGGGATATCTCCAACGCTGATAGCCAACTCCTAAGTTGGCAATGATATGATATTTAAGAATCGGAAAATTATAATCGATGTTAACAAAGTTATTTTTAATGACAATAAAGTCAACGGATAACAAATCTGCGAGGTCTGGACTTCGTCCTCTACCCGCACCAATACCTATGTAGTGATCATCGGTGGCAAAATATCGCCTTATTTTTGTAGTGTATAAAACAGAGGTCTCAGAGCGTTTTTGTGTTTTAGGGCTCACAGCTTGAGGAACGAAGTAATAGGGACGGAAACTTAGCCAATATTTTCCTGGGTAAAAATTAAGTGAGCTTGTCCAAGTATACAAAAAGGTATCTTGAATTCTTGCATATTTCCCGCCTCCTGATACTTCAAAAAGGCGAGGAAAATTTATATAGCCTTCGGTTGAAACGGCATAGTTTGGAAACAATTCGGGCTTATTAGCGTAGGATGCCATTAAATCGGCATAAATATTTCGATTGAAGCGGGGGGAGAAATTAAGTTCCAGTTGTGAAGCCGTTTTTTTAATCCGTGAAGCATAATTAACTTTGGCAGTTGCTCGACCATAGTTAGTATCTCTGCTGTAATG
>JACCWL010000293.1 GCA_013697645.1 Tatlockia sp. | reverse complement strand
CTCTCTCCGCTCTCGAGATATAACTTTACCGCATTTATTTTAAATTCTTTATCATAAAGTCTTATTTTTCGTTCTTTCATTACGCACCTCAAAAATTACAAAGATTATATACTTTGTCTCTCTTCGGGGTGTCTATTAAATGGTAGCAAGATCAGACTTATGGAAACCAGAAACGAAATAATTCAAAAATGCCAAAAAACAGGTAATTCCTTAGCTAATTCCTAATGAAGAAAGGGCTGCTCTTCAGCAATGGGAAGTGGTTACTCAACTAATACAAAAAATCCATTTTTAACTTTGAATGCTATATTGATTATTTGAATAAATAACATACATATTGAAAGATTACAAACCATATGATATAATATTTTTACTAATTTTGAATGGGATTTTATATCATGCCTTTAGTTCTTGAGTTTTATGACGAAAAATTTGTTGATTTCGGTAAATTCATTTTGGATAGAAATATTATAACAATTGGCTACCCGCGCTTCTCTCCAGATGCTTATAAAAATATCCGAACTTTCGCGGAAGTTCTGGAAAAGTGTTCGTATTATAAGGAGCACCGATTGGAAAAATCATTTGATGCGGAAGATCCTAAACATCTTTCAGAAGAACATCTTAGTAGCTATGATAAAATACATCTAGCACATATTCATTTTATTTTTAAAACAGATATTAACTATGAAATAGTTAAAGAAATGTTACATCATTTGTTTAGCTATAAATCTAATCATTTTGATATAATTCCTGTATCTGATAAGTGTATTTATGAAAATTTAGATATTGCTGCAAACTATTTTGATGAGTTAAACAAAAATCCTGGAGCAGTAAAAATAGAACAGGAGTATCGTAATGATAAACAGCTTGAATTTGAAAAAATTACAAGAAGTCTGAATGAGTATTCATTATTTTCAGTCGAAGACACTAAACAAGAGATTCCTGCGGGTGCTCTTGTATTTACGGTGTTTGGTAGGTAACGAGACCACATTGCTGTGACCCCGTCCCAGGGCTCATCATTTCAACCCGGTCTTTTTCTTGTTTCTTCCCATCTTGCCTTATTCACGGCTACTAACCAAGCTTAAACCAGTATTCAGTCCAGAAAAAGCAGATTGTGTTGTTGCTCACATAACCAACTTTTTCTAACCAATAAGTATCCTTAAATACTGTGTTGCCTTATGCTTATTAACTTGAAAGCTAAGACCGTCTCGGCCATTTTTATTTAAATTGCAAGCATTTCAACTCAATGACTTCTAAATCTTCTTCGTTAATTATTTGAATTTCCCTAGACACTTTATGTGGAGTGTTTAAAAAACAAAGTCGCTTTGACAATGAACCGATGGAATTACTCGGTTTTATCTGCTCTGCTTCAAGATGTAAATCTTCTAGATCGGTAATCAAGCCGTGGTCAATATAATACAAAAGGCGTTCAACCTCAGCGATATGATGACGAAAAAAATGGAAAAAGAAAGTTTGTCCTAATGGGGTATCCCCTTTAACATAGCCATTCAGGACAGCACGACTCAATTCAAGAGCAGTATTGGCTTTTGCCAAATAGTTAAAATACTCCTTCGGCCAGTCATGCCTTTGGGTTTGATTATCCTTTGAAAGTGGTTCTTCATGATTCAATGTAATTTTGATACTAGGCGGTAACAGATTAAAGAGCTTACTCAATGTATCCTTATTTTGAATCTCTAAATCATTGTCGCTTAAATCCAGGCATGCGATTGATTCGGGTAAATCCCTTAGTATGCAAAAAAATGCTTTTTGACTTTGCTCATCTTTGAAAAAGCCATTACCACGTAAATTTATGTGGGTCATAAGGCCAGAAAGTTCTTTTAGGGATTGATTAAAATTTTGCATCATAACTCCCTGCAATCGATTTAATCCGCAACGACTTAAATCAAGACAATCGTCATTAACGCGCTTCTGAAACTCGTTAATGCGATGGTTAACTGTCAACAAACATTCCTCTTCATGCTCGGGTTAAACACTCCTAACTGTTTGTCCAATAAGGAGGTGCCCGCAAAATTACAATTAATATCTAATCGCATAATAATGTTTGTATTAGGTGGGAGCCACGATTTCTTAACCCCATTAAGTGTGTTGGAACAAGATCAACAATTTGATCGAAAAAATATCGAAATGGTTTGTATCCCAAATGCAGGTCATTTTCCTTGGGTGGAGTAATCAAATCTGGTTAAGGATGTTTTTGGTTCATTTATTGAGAGATTAAATCTAATCGTATAATAATTATTATGCGATGCCAGTTTAGATCTTGAAATTGCTAACAATTTTCACCGATTTTATAAAAAAATACAAATTCATAAGACAAGCGATTATCTTAAAATGCTACAAAGAATTGCCAACCTGTTTTTGTTGAGCATTAAATTATGAAAAAAAAGTCTGAGCTCGAAAGAGTGTCTAATTTTAATGAAATACAAACATTAGGTGAGTGAACAGGTTCATTCTTGCAATTATGATATGGGAAGGATTAAAGAAAAATTCTCACCGGACCAAGATATATTAATTGCGTTCCTAAAATGCAGTAGCTCAATCCTTTCCTGTCCGTTGAAACAATAAATTCAAGGTTCTTTCTATAGAGTAAATTAGGTAAAGTTTTTCCTGCTCTGAATAAAAGCCAGATCAAAGTTATCCCAAAAAGTTTGTTCTGCATTTTTATCAATGTAGACTTGCTCTAATAGTTTCTCTAGTTTTAATTGGGTATCTAAGTCTAGTTTTGTTTTCATATGTCTGCCATTGGCTCATAAGGGTTGGAATACTACCATAATATTAGCTTTTGTGCAAAATCCGTACAATTCTGGAGAATTATTTACTTCCAGCAGATCCGGAATTTTTTGTTCGCATGTCAATTATAAGAAAGAGCCTATGGAGGAAGACTCGAGAAAAGCCGAAATACAGGAAGCTCTTAAAAACAGAGTTTTGGAAGTTAATAGGACTTTAAAAAATGTAGAA
>JACCWL010000288.1 GCA_013697645.1 Tatlockia sp. | reverse complement strand
GATTACCACTATTATGAATTTTTTGAGCAAGATTAATAACCGCATCGTTGGTTTGAGCTGAATAGTTCATGTTGGCGCATTCAAGTTCATGAAAATTTGTTTCATCATACCAATGACGTAATAGATAAATCCGGAATTTTCACTATCTTCTACAAGGCATTAAAATTGTAGCCTTGTTGTTAATGGTGTAGGTTACATCTTCTTGTGCTAATTCTGCTGCGGTATTAGCTGCTTTTACATTCATAACACTGTAGGAACAAGTGCCAATATTTTTATGAATAAAAAATTGTGAAGCACCAGACCAACCCCCTTGTCTTCATGAAAACCTCCTTTAGGAGCCGCTGCTAAAATATGAATGTTGGGAGAAGAGGGCGCAACAATTTTATTTTTAGAAATATCAGGGAATTTAAAAGCGAGCTTTAGTTGGTTTATCTTTCTACTTAGACCCGTTTTGAACTGTGATTCATAAATGGTTGTAAGTTTTCCGGTCTACGTATAGAACTCCCCGATAAGCGATAGAGCAGAGTTTGATCTGTCAAATACATAAATTGCACAGGTATCATGCCTGCCCCTCTAAGCCTGTAAAGAAAATTTAAAATTAGTGGTGACTATTTTTTTTAAAATAGAAATACTCGATTGGGTGAGGAAGGGTAGTCATCTGCATTCAAGCCATTCCATGATAAATCAATCTGAGTAACTGTCGCTGGAATACTTTTAAGAGCTTCATCTAATCCAGTATCACGTCTTTTATTGAGAGAATTAATTCTTAAGCCCAATATTCTCACATTTTCAGGGATAATAGAAAAAACAGAAGCTAATTCATTTCCTGGTATTGAATCAATGGAAGCACCACGTAAATTAAGTGAGGTTACGCCTTGAGGAATGGCTTTAATAATTTTTTTTAGTTGACTGGAAGGATAACTACCCAGGTAATTGTAACCCAAATCAAGATGAACTATTGTTTTGGGTAAAGACTCCAACGCGAAAGCTAATTCGTCTCCGTATTCATCTTTTTCAAAGTGATGAAAGCCATTATCATGTAAATAAAGAAAGGAAATCTGCGATGGAATATTTGAAAATATCTTGGATAATAAAGCGCTATCCACGCTGCCCAGAGAATTTCCACTTAGATCAAGCGATTTTATACCGAGCGGGAGAGAGGTTAGGTCTTCAATCTCAACAAAATTATCACTCTTAAACTCAAATTTTGAAGTCGTTGATTGAGGAAGAACTAATTTAAGTGAAGTTATTGAGCTAGGAATAACTGTAAATATTTTCTTCAATCCATCCTTAGGAATACGTTGATGTCGAATATCTACAGTAAGTGAAGAAACATCTAAAGGTGTAGATTTAAAAGAATTAATACATTTGGTCAAATAATTAATTTTTTCTTGAATAGCATAGTCACTTTCAGATTCCTCATCCTCTGTTTCATCATATTTTAAATATTCAAAATCAGAATCAATAATCGTCTTTAAATAGTTGGCAAATGAATCTGCAGCCACACCATACATATCAGGATCGTGTACATAATGAACGATTTGGCCAATAGTCCCTTCAGTTGATGGACTGAAGTCGATAAATAATTTGGAATAGTCATTCTCCGCAAACAGCAACCAATCCTTACATAAAGCATCAGGATTGATGTAATCTCCAAAAAGCTCGTCTTCGTCATCAAGGAAATCCTCCCTATCAATCCCTTCATTTGGATCACAATATAACTCGAACCAAGTGCCTTCACTTTTAGCATGCTCTAACATATCTTCTATTGAGCATAAATAATAAGAACTACCATATTCATCATCTGATGGAAAAAAATCTACTTCGATGTGTTTTTTATTATATGTGCCCAATGTTCCGTTTATTTTTTTTAAAATTTCAATCAACTCAATAGGTGCATCAGGATAAATTTCTTTAAGCAGACTAATGGATTGCTCTGTAGCAGGAGTGATACATTTGAAATTTTCTTGTTCAGTATCATCATAATTTTCAAATAATTTTTCGATGTAGGTATCCACTAATGTATTCATTTGTCTCCCTAAGGTTTTATTACCGCTGGTTGAAGTGCGTGTGAACAACAACCAGGCATTAGTTTAGCTTTAAAATTAGCCTTTAGACTTTCTCACAATCTTCTAATTGGGTGGCGCGTAAAATCTCATGATTTATAAGAAGTTTATAAAGTGCTGTCATAGGTTCGGCTAAATCACTAGCTGTTTGCTGCAAATGATTTTTAAGAAAAGGATTAGCCCCTTGTTGGAGTAAAAATGTTGCTATCGGCTCATCCCTCTTCTTAACAGCAATCATCAAGGCCGTATTACCATCCTCTTCCAATTGGTAATTAGTATCAGCAGCTTTTGCCAAATAGTCTTCTATTTTTGCCAATTGCGGCTGATCTTGAGTGATTTCAGCAAAGAGCGCTTTTGATGTCACATCATTGGTCATAACTTCATTCTACCAACAACAGTTTTTTGTTCATCAGTTAAGGGTTTTGGGGCTAAGGGAGTAATGGGGAGTGATACTCGACGGACTCCATAATCTACATTGTAATACATGATGAGCTCTCCTTTGCTCGAGGATAATCTACTCCTAGTGGTGGCAGAGGGCTTTGCAATACCAATTTAAGCTCAGCTAAATCGGCTATTCTGGCTTTTTGCAATCGAATCATGGCGTCCAAATCGATTGCCGGGCCTGTATCATAAGATGATCCTGTCCAAAGACTAGCTTTTCCATTACCGCTGCGTCCATAGATTCCACTGATACTTGGTCCATCCTCGTAAGCCCCTGGACCTTTATTGGAAAGCCCACGTGTAATGGCATACTCAACTCCTAGTCGCTTATCATACCAATCAAGAGTGTCACAATCTGTATTCACGCCTATGGTTCCAATGCCACCTAATTTTCTTGTAAAAACTTCCTCTTTAAAATCACTGTATTTAAAAGAGGTGTTAGATTCACAATAATGTTGAGCAACATGAGCAGGTACATTATATTGATCTTTCCCTACCTCGTACCAGAGTTTATCATTATCACCGCCGCTTTTAACGTAACGTTCAAGGCTTGGAATGATCGAAAAATCATAGTGTTTTTCAATATAAATTTTTCCTTTTAAGGTATAGCTTAAACCATTTTTTTCAACCTCCTCATATTGCTCCAGTAATTTCGCTTTTATTTCCTCTCCTTTTTCATTTCTTGGCAAGCAATTTATTATCATTTTACCCATATATCTGACATCCAATGCCCATATTGCATACATAAAAGAAGTAATATTTGAAAAACATCGCCCTGAAGGATCGGTAACATTTCCCGAATGCAATAAATAATCAGATCGTAATCGTAAGATCGCTTGAACTTTACTCTGCTCACCTTGCGCTACTTGCAATATCTGTTTAAGGACATGGCGCGTTAACCAAATTTTATTATTTAGATTAAAAAAATCCTGACAAGTAGCAGAAAGTGAATATTGGCACTGTTCAGTCAGATAGGGAATTATTCTCTCAACGCTTGTGGTATCTATTTTAGTTTTCATGATTTTCCTTTTAGGGGTTATAGCAAGGACCAGTCGAAATTTCTGGATAAATATATTTAAAAAACATCTTTTTTAAATCACTTTAGATAATTTTAATACGATCATTTATGATGTAGTCTTTTTAAGATTTCTAGGGAAATGTTGCGAAAAAATTTACGATTTAAATTGTCCCTATCGCGCAAAACAAGCTTAAATAGTTTCAATTAACTGCTTTTTGAATATTAATTCAACTTTGCAAGATTAATTTTCAAATTAAATAAATTAAAACTATAATGAATGATAATTAATTCTAATTAAATTAACAGCCGGGAGTTTTACTAGATTGATGTTAGGGAAAAGGGCTTGCAATATAGTCCCGTTACCCAACATTATTTTTTAGCTTTTGCAAGGATCTGTAAAAATACCACAGTTTAAACATAATCTAGCTCTAGGTGTTTTCTTAGGAGACTGACAGAGTGGACATCTATTTATAACCAAATGTTCTTCGAATGTTTTACAGATTCTTTCC
>JACCWL010000280.1 GCA_013697645.1 Tatlockia sp. | reverse complement strand
AGGTAAACCAAGACAACCGGCAGTTGAATAAGCAAGCACGGACAAGCCCGCCTTTTTAGCCAGTAAATCCATAAATCGCCAATTATGATTAGCAAAGGAATCACCAATCATAAAGCCCTTACGACTTGTTGCATTTTGAGCACCCAGAAGGCAGTTTGAACTAACAAAGGCAGTTTTTTTAAAATTAGAGATGCAGATTTCCCGCGAAGCGGATGAGTATTTTTTTAGTAAGGAATAAACTCTTAAGTTATCTTGAAAACGCTGAGGGTAACCATCAAATTTTTTAATGCCGAAATCACTTAGGTAAAAGACAATTAGAGGCAAAATAAACAGGGAAGCGAGGGTATAGGCAAAGGGGGTTTTGCTCAATTTACGCGAAGGCTTTTCAATAAAACGCCAGGAGAGATAAGCAATAATAGCCACTAAACAAAAGGCAAAAAAGGTACAGGTTGCCGTTTCTTGAATGTCGAGATAACGAATTAAAACAAAGACTGGCCAATGCCAGATGTAGAGCGAATAAGAAAGTAAGCCTATAAAAACGAGTGGTTTAAGAGAAAGTAATTTGATGCAAAGTGGTTTGGACTCCTGCTCACCTGAAGCAATCAAAAGAGCTGTAGCCATACACAAGGTAAAAGCATACCAATTAGGAAACCCAAAATTAATGCCCTGAAGCCTTGCGATATAAAACAAAGAAACAAAGGCGGCTAAGCTAATGAAATTAACCACATGGTGATTTAAGGCAAAGCGTTGGGGTGTTAGGGCCACGCAGGAACCAATTAGGAATTCAAAAATTCTGCTTAAAAATTGGTAATAACTTTTTACAGGAGCAACAGCAGAATAGTGTAAGGTTAAGGCGAAAAAAAGAAAGGTTATGAGATAAATCACCTTGGCAAGATGCTTCTGACCAACAATGTAATGCAAGAGATAAAGGGCAATGGGTAAGATCAAATAGCATTGCCACTCAATTGATAAGGACCAAGTGTGCAATAGCGGTAAATGATTAATGTCTGCCGCAAAATAGCCACCTGTTTTTTGTTCAAAATAGAGGTTTGATATAAAAAAGGCAGTCTTTCGCGCAGATTTACCGAAATCCAGTAAATCCTCAGGCAAAAAGTAAATCAGAGTTAAAAGAGTGGTCACAAGAATTAAACAAATAAAAACAGGCTGCAAGCGCCATAGTCGGCGGTTGTAAAATTCAATGAAGGAAAAATTGTTCGTTTGCAAAGAACTGTGAATAAGACCGGTAATTAAAAAACCTGAAATAACAAAAAAAATATCAACGCCAATAAAACCCGAAGGAAATAAGGTCAAACCCGCATGAAAAAATAAGACGAATAGAATCGCAAAAGCTCTTAAACCATCAACATGGGGACGATATTTCACCTTTTATTTTTCCTAGGGATAAAAATTCCGCCTGATTATAACTCAGCTGGTCTTTTTTAGAAGGGCTATGGTCAATGCCGCGAGGAATCTGATGAGACGATTGAGAATTAAAATATATTAAAGCACCCATTTAAAACATCGATCTATTACAATTATGTCCTAATCATAAACAATATTTATCATTACAATAAAATCAATATATTATACTTATTGATAATCATGCGCAAAAAATAGCTCTTTCATCCCATGTAAATTAATGAAGGAAGCTGTTATGAGAGATTCAAGAATAGAAAAGTTAAGTAACACACCAATTTCTATAAAAAACTCTACTGAGCTCGAGCTCGAAAAAGAACGCTTGTTGGCTAAATTCTTTACCTGTTCACGTGAGGAAGAGGATGAATATTTATTTCTACTTTCCTCAATCTCTAAAACCATTGCCTTGGATATCAGTGAGATGGAAGAAAAGAAATTACGTCAACAATACATGAATAATAGAGATGCGATGCGGGGATTTAAAATTTTAGAGTCTGTCCTTGGTCACTTAATTTTATTTTTTGCAGCCATAATAGGCCTAGGACTTATCTTAGGCGGAGCCATTGTTTTAGCCGTTACAGGATGGTTCATATTGGGCGGAATCTTTCTTGGATTAGGACTTTTTTTTGTGTTAGGAGCGATATTTCTTCGGGTAAATGATGTTTATAAAGAGTCTGAAACAAACAATAGCTATGAGGTTGAGTACCCGTTGGATAAAAAATTAAGTATTTTGGTTGGCTCTAATCAATTTGACATAATTGATTGTAATAATTGTCATTTTAATAATTATAACAATTCCCGCATTATTCATAGCGTTAATACAGCAATAAATAATACAAATAAAACCGCGTTTCACCTACCTGCGCTGAATCAAATTTTCCTTGACCCTGCTGAAGAGTTTACTGATTATGAGACTAAGTTGCTCCACCAGGAGCGAATCAGCTTAAAGGAAAAATCGAAGAAAAATGAACTTCGCAATAAGTACCGTTTGTTTTTTCATGAGAATAGTTTTTTGTTACCTGAATTACGTGTCATTTTATTTGAGCTATTAAAATGTTTATATTTTCCTAAAGTTTTTTTTCTTTTCGACAAAAATTTAAACTCAGATTTAACAAAGTCATTTTGAAAGCTTTGCTTGGCGCACCCTAGCCAATGCCTAACCTATTGTTTGACAATACGATCGCCATGTTCTAAATTAAGACTTTTTATCGCCGGGGGTGCTTTGTTTCCATGCGGAACAAGGCTGAGAAAAAACCCTTACAACCTGCACTGGTTAATGCCTGCGGAGGGAGTGTGATAGAGCTATGATTGCTACTCTCATAAGATCTTCAATCCACTTCTTCCCTCTGTTTGAGGATGTTATGACTACCGAATTTTATAAACTGATGCTCATTACTCACCGCCAATCTCAGCCGCTCAGTGAATATTTGCAGTTTATCGAACAATGCGTTAAATCAGGTGTTACCAGCGTGCAGTTACGCGAAAAAGAGGCCACTCCTGCTTGTTTATTAGATTATGCTTACCAACTTAAAACCTTATTAGATAGCTACAATGTGCCGCTGATTATCAATGATAATCTTGAACTCGCGTTGGAAATTAATGCTCAAGGTCTTCATTTAGGGCAAACAGACGGTTCGCCTCACCTCGCTAGAGAGCGCTTAGGACCTGACAAATATTTGGGCTTATCCATCGAAACAGAGGAAGATTTAGAGCGAGCAAATTGCTGCGATGTTGATTATGTTGCGGCCAGCGCCGTTTTTCCCTCAAGTCATAAAACGAATCTTCGCACAATCTGGGGCCTTGAAGGTCTGCAATCCTTAGCAAAACGTTCAGTGAATCCTCTCATTGCTATTGGGGGAATTACTCAGGGAAATGTAGGGAAAGTGATGGCAGCTGGCGCACAGGGGATTGCAGTTATTGGTGCTTTGCATGATGCTCCAAATCCTGCTGCGATGGCTGCTGATTTACGCCAACTAGTTGAATGGAAAGAGGAGGAATAGACGATGAAAAACTTGGTTAGAGATCTAGAAACAGCCTTAATTTCTTTGCGGCAAAGCAAACCCCTAGTCTTATGTTTGACCAATTTTGTTACGATGGATTTAGTGGCTAATAGCTTATACGCGCTGGGCGCCTCACCCTTGATGTCTCAGTCTTTGGATGAACTGGAGGAGCTCGTCTCAATAAGCCATGCGGTTTACATTAATATAGGGACTTTGGATCAAGCGTTTTGTGAACGAGCGCTTTATGCGGTAAGCCTTGCAAAGTCGCAGAATAAACCTGTGGTCTTAGATCCAGTGGGCGCTGGGGCTAGCAGGTTAAGAACAGAAGCTGCTAAATCCTTAGTTCCCTATGCAACTATCATTCGCGCTAATGCTTCTGAGACCCTAGCTTTGGTGGACGCCCAATGCGAGACAAAGGGTGTTGAAACAACCCATTCAGTCGGCCAAGCGGCAAGCGCTGCCAAAACCTGGGCTTATTCAATTCAGAAAGTTGCGGTGGTTAGTGGCCCTGTTGATTTAGTTACAAATGGTTTAGATCTACTAAATCTTCCCTTTGGTTCTGATCTTATGCCTTTGATAACCGGTATGGGTTGTGCGCTTAGCGCGGTGATTGCGGCTTTCGCTACTCTAAATTTTGATGTTTATCGTTCAACGTCCTTGGCAACAGCCTATTTTGGATTATGCGGGCAACAATGTGCAATTCAAACTAGGGAACCTGGCTCTTTCAGAGAATTGTTTATTAACGCCTTATTTAAACCCAATTGGACCTTATTCAATGAATTAGTGAGCGCAAATCAAAACGAGAATAAATAATGACTATGCAATATAAAACCCTATCAATAGCTGGATTTGATGGTTCTGGCGGTGCTGGAATTCAGGCTGATTTAAAAACATTTTCAGCCTTTGGTTGTTATGGAATGACCGTATTAACCGCTCTTCCTATCCAAAATACTCAAGGGGTATCAAAATGCTATGGGCTGCCTCTAACGGCAATTGAAGAGCAATTGTCCGCAATTTTTACGGATATTAGACCAGATAGCATTAAAATTGGGATGCTTTTTAAAGCTGAGATTGTTAGTTTAGTGGCGAATTTTCTAAAAACCCATGCTCAAAATATCCCTATTGTCCTAGATCCTGTTCTGATGGCAAAAAGCGGTGATGCTTTATTGCTTCCTAATGCCTTAGAAGCTTTGAAATCTGAACTGATTCCTTTAGCCACTTTAATCACGCCTAACTTACCGGAGGCTCAAGCTTTACTAGGTATGAATGTGAATTTTGCAGATGAGATGCCTGCAATCGCAGAAAAATTGCTGGAATTAGGCGGATCAGCTGTCCTTTTGAAAGGTGGTCATTTACACGATAAAGAAAATTCCAACGACCTTTTTCTTAACCAAAACGGCGAGTTACACTGGTTCACCAGTCCAAGAATAGTTTCTAAGAATACTCACGGCACTGGCTGTACTCTCTCAGCAGCTATTGCCTCAGGCTTAGCTCTTGGCTTGGATTTGCTTAGTGCTTGCAAAATCGCCAAAAAATATATTTATCATGCCATCGAAGCTGCTAAAAATGAGAAAGTTGGATCAGGCAATGGTCCGGTTCATCATTTTTACCATCTGTGGCCGACAATTGACAAAATTTAATACAGATTAATTTGATTTTTTCATCCTTTTAGAGCTATACCTAATTGAGGGATTAACTGAAAAGGATAACGAGATGGGTACTTTTCTAATAGTGATTTTAATTATCGCCGCTCTGCTGGTTTTTTGGGGAGTGGGTATCTACAACAGCTTAATCGGCTATATTGAGGCAATTAATAACAATTATAAACAAATTGATATCCAATTAGACCGACGCTATAAAGTCTTTGAATCCTTAATTGAAGCGGTAAAAAAATACATGGATTATGAAAAGACCACGCTTAAGGATGTAGTGGCTTTACGTAATCAAGCCCAGGCGGCAAAGGCTGCTGGGGATGAAAAGACAAGAATAGCGGCTGAAAATGGTATTTCACAGATTGCTTCAGGGTTAAATGTGGTATTTGAGCAATACCCTGATCTTAAAGCCAGCCAAAACGTCTTGCAATTGCAGGAAGAAATAGTCAACACCGAAAATAAATTAGCCTATTCTAAACAAGCCTATAACGATAGTATTGAACGTTATGAGGCCAAGAAAAAATCATTTTTTGAAGCCATGATCGTAGGCTATTTCCGCGACAAATTGGACAAAGTCTATGAATATTGGGCCTTGCCAAGCGAGCAAGTTAAGGCTCGTGAAGACTATACTGTAAAATTCTGAGCTGACCTATGGCCCTCTCAGATTATCACGAAACGGCAGGCGACTGGCGAACACAACTAAAGCGTAATGAGCGCAAAACACGTTGGGTTATTGTGCTCTTTATTGCTATTTATGTTTTCGTTGGATTGATAGTAGATTCCTTTGTTCTTCTCTCAAGCTACCCCCAAGCGTCGTTTAGCCAAGTTTTCTTTGCTCTACTGACCTTTAAATTTATACCTATTGCGACGATATTAATGGCTGCTTTCGCGCTGATATCCTTATTAATTACTTATGCTCTGTATGACAAAATTATGTTGCTGGGTACTGATTCGCGTGAGATTACCGAAGAGACTGCGCAAAGCTTACAAGAAAAGCAGCTGTATAACGTGATTGAAGAAATGAAAGTTGCGGCAGGATTAAGGTTTATGCCCAAGGTCTTCATCATTGAAGCAGATTATATGAATGCTTTTGCCAGTGGTTATAGTGAAAAATCAGCTATGGTAGCAATAACTCGCGGTTTGATGGATAAATTAGATCGCGCTGAACTCCAGGCTGTTATGGCCCATGAATTAAGCCATATACGTCATCATGATATTAAATTGACCTTAATGGTGGCGGTGCTTTCTAATATCCTTTTGATTGTTGTGGATCTAATGTTTTACTCGATGATGTTTGGCAAAGGTGATAACAGACGGGGTAACAACCAAATCGCCCTGGTTATTCTCATATTGCGTTATGTCTTACCTTTGATTACCGTAGTCCTGGCTCTCTTTTTAAGCAGGACTCGGGAATACATGGCTGACTCAGGATCAGTTGAATTAATGCGCACTAATGAACCGATGGCGCGAGCATTACTCAAAATTTCACAAGATCACGAGGCCCATGCAGCTCAATATACTGACGAGTATGGTAAAACGGCTCATGAACAGTTAAGGCAAGCGTCTTATCTATTTAACCCAGGTGATATTGATCCGATAAAATCGTTTAACAATTTGTTTTCTAGTCATCCAGATATCGATGCCCGATTAAAAGCTTTAGGATATACACGAAAAAATCCAGATTCCGAATAAAGTGGTGGTCGCATCCCTGGCCCAAGGGCACTCCCTTAAGCTCTTCACTACGTCCCGCGGCTTATCCGCGTGATCCAGAGATCTAAGCTCAGAGCGAGATTCCTGGAGTTCAGCGGACAAGCCGCAGGACGTAGGAGAGGTGTTTTTTCCTTTATTTAAGGTAGTGCCAATGTATTCCTGACTCGACAACTCATCAACATCCAGATGCATAATTAATATTCTTGTAAGTAAAATATAGTTCATATAGAATGCCTGACAAACTTATAGGAGAAATAATTGTCATGCAAACGCGAACTGAACCAAAAATTGAATTAGATAATATATACGTCGAAAAATACAATGAATACATGAATAATTTTAAGACGCTAAAAGAGACTCTTGAAAAAAAACTCAATCCACCATCCCGGAAGTTACCTTTTCATTTTTATGAAAAGGTAATTAAGATTAAAAAACTACAAACAATGGACGCATTTTTAGTTCACTTAGAAAAATATGACGCAACTACTAGGAGTTTAATTGAAAACAACCAGGAAAATGCGGCATTTTATTGCAGACATTATGAGGCAGTCGCTACTTTCCTAGAAAAAATTGCTAAAAAGGAATTAACTGAGTTGTATCCTGAGGACTTTGTTCTGGTAGTACCCCAAAGTGAGCCTTATAAAACCCAAAGTGAGCCCTATAAAAAAAGTTTCTCAGAAAAATGCAATGATCTCCTTTTATTCTCCATGCAGTATGCTGACGTAGGAGTAGTAATTATGGCTGTAGTTGGCGCCATAGCCGCGGGGTTAATCTGTGGCATATTAGTCTTAGTACTCGCAGGACCTTTCTCCGTACTAGACGCTTTTGCCTTCTTTTCTATTACTACAGTTTTTTGTGGATACCTTGGCTCTATAGCTGGTGGACTGATAGGCGGGGCTGTAGGCTTTTTAGTAGGAGCTCTTGTAGGAGCCTTCGTCGAAATACCCACGACCAATCGTTATGTAAATGGCCGCGCTTTTGATTGTGAGTTGTTAAAAGACGCTTATATTGAAGCCAGCGAGAAAACCCTTAAGGGCGCGAATAATGTGGTTGAGAATGAATCAACTGTAATTCAACCAAGCTTTTAATTCTTTTCCCCCCGGCTTTGTGGAGCATTCTAAGCCGGGGCTTTGAGTTAAGCCTTATTTACAAATCCTCCATTCAAGCCTACTATTTAATTGGATTGTGAAAAATAAACCTGGATAGTTCGAACTAAAAGGAGTTAGATATGTTAACTTGGGCCTTGATTTTCCTAGTCATTGCAATTATCGCCGGTGTTTTTGGTTTTAGAGGCGTTGCTTCCACTGCAGTTGATATTGCAAAAATCTTGTTTTTCTTATTTATTATTATCTTCGTTGTATTGCTGATTTTATCGATGTTTGGCGCTGGTACTCCACCACCACCTGCCGCAGCGGTTTAGCTTAAGAATCCTCGCAGCATCCGCTGCGAGGATTCTTCTTATTAAGGGCCCTTTGGAAGAACTGAAAAAAAGTGGGATTTTAAGATGAAGCCCACAGAATGTGCAAAACAACAGCAATTCCCTCAGCGCTTCAGAAAGCATATAAATACGAAAATACTTCAAGACATGAACCTGTTATTTCAGCATTTGCCAAAAAAAAATCTCTAACAAAACTCATCAAAGCAAGACCGATCCCGATGCAACTCTAGCTTTTAAAGCTGGAACAACAGGCACATTGAAATACAAGGCACATGTTTGTTGTGACAGTTTAAGCCGAGTGATACTAGCTATCAAAATTACGACTGGAGCTGTACATGACTAACAGCCTCATCTTGAATTGATTAACCATTTAAAAACAAAACTACAATTGAGCCTTAATGAAGTTATCGCTGATCGAGCTTATGGCGTAGAACAAATTATTACGGCCTTAGAGAAAGAAGGAATAAAAAATTTCATTCCTTTATTTAGTACTCGCAGTTGGAGTTCATCTTCAACAAGCCTTGCTGATTTTCAATATGATACTAATTACAACAGGCCGCTTCGTTTTGTGAAACTCTATTTATTTAAAGCTCTTGTGACTTATTATGCTAATTATGAAAGACAATCAAATAGATACCCCTTTGCTTTATATTGCATATCATATAGATTGCTATTAGATTCTTTTTGACAACCAGATAGATACCCTTTATACTTATAACAAACAACTATCCTCTACAGGGGTTTTATAATGACTAAAAATGTTCAAATGTCTATCAAAATGGAACCTGAATTACACGACCAATTTATGGCAGTTGTGGCAACAACTCATACGCCAGCAGCTCAAGTGGTGCGGCAGTTGATGCGTCGATTAATTGCTCAGCATGAAATACCGAACGCAGTTACTATTGCCGCTATGGAAGAGGCTGATAGGGGGCAAGGAAACAAATTTGATTCTAGTGATGCATTATTTAAAGATCTAGGTATTTAACGTGCGAAACTCCATACCTGTTACTCAATTTAAACGCGACGTTAAGCTCTGCATTAAACGCAATAAAGATATGACGAAATTGCGTAAATTAATGACAATTTTAATAGAAGAGGAACCAGTGCCACCTGAGTATAAGGATCATCCATTGAAAGGAAATTGGGGTCATCATCGTGATAGCCACTTGGAGCCAGACTGGTTGCTTATTTATAAATTAGATGGCGACGATCTGTATTTTGTACGTACAGGAAGTCATGCTGATATTTTTGGTGCTTGAAATTTTTTAATGGGCTACTAATGTGGAATAATTATTTTCCGATTTATTTGCCCTCAACATGACCTTAATATATCAACAAATCTTTATTTCTAAGTATGAGGGACTGCAAACAGGGGTGACAATCATCCGAATGAAACTCCTGATTTATTAGTATTATACGGCCCTCGAGGAGTAACGGAACAGCCAACCCAGTGTTCAGGAAAAAAGAAGATGGTGGCACTTACCGCATTAAGCGAAAAATCATTGTAATTGCCAATGCGCGATTAAGAGATGCTAGTTTAACTTAGTGCTTTTGAGTGAAATAAATTATTGTTTAAACATAGTTGATTACCATTGTCTTAGGTAACTTATCTATTTGATCTAAAAATTCATCACCTTTTGATTTGAAAAGACTAAACAAGGAATATCCTGCTGCATAGAAACCGGCAGTAATAAATAAGCCAGGAACAAATCCGGTAATTACAATCAAACCGATGAGTGCAATCCCAGTAAGAAAATTTTTCATATTTTTACTAGTATCTGCTTGAATTATGCGCTGTTAAATGGGTAAAGAAACTGTCAATTCCTTCTTTTGGAGACTTAGACTGATGCAAAATATTGTTTAAATCAGCTAATACCTGATTTGCGGGTTTTTCTTTGCTAACATCTTTTTTGCATTCTGATACTATCTGCTTAAGTTTTGCCAGATATTCGACTTCGTAGAAAAGGTTTAGTATTACATTGCGAACTTCTTCTTTTCTTTCCCCTAAAATTTCTATCTCGTCAAGATTTATCTTAATTAGTTCAGACATTTGTTGAATGGTATGACACTCTATTAATCTTTCAGTCATTACAAAAATTATATTAAAAATAGCTTTATAGTTTTGTTGCTGATTTTCAATATCGACTACTTGTTCTAAGGCTAAGAGATCTCTAATAATGATTTCAATTTTTTTGTCCCATTCCGATTTCGCTTCTTCTTCTGAGTTGAAATTTTTTAAACTATAAATCAATCCTCCGAGCTTCACAGCTAAAGTATTTGGAATTTTTTCAAAAGGATTGTTCAATAAAGCTATCCGTGTTACCTCAGCCCCTACGTCAAGTAATTTGCAGTTTAATTCATAAGCAGACTTTTGAGTTTCCTGCTTTTTTAGTTCATTTTCATCATTAAATCGGTAATGATTATCTCCGTCACGAATGACAACATGATAAGTTTCTTTTAATTCTTCAAAAGAAGCAGTTCGCAGTTCAAATAATTCCTTCTCGCTTAACTTGTGTTGAATTGGATAATTCTCGAGATAAAAATCACGTAAGTTTCTTAAAATAGTGAAATTGGATCCATCGGTTTCTTTATCACGCCAAACAGTGTCGGAAAGTAACTGCATTGATGTTGCAAAAGCCTCTATTGATCCAAATCTTTCTAACTGAGATTTTAAATGCTTGATGGTCCAAACCCGATCATAATTAGAATAGTATTTAGAAGGTAATAAAAGTCTTAGTTCAACGTCGGTTATTTTTGTTTTTGCAACCCAATCCTCTATAAGGTTATCGACAAAATTTATAAAATGTTGTGAACATTTATCCCCTAGTTTAGCAATTCTTCCTGGCTCTCTTCCTTGTACTTCTAATCCCATACATGGCATCCATACATTTTTTCTCAAAATTGGGCTTATTATATTCTCAGACATAGTTGTGCCTGACGAGCTATAAAAAGGAATACCTTGGATTACAATAAATTTTCTTCTAATTACATCAACTAAAAATTCCTTTTGCTTTCCTTCGTACTCACAGCTAAGTCTCTGGTAACCATTTTTTTCAAGGAAATCTAATGTGACATTTTTATCAAGAGCATCAGGGTTATAAATTGCTTTGCGAAAAATCCCATTTTCCACTATATCACCGGTTGCCACTTCAGTATGTTCAAAACCTTTCATTATATTACCAAACTTTCAATATGTATAATAATTTAACACTGTATTTATTATCAAGTCAATAATCCGCAACATATATTGTCAAACCAAAATGTATAAAAATTGTCTTCAAAGGGCAATTGTGCTACAGTGAGGGCCAAAATTGGCAACTGGCAACTAATATAATGAAATCAAAAGATGTTTTCATGCTTGAAAGTAGAACCTTTCCACAATGGCAATATGATATTAATGAATCAGATTCTATTCTTGTTCATATTGATCCAGGCAAGCCTAAACAAGAAGGTAGAAAGGATCAGCCTGCACAAAAAGGGAATACTTGTCATTATTATGTAATGAATTATTTGCGTGACAGAATTGGGAAATTTGCATCTGATGACATGGCGGAAAAACGAAAAATTGAAAAGCTGCTTTCGAATCAGCGAAAAGAGATCTCGAAATCCACGATAATCTCATCTTATGAACGACTTTTATCGAATACTACGGTTCTTGATCATGGAGATGAATATCTCACAATTGAGTCTATTCAATTAGCGTTAAATAAAACATTGCAAAATTTTTTAATGGATGAAGGATTCTATAAATTTTTTGAAAGAAACTATCAACGGCCATTCGCGGAAGAGGATAAAGTTTATATGGCAAACTTTATCTCAGAAATAAAAAATACTTATCAGTTTTGTTCAGAAAATGAATATCAAAAAAACGAATTATTAGATCTAAACAAGTTAACTCAAATAAAACAATCAAGAGATAAAATTTCCTTTTATGAAAGATGTTTTAAAGAATATCATGTGGATATTAATGAATTTTATATGCAGTATCGAGAAGAATTTGAAGGTATTGCCTATACTGATCTTGAGCCTTTGCCAGTTTCGTTAAACCAGCTCTCTGATGGTAAAAAACAATATGTTTTGCATCAGATGTATCAAATAAGCAGCTTTCAATTAAATAATATCATCTCATCAGATTGGCATCCGAAAGATGGGATTGATAGTTTGATCAGTGTAATAAAAGAATGTGGACCAATGATAGTTAGTGGGACCATGGGAACTATGTATTATGACAAGACCTCAATCATCGATTTAAAAATAGGTGAAATACCAGTGAAGGGATTCAAACCTAATTCAGCCAAAATAGACCAAAATTCTAATGCGCATGCTATTTTAGTGATTGGTGTTACTAAAACCGGCTATGAAAAAACAAAATCAGATCTCGTCTATTACATTGATCCTGGCGTACCACAAAAAGTAAACAGTCCCCTTTCTATTTTTGTGGTGAGCTATAACACCTTTGTCAAACGGATAGTTGAGAAGCATGGTTTCTGTATGCTTCATAATGATAACGTTGAATACTGGAATAAATTTCCTAATGCTCGCTTTTTATTTTTTAGGAATAACCCAGTTTTATCGAATGTCACTTCAAATATAAAAAATTTGGAAGATGATAAGAAATTCAATGTTGCAGAAATAGGGGGTAAGACGGTGTAAATAGTATTTCCGTCAACACATCAACAATAGCCATACCTATTAACCTTCTAATAGCGGTATAAAAGAAAGGATGCTCTTGAGTTTTTAGGGCTATTTAAGACAAAACCTAATGTTCCTATGAACTCTTTAAACCAAGACCTAATGGAAAATGATCCGCTTATAGTTGAATCTGAAACTACAAAGTTAAATTCCTAAAAAGCCGATATTAAGTTGGGTTAGGGGGTTGTGGAGCAATGGTGTTTGAATAGGCATCTTTCTCTTATATTGATTTAATAATGTGTCATATGTTAAATTAAAGATCACTTTTTTAACGAATCTTTGTACTATGAACAAATTATCTTGGAAAACCGCATGCTGCGTTTGACGTGGCGGGAGCTGGAAACGGAAAGATGATATTTACCGTGCCCGTTCTCGACCCTACCTGAGGAGGGTTCGGTCGGAGTGATCTGGCCGTTCTACTCACCCAGGATCCTATTAGAGCCATTTCTTGCGTTTAAAATATTTGTAGGGGAGTAAAGCTGACAAAAACATCAATCCCAAGGCCATTAAATAACCCCATTTATAAGACAGTTCAGGCATAACATTAAAATTCATCCCATAAATGCTAGCAATTAAAGTGGGCGGTAAAAAAATAACCGCAGCAACTGAAAAGATTTTTATGGTCGCATTTTGTTCAATATTAATCATTCCTAGTGTTGCATCCAAGAGAAAATTAACCTTGCTCGAAATAAAACTCGAATGATCACTTAAGGAACCTACATCCTTGCTCAGCGTGCTAAGCCTCGTTTGACGCGCACTATCAAGTTGCAAGCTGGCTGATTGACCAAAAAATGGAACTAAACGACTAAAGGTAACTAAGCATTCACGCGCTTTGGTATTCAAATCAGCATTAGCTCCGATGATTTGAATCATGTTGCTATAGTCAGGTTTTCTTTCAGATTCCTCGGGCTTAAAAATGCTTTTGGAAAATTCTTCAAGATGATGACTAATGTTTTCGAGGATATCTGCCAAGCGGTCGACGTTTGCTTCTAGCAATTCAATAAGTATCGTCGCTGCATCATTATGAACAAAATCGAAATTATTTAATTGGGAAATGCACAATTTAAAGGCTTGAGGCTCAATGTAACGAATAGTAATTAATTGGCTCTTGGTGAGCACAAAGGTCACTGCATCAAGTTTGGGGTCGGGAGATTCGGATTGCGCAATCATGGTGGCTGTCATGAACAGCGCGTCTTTGTGCTTATACAGGCGACTGGATAATTCAATTTCACGCATTTCTTCCCGAGTAGGAACATTCAACCCCAAATATTCTTCCAACTGCTGTTCTTCTACTCTAGTCGGCTGGAGAAGATCAATCCAGATTGCTTCATGGATTAACGGAAGGTTAGCTTCATTAATCACATGCGTTTCTAAGATTTCTTTACTCAGGTAAGCAATAATCATCCTGATCTCAATAATTTAAAAATCAATTCGTTTAACATACTTTCACAAATTGTGCAGAAAAAGCAATAAGGCTTTTTGCACAGCTAAACGGTTTTCGCTTTGCCTAAAAATTACCGATGCTGGATTATCAGGCAAAGTCGTGGAAACTTCTTTACCCCGTTCCATCGGCATGCAATGCATAAAAATAGCCTCAGGCCGTGCTTTTGCCATTAATTCTTCATTAACTTGAAAGCCTAAAAATTGTTCATCAGCTCTTTGATTTTCAAAGCCCATCGATGTCCAAACATCGGTATAAACCGCATGAGCATTGACCACAGCAGCTTCTGGATTTGAGTAGCTATTGATCAATGGCGCCAAACAATTGGCAAGAATTTGAGCATCGGGTTGATTTTCCTTGGGACAGCAATAATTAATTGTTAGGCCCAATCGCGGTGCAAGCTGAAGCAAACTATGCAAAATATTATTGCCATCACCAAGATAAGCTAAGGTTAATCCCTCTAAATCAGTAAAACACTCTTGCAAAGTGAGTAAATCGGCAAGGATCTGGCAGGGGTGATATAAGGCTGATAAACCATTAATAATAGGAATCGTCGCATGGCTTGCCATTTCATTTAAGTGCTTGTCCTCATGGGTTCTAACCATGACAAAATCACAATAGCCATTTAATACTCGCATCAAATCTTTAGGCTCTTCTGATTTTCGAGTGGAGTTGGTACTTTCTATCGCCGTTCCACCTAAACTTTGGATAGCTCTAGTAAAACTCAAACGAGTTCGAAAGGAGTGCTTTTCAAAAATCATCACTAAATTTTTATTAGCTAGGGATTTTGAAAATTGGGCAGGATTTTGTTTAACCTTTGCAGCAAGCTCAAGTAATGATTTAAGCTCATCAGGACTCAATTCCAAACCGCTTAAAATATGCCTCGTTTTACTGGGATGTTTTATTTGTTTGTACATCGTTTGCAAAGAATTAACGGTTAAGGGAGAGTCTTTAGTGTTTTGCAAAGAATTCACAATCATTTTTGCGGCTTCATAGGTAGAAACATAGGGTAGATTGTGTTGCAGTGCGTAGGATAAATTGGCTAAAGAACCGTCAATTGCGATAACAAAATCGGGCTTGTCAGCTCTAGCAATTTTGTCTGTTATAGTAAAACCCGCTGCTTCCAATTGAACAAGCAATACATCATCAGTAGGCAGGCCTGAAACTAATACAGTCTTAGTTTGGCCCAAGCTGAAATCATGGCCGGCAGCAATTTGGGCCTTCAAAAATGCCTGGTATGCGGTTTCTCCAATTCCCATCACTTCGCCTGTTCCCTTCATTTCAGGACTTAAAAGAGGAGAAGAAGTTAAAAATTTTCGAAAAGGGAGAACAGCTTCCTTCACGGAAAAATAAGGCAAATTTACAGCGCTTAAGCATCGCTGTTCCTTAAGCGATTGACCCAGCAAACAGTTAACTGCAATTTCTACCAAGGGAAGTCCAGTCGCTTTGCAAATAAAAGGCGTAGTCCGCGAAGCCCTTGGATTTACCTCAATTAAAAACACTTCAGACCCTTTTACCGCGAATTGCACATTCATTAGTCCTTTTAATTGCAGGGCACAAGCCAGCGCCTTTGTTTGCTGATGAAGCAAATTAAGGATAGCCGGCGGCACACTATAAGGTGGAGTGATGCAGGCAGAATCACCGGAATGGACTCCTACCGCTTCGATGTGTTCAAGCACTGCTGGAATAAACACATCCTCGCCATCTGAAACTGCATCAATATCGATTTCAACGGCAGAGTCTAAGAATTCCTCTAACAATATCGCATGATCACTTTGTTTAAAAAGTTTAGTGAGTTTTTCTTCTAGCAGCTTTTTATCAGTGACGATTTCCATGCCGACGCCACCTAAGACGAAAGACGGGCGAATGATTAAAGGAAATTGCAAGTTCTGCAGGGCCTCTTCCAATTCATCAAGCGCTTTTATGGCCCTATTTTTTGGCTGCTTTAAACCTAATTGTCGGATTAAATAACTAAATTGCTGGCGATCTTCGGTAATATTGACGATATCTTGCGTTAAACCTAATAAAGGAACTTTCGCTAAATGAAGTGCTTCGAGCAAATTTAACGGCGTTTGGCCACCAAATTGCAGAGCCACGGCATCCGGTTTTTCTTTTTCGATTAGATCTAAAACCTTCTCATAGGTGAGGGGAATAAAATAAAGTTTAGAAGCAAGATCATAGTCCGTTGAAACCGTTTCTGGATTGCAATTCACCATAATTGTTTCATAACCCGCAGCAGCAAAGGCTTGAATTGCTTTCACACAGACATAGTCAAATTCAATCCCTTGCCCGATTCGATTAGGACCGCTGCCAATAATCATGATCTTCGAATTTTTAGAGGGTAGGGCTTCGCAGTAAGTCTGATAAGTGCTGTATAAATAAGCCGTCTCGGTTTTAAATTCACCCGCACAACTATCAACGCATTTGTAAACAGGATGGATTGCCAATTCCTGGCGGTAATGACGAACCGTTTCTTCCCTGGATTTGGTGAGTTTAGCAATACGTTGATCAGAAAACCCCTGTTTTTTTAATTTTAACAAGGCTGCTTTATCAAGCTGTTGCAAGGTCGTAGTTTTTAGTTCTAACTCCGAAGTCACAAGCATTTTTATTTGTTCTAAAAACCAAGGATCAATAAACGACGCGGCATGCACTTCTTCGATACTAAAACCTCGTCGAAAGCTTTCAGCAAGACAAAAGAGATGTGTTGATGTATGTCGTTTAACTAAGGATTTTAATTCCTCATTACTCAAGGTCTCAAGCGAATCAAGTCCAGAAGCATTGATTTCAAGGCTTAGGATGGCATGTTGCAAACTTTCAGCAAAGGTTGAGCCAATGGCCATCACTTCGCCAACAGAGCGCATCTGCGGGCCTCGTGCTAAGTCTTGAGCATTAAATTTCTCATCATGAAAACGAGGAATTTTAACGACTACATAATCAATGCTAGGTTCAAAAGAGGCAGGTAAGGCCCCTGCGGTAATTTCATTGCTCAATTCATCAAGGGTATAGCCAACAGCCAGTTTGGCTGCAATTTTGGCAATAGGAAAGCCGGTAGCCTTGGATACCAGAGCCGATGAACGGGAAACGCGC
>JACCWL010000253.1 GCA_013697645.1 Tatlockia sp. | reverse complement strand
TCTGCTTGCATGATGAGCTCCTATAAAAAAGAAGCATTTGATCATGTCTGCTTTAGTTTGTCGATCCCTACATTAAACAAATCGTCTGAATTAGGGCGTCAGCCTTGATTTAGACGATCTTGCCCTGAGAGACAGTCAATAAGAGTGGACAAAGACTCTTTGATCTGACAGAGGATTCTAGAATTATTAATCTAATCACGAAACAAGAAAATGCAGATTTATTGAAAGCTGTATCTGATGGTAATTTGATGAGGGTTCTTAAATTTAAATCAGCAGGTGTAAATCTTAATACCGTCGATGAGCAGGGACAAAGTTTGCTCCATGTGGTAACAGATATAGTAATTGCTGATTATTTAATTAAAAACGGTGCTGCACTTAATACAAGGGATAAAAAGGGTAATACCCCACTTCATTCAGCGGTTAATAAAAATAATTTGGTTCTAACCAAACGCTTCCTGGAAGAAAATACGATTCAAATTGATTGGGTAAACAAATTGGGTAATACCGCCCTGCATATTGCTTCGCAAAAAAAATTTGAAGTTAGCCCCAAAAAATTAAATGACTATTGGTTAGCAGATGTGAAAAGAAAGCGTTTTGATAATTTAGAAATTATAAAAAGCCTCTCTAAAAAAGGGGCAAATCCAAATAAAATTAATAAGCAGGGTTACCGACCTTTACACTTAGCGGTAATCTGCTGCGATAGTCCTTCTATTAATAAAAATCTAATCGACTATCTTCATATAAGAAATCAAGTGTTTCTCTTATGCAAAAATGGCGCTAATCCTTATTGAAGACAAATCCGAGAACTGGGTATCAAAATCACCATTTTTATATCTACAAGAAGACTACAGCCTTAGAAATTTTTTACATGACCTCACCAAATAGCTGTGATAATACAAGACAAAATCTAGCTCAAAAAGAAATTGCAAATCTCTTGCTAAAATACGGAATTAATCAAATTTGTAGAGACATAGGACCGATATACAATTACTTGCCAGCTTAAGCCTTATTCGCTAAATAGTTATTTTTTAATCGGCAATAATGTGCTGCTGAATATTCAAGCCGTTCTAGCTCTTTATCCGTTAAGGCTCTTATCTTTTGAGCAGGATTGCCTAAATAAAGGTAGCCGCTTTCTAATACTTTACCTGGAGGAACCAGGCTGCCTGCTGCGACCATGACATGATGTTCAATGCGGACACCATCAAGGATTAAAGCATTCATACCAATTAAACAATAATCATCCACACGACAACCGTGTAAGACGGCTTGATGGGCAATAGTTACTCCCTTTGCAATGATTAGCGGTTGCCCGCCAGGCGAGAAAGGACCATCATGACTTACATGTAAAATTGCTCCATCTTGAACATTAGATAAATCGCCTATACGAATGTAATTTACATCGCCGCGAACAACGGCCATTGGCCAAACAGAGACATCATGACCAAGTTCAATATCGCCGATTAGTACTGCCGCCGGATCGATATAGACCCTCTCGCCAAGAACAGGGTATTTATTTTCAAAGGAACGAAGTGATTTTCTCATTATATTTAAACCATAGTGACCAATTCTTCTGCAGAGGTCGGGTGTATTGCGACGGTATTGTCAAAATCACGTTTACAGGCTCCCATTTTTACAGCAACTCCGAAGCCTTGCAGCATTTCATCTGCACCATGGCCTATGACATGTAAGCCGATAATTTTTTCCTGTTCGCCAAGAGTAATTATTTTCATAGCTGTCGGCGTCTTTTCTTCGCTTAGGGCGTCAAAGAGTGGATTGAAGCGGGTTTGGTAAACCTTAACTTTTTCTTGACCATATTGAGCAAGGGCTTCATCTTCATTGAGACCAACAGAGCCAATAGGTGGATGTGAAAAGACAACGGAGCAAATATTTGTGTAATCTAAATGAGCGTCCTGTTGCCCGCCAAAGAGACGATCTGCAAGTCGGCGACCAGCAGCAATGGCAACGGGTGTCAGGCTTGGCGCGTTAATCACATCGCCAATCGCGTAAATCCCAGGTACAGAAGTATTTTGGTAGGCATCAACCTCAATGAGCCCTTTTGAATCCCTGTTAACTCCCAGTTTTTCCAAATTTAAATCCGAAGTTCGCGGTATTCGTCCTACAGCAACGATAACCGTATCAAGATTAGAGATAGTCGAGCCATTTTGGCAGACTATCTCTTTGCGCTTATCTTTCTGCAAATTAATACTCTGCGCCTTATGATTGATATGAGTATGAATGCCCTGTTTGGACATAATTTCGACTAAGGTATCGCCTAAAAGAGAATCAAAACGGCTTAAGGGACGAGAACCACGTATTAGTATATGCGTTTCTGCACCCAAACCATGCAACACACCGGCTAATTCAACACCGATATATCCACTGCCAATAATAGCAACCTTATTAGGCATTGAAGCTTGAGAGAAAAAACCATCAGAATCAATCGCATGTTGAATACCTGGCATATCTGCAGGCATCAGGGGTTCGCCACCGGTGGCGATAATTATATGTTTGGCTTGGTATCTTTTACCCTCAACATTAATAATATCCGCTGTAACAAACTGACCTTTTCCATGCAAATAGCTAATCTTGTATTGATCGAGCCGTTTAACGTAGTTTTGACGTAATTGTTCTATATAAGCATTGCGTTTGCTAACTAGTTTTTGCCAATTCAATTTGACATCGACAGGGTTAAATCCAAAATCCGGAGCCTTTCTTAAGATCTCAGCGGTCATCGACGCATTAAACATAATCTTTTTAGGGACACAGCCAAGATTTACGCAAGTCCCGCCTAAATATTGTTGCTCAACAAGGGCAACTTTAGCGCCAAGACGAGCTGCACGTACAGCAGAGGCAACACCACCAGACCCGCCACCAAGAATAATTAAGTCATATTTCATAGTCTGCTCGAGTTGTATCGCTTGATGAATTCACAAGGGGAATAGGAATTGGCTATATTAAGCAAAAATGCTCTAATGGTCTACAAACATCGGCTCCTGCTGATAAATTTCAGGGTTTTGACTAAGGCTGATATCAGAGCCCGGCATTAAAAATTGACAAACTCTTTCTTCCACACGCTCATCAATTAATACGCTCACATGATCCACCCCGTGTAGCAGAACTAATGAAGCATGGGGATATTGCTCGCAGAATAATGTGGATTCATTAGGCATAATTGAAATATCGTTTTCACCATGAATGCAAAGAAACGGTGTTTTGGAGTGCTTCACGTAGTGCCGTAAATCTAGGTGTTTAATATCAGTACTGGTGCTTTGGCGAAAAAGTTCTTTTAAATGAATAAAACCCTTGCCACTTAATCTAAAACGTCTAGCCAATTTAGTGACAGGAATACGCATTCGAGTGGGTGAGGCGAGAAGAATTACCTTTTCTGGTTCTTTATTAAGCTGCCATTCAGGAAATTTACTAGCAAGATTTAAGGTATTTAACAGCATCGAGCCACCAAAAGAGTGGCCTATAACGCCATAGAAGGGACCAAAGTTGTTCATCGTTTGACGAAGTATGGCCACTGCGTCAGTCCAGGCAAGCTGCATACCCTTAGCTTCGCCATGAGCCGGAAAATCGATTGCATAAACCTGAAAGCCCTGTTTATGTAATGCACGTATCAGGCGGGCCATATAGGCAGCGCGAGACATCCATCCATGGGCTATAAGTATTTTAGGCGCTAGTGCATTTTCCTTTTGCTCAAAGTGGTGAATTACATGATGACGAGGGGTTTTAAGGCTATAGCTACGACTACGATTAGCTAGAAAGAATTCCACCGCTTTGCTAGCAAATTCACGGTATTCCTTTTCAATAGGTAAATGAATAGGAGTAATAAAAAACTGATAGCAAAGCTTAGCATGAAGAGTATGCAACATCCGGGTTATAGAATTCGCTAGCATGATTTTACCTATCCTAATTGTAATTATTTAGTATTTCTATAAATCAGATAGCTGTTATTTTGTAATAATAGGATAAAAAAACAATTTGTGCCGAAGAAATAAAAAAATGAAGGGATTTAGAGATATTTTGGGGCTTTATCAGCTTTTAGCTTCTGATGAAAAAATTCTGTATTTTACAAGCTATTGCTCGCATTTTTTAAAACTGTCTGGCAGAATTTGTGTTTGGATTCCTCATCAGGCGTATCAAAGGACTATTATGCATACTTCGAATTACTTATATCATCACGGCGAACAAGAATTACACGGTTTTCTAGCTTATGACGATAGTCATGATAAGCCCCGCCCCGCTGTTATAGTTGTTCATGATTGGTCTGGACGAAATGATTTTGCATGTGAAAAAGCAGAGATGTTGGCTGATATGGGCTACTTGGGTTTTGCTTTGGACATGTATGGCCAGGGACGTTTAGGGGCATCGACTCATGAGAAAAAAGGTCTTATGGAGCCTTTAATTAACGATCGCCTTTTATTACGGGAACGTATCCGTGCAGCCTTTGATGCTGTGGTTGCTATGTCTGAGGTAGATAATAGCCGTATCGCGATAATTGGTTTTTGTTTTGGCGGCTTATGTGCCCTTGATTTAGCTCGAACCGGGGCTGAAGTTAAAGCAGTAGTTAGTTTTCATGGCTTGCTTAATAAACCTAAAGAAATTGCTAATCAACCCATTTGCGCCAAAATTTTAGTTCTTCATGGCTATGATGACCCTATGGTTAGTCCTGAAGACGTCAATGGATTTTGCCAGGAAATGACCGAAGCCAAAGTAGATTGGCAAGTTGATATCTATGGACAAACTCAACACGCCTTTACTAATCCGCATGCCCATGATGCGCAATTAGGCACCATTTACAATCCAAGAACTGAGAAACGAGCTTTTCAGGCGATGAAGGATTTTCTTAAGGAAGTTCTCTAGTTCGCTGAATAGGGACTTTTTTGAAATAACTGCAATTAGGACTTTTCCAACGACAGGCTTTGTGCGCTTTTATTTGTTTGCCTCAATTAAATGTGGATCCACTAACGCGTTGAATGCCTAAGTCCGCTCTAAACAAAGACCATAGTTTAAGGAGAAACTCATTAAAACCATTAAAAATCAAATCCACTATTTTCTCTAAAACTACACTATCGTCAATAAGCGACTCGTTCATCGCCTGCATCCTTTGCATAGAGCTTAAACAATTTACTTTAACTTCTAAAAAAATGTTTATTTTCATAAGATAATGTATTAAAATGGCGCAAGTTAATCAATTTGGGTCTTATTATGGCGTTTTATTATTATTCAGCTGAGTTCGATATATTAGAAACTGAGTTTAGTAAGGAAGAAACTGAGTTAAGTAAGGGTGGAATTAAGGTTGCTACGGAAATGCGTTTTTTTCGTGCTGGACATCACCCGTTAACGAATGAATTTGAAGCATATATCGATAAAATAAATTATGAAGGCAAAGAAGAATGGGGTAAATTACCCTTTTTAAGCCAAAGGACTAATGTTTCAGGGACTACTTTCTTAACGATTAGAGAAGGGGAAAATGAAAACGAAAAGATAGAATTATGCGTTCCTGCGGATTATGTGCAATCTATGACGTTAAACTTCACTGGCATTAACGCAAAGACGCTTTTTTTAACTAGAATTTCTCTAGAAAATTTGCCGAAAGTCCTACGAGAAATAGAAATAATAGAAATAGATGATTTAATCGCAGAAACAAAATTTTCTCTCTCAATTTCGCAGCAAGAAAACTCAGAAGAAAAAAAGAGAGAAAGTTTAAAAAAATATTTGACCCATAAACAAAAAAGAGAACAACAAGAAATAAACCCCTTCTCTAAAGATTCTAAACAGACTAACGTAAATGGTTTTTTTGAACCCTATATAAAACCAGCTAAAGAACACTATAACCAGCCTGATGAAAACCTAGAATCGTCATCTGATTTATCCACTTGGCTAAACATGCAAACTCTTGGTCTTTTAGTAGGCGCTCTCGGTGCAACCGGAGTTACTGTAGCGGTTGTAGTGCTTAATGTTGTAGGTCTGGGAACTCCTCTAGGTATAACACTGCTTTGTTTGGGTATTTTGGCATCGATTGCCTCAGTGGGGCTTTTTTTCTTTGATGCAATTAAAGAGTGCACTGAAGAAGAAGAGCCAGATTCAGTTTTTCCTCTTAACTTCTAGCTCTTAAAAGAAGTGAATAGAGCATTTGTTGTTACAAATTAATTTTCGGAGATTGTTATGTTTTCTTATTTCATAGAACCAACTCATACGCAGTATTATTGCGCAGGGACTAATTCAGAGGGAAGGTTTCAATTTTTTACCTCTGAAGATAACATTTCCTGGAATTCAATTAAAATAATAGGTTACGAACAAACGCAGGATGGCTTTTTCTATAAAATTGAAGGAAAAAATAAGCATAGTATCGAATTATTTATTCACTCACTACAACCACAAATGAATTTAATTTTAAGGCCAGATACCCCTCCTAATTCGCTGTTTCCCTCTCTGCCCATAACATTAACTTTGAACCCAATTGAAAAATATGCGCTGCCTAATACCTTGCCAACCATAGAAAAGTTTTTAAATGGAGTGAAAGAACCAAAAGTACCTCATCTAAACCAGGCATCAGCAATTAAACAACCGGTTAGCTTAGCTAGTGAGAACGAAGAATCGGCATGCTGTTCATCCAGTTGGCTAACTATGCGAAACCTTGGTCTTTTTGTAGGAGCCCTTGGTGGTCTTGCAGTTGCTGTAGCTTTCGCGGCACTTAATGTTGCAACTTTGGGAACTCCCTTGGGTGTGGCACTTGCTGTTGTTGGTTTTGCAGCTCTCCTTACTGGTGCTGGACTGTTTGCTGTTGACACTTATAGAAACAACAATCAAGACAGACCGGAGTTAACAACCCAAGTTTTAGGCGTGTAGTCAAAAATAATTCTTCGCTTTATGCTGTGCCATTGTTTGCTAGTTTAATCCTAAGCAATGGCCTGTCTACCTTTTCTCGAAATCTAAAAGATGTTTATTTATAAGTAAATATGCGTTAAAATGCGTCAAGTTAATGATTTGAGATATCGCTATGCTAATTTTCTATTTTAAAGCTCAGGAAAAAGGGGAAACACGTTTTTACCGCACTTTTAATGAAAATCATAAAAATCCGGGATTTTTTGTCAGTGAAGACAATAATTCCTGGAAGAAAATTAACCTAAAATTAAAAGATCATGGCTATGAGGCTGTTCTCTACCAAGCTGAGCTAACAGCTAATTCCTATACTGAATTAAAAGTAATGGCAAAGGGTACAGACATGGTTCTGACCCACTGGCCGATTCTTTCTCCCGAGCTAGATTCAAAAGAAACTTCATCTGAGGAATTTGTTTTGTCTCAGATTTCTTTCGAAGAGTTGCCTCTTTCTTTACAAGAACTTGATCGTGAAACTTATAGCTTGTCGCAAAAGTTCCCCCCTATTACTACTAGCAAAAGCAAACCGCATGAAAAATTCTTAACTTCTTCAAGTTGTCTAACTATTGATATGACGACTGTTGGATTTTTTATGGAGATTCTGGGTGGCCTTGCAGTGGCTTTGGCTTTTACTTTTCTTAGCGGTGTAACCTTTGGTGTGGTTGCAGGTTTAGGGGCAGTCTTTGCACTTACCGGATTTGGCTTTTTTGCCTGGGGAGCATGTAGAGATGATCATATAAACTCCTCAAAACCCGATTCTGGATTAGGAAGCCCTAGCGTTAAATATTAAATTTGATCGACCTTGTAATTTAATCGAGTTCTTGTCTTGACTAAACGCTGAGATAATATATATTTTTCAATTGTTTATCTAAAGGGAGCTTAGTAAATGTCTAATAAATTTAATGAATTAACTCAAGGGATTAGCACTCAGTTAGCAAAAATGCGGAAAGAAATGCCCGAAGTGATGGCAGGATTTTCGTCATTGGCGCAAGCAGCTAGTAAAGACGGCGTGTTGGATAAAAAAACTAAAGAGTTAATTGCCATGGCTTTGGCAGTAGCAAACCATTGCCCAGGTTGCATTGGATTCCATTCACAAGCTTTGGTAAAACTTAGCGCTAGTCGTGAAGAACTGACGGAAACCTTAGGAATGGCAATTTATATGGGCGGCGGTCCCTCATTGATGTATGCCGCTGAGGCCTTGGAGGCTTTTGAAGAATTTTCTAAGTAAGTGATGTATTTGTTTGCTCTCTGAATGATGCAGGAGTTTTGACAAACCATGTAGTTGCTATGCTGAGCCCAGGAAAAAAGATATTGCTAAGAAAGAGTCTCCGAGTTAATTTTAAAACGATTTACGTTAGGCAACGTAATT
>JACCWL010000244.1 GCA_013697645.1 Tatlockia sp. | reverse complement strand
TTTCTTTCCTTTCTTCTGAATACTGTCTCATTGTTCACCTCGTTGCCCCCTTAATTGAAGTTATTTAGGGGTGACAACTAGCCTGACACAGGGGGTAAATCGATGCGTCATCCGTTCTACTGCCGGCTTTATTAATTTACCCCACCACACCCCATCATGAAGTTGTTCATGCGTAATCGTATTTATAATCAATAATCCATCTGGTTTGAGTGATCGGTATGCATGTTCAAAAAATCGTTTTTGATTGGGGAAATCTTCCTCGGGATCATCAAGATGGTGCAATGATTGGTTACAAATAATGGCATCAAAAAGATTTTCGGCAAAGGGTAATTCACTTAAATCACACTGCACTAAGTCTTCATCCAGATTTTTATGCAATGATTTTTTTTTATACTGTTGTAGCATCCCTAAACTCAAGTCCGCGCAAACCACACGAGAAATTTTCTCACGTAATTTATAGGCATAATTACCTGTCCCACAACCTGCATCAAGGATAAGGAGCTCATTTAAGGGCCTCGGCATTGATGCTAAGAAACCCAAAATAATTTCAACCCCAACAGCTGTTCGCGTTTCATCGTAAGTTAGGCTAATTTTGTCATAATTTTCATATTTACTCATATCAGCTCTTTTAAGTTATAAATATTATTGGGTAAGGTCGCTGTCTTCCATAGACCTGGCTTCAGACTTAATCAGCACTGGAATTCCATCAACAATGGGATAAGCCAAACGGCTGGATAAACACAATAGCTCATTTTTTTTTGCACTTAAAATCAGATTACCTCTGCACGATGGGCAAACGATTATCGCTAACAATTCATTTCTTATCATCATTATTTTCCATTATTTATTAGACCAAAGTCTCACCAACTATTGAATATAGTGGTAGCGGTGAAAGACCCAACCGACTTTTAATTTTAGCATTGGTTCTGCCCGCTTCTACCCTAGTCAGGTTATTATCAATAGCGAATTTAAACGCCTCAACAAACAAAATAGTGTAGGGACTAAATTCGGTTTTATCATAAATCATACCTCCTGCCCAAAGATGAAGCTTTTTCGCTTCTGAGAAACAAACGAGCACGCCAATTCGTTTCCCGCGAGAAGAAATGGTTAAAATCCGAACCAAGTCTCCACATAGTATTAAAAATTTAACAAAAGATTCTCGTGGATAATAATGAGGTGTACCATTTTTTTTTGTCGTTTGATAACACAATTCCGCCACTTCATTAATATCAATAAAGGGCGGTTTCTCCATATGAACAAAAGCCTCTTTATCATTCTCAAATTTTCGCAGCTGCCTTCGAACCTCACCTCTTCCACGAGTTGGTAGAGTAGCTAAAAACTCTTCAAAGTTTCGAATAGCGGAAAAATCGGCATAAAATCTATCCCACATATAATTCACATGGAGATTAAGATTGCGTGCTGTAGTCATTACATTTTCGTCAATAATATTTAAGATGCCAAAATATCTTGCGGTTTTCTGACGTGCTAACTCGGCTAATCCATTAAAGATTAACTTATACGCTGCGACAGAATTATCAATGGCGAGTATGGTGCTCTCGTAGCAATGCATAATATGACTGAAAAAGGCATTGCCTTGCTCAAAGCTCATCGATGTAGTCTTTGCTAAAACGCCAAAAGGATCAGCCGAGGATTGCATGTAGGATGGCATGAAGGCGACCATTTGATTATTTTCATATGCAACAAAATAATGGGTTTCAATGATAGGTAGTAAATGGGCCTGTTCAGTCGCCATTAAAAATCGATGATCATAAAAAAGCGGAGCATTACATTGATTTTTCAAAATTGAATAATCATTCAAATTAATTTTATCAAAGGAATCAAAAATTTTTAGAATGGTACTCATCTATCATAATCTCGTATTTAAATGCATAAGCGCTTGATTAACAGCTTGAATATTTTGTTCTGATACGAAACCCATATGACCGATGCGAATAACCTGATCTTTCCACCATCCAGCTCCTACTGCCACTAGCAAACCATAATCTTGTTCCAGCTTCTCCTGAATTTTCTGCGCTGACTGGGATTGTGGGATTTTGACGGCGGTAATACCCGGGGAACGAGCCCCCTCCATAGCAAAAAGTTCAAATCCTGCTGCCAGAACACCCGCCTGGCATTGTGCTGACAAACTAGCGTGTCGTTTATGGATATTATCAAATCCCTCTTCTTGCATAAGAGCGAGTGCTGCATGAATACCCCAAATGGATGTAATTGCAGGCGTAAATGGAGTTTGCTTCTGTATATTGGCTTCTAACATTCGATTAAAATCAAAATAATACGAACCAATGATATCCGAACCTCTGGCTTTTTTTATAGCTCGATCACTTGCACAAAGAATGGCTAAACCAGGCGGAGCCATAAGTCCTTTTTGCGGAACAGTAATAACCACATCCACGCCCCAATCATCCATGCGAAACTCAGTGGTCCCTAGACTACTTACGGCATCGACGAGAATTAAGGCATCGGAATGCTCACGAATGATACCTGTTAGTTCAGCTAACGGGTTTATGACTCCTGTCGAACTTTCGGTATGGGTTAGCAATACCGCATCAAACTGTTTCATTTGTAAGATTTTTTTTACTAATAAGGGCTCAATGCGCGTTCCAGGAGAAAATTGCTCTAACTGCACGCCGTCTGCTAGATGTTTTTTTGCAATAGCCGCAAATAAATCGCCATAATATCCTGCACTAAGAGCCAGCACTTTGCTTGTTTTCCCTAAGGTATTAACAATGGCCGCCTCAAGTCCTCCGGTACCGGATGAGGTAAAAAACATCGGCATACTACTGGTGTTCATCAGTGCTTGCATGTTAATACAACTATTTTCAAAAATTGTTTTAAACTCTTGACTGCGATGACTACTCATTTGCTGATTAACAGCTTCTCTTACTGATTGAGGTAAGGGCGTTGGTCCTGTAATTCGACTATTCATCATATCTAATCTCTTTAATAGCATCGATTAGTTCATTGATGTCATCTGTATCAATTTCACCAATACAGCCCACTCTAAAGCTTTTTTTATCTTTAAAGTTACTAGGGTAAATAACAAGCCCACGTGCGAATAATCTTTCATATAACTCATCGGAATTTATTTGACAGGTTTCCCCCAAGATAAAGGTGGTAATCATTGGTGCTCGAGAATGCTCATCAATTACAGGGTGAATATCGATACTCGCCAATCCGTCAATTAATTGCCTAGTTAAACGCGTGTATTTTTCCAATCGTCCTAACAACCCACCTGCAATTTTAAATTGCAGGATAGCTTCCCATAAAGCCAATAATATATGTGTGGGAGGTGTAAATCGCCATTGTCCGTTTTCTTCAAAGCCTTGCCACTGGGCCTGTAAGTCAAGACTGAGCGTACGTTGATGACTAGATTGTAATAAGACTTGTTTACGCGCGACAACAAAGCTAATTCCTGGTGTCCCATGCAAGCATTTATTTGAAGACGCAGCGACAGCTATCAGTGCAGGATCATATTTTAACGGTAACACCCCGAAGCTACTCATTGCATCGACTAAGACCTGACAATTATATTGTGCTGCCAAATGAACCAAAGCATCTATGTCATTTAACACACCAAAGTTTGTTTCAAAATGAACAGCTAAAATATGAGTTATGCGTTTATCTGCAATCAATGCCTCTTGGACGGCATTAATTTCGATCCTTTGAGTGTGATCCCTGTCTAAGATCACATGCTTAATTTGATGAATATGGCATATTTTGGCCATGCGCTCGGCATATACACCATTGCAAACTACCAACACAATACCATCAGGCGGTATCAGGGTCGTTATCATAGCCTCCACCGCATAGGTGCCGCTTCCTTGCAACAAAACACAAGTGTAATCATCACCACAACTTGCAATATCTTCTAACTCAACTCGTAGGTTTTTTGTCAAATCCACCAGCGTTTTGGTGCGAGTGCCTATATCGATATTCATGGCGGATTTTACCAAGGGCAACGTATTTAAGGGGCCGGGGGTAAATAGTCTGGTATGATTTTTAAACATAATCGATTCTACTCTCATGTTTCGTAGGAGTTGATACATGAAAAATTGGATTATTAACATTCTGTGTTTTGGCAAAGTAATAATCTTGATAAAAATCACCCTCATGCGCTAAATTAAATGTAAAAAATAAATTTCGCCTAGGGTTATCTGAGTTATTTTTCTGTGATCGATGAGGAACAAAGGAATGGAATAAAACGACATCCCCTTTACTCGCTTGGATGTATTCCCAATGAAGGGAATCACTAATCTCGGATTTAATGTCACCATTATTATTACCGCCTCGATAGAAATCAAAAAAAGGTAATTTACCCATTGGGCTAGTGACAAAATGAGTATCTTCGCCACAATTAGCCTGATAGTCATGTGCCATTTCAAGACAGCCATTTTGAATTGTCGAGTCATCCAGCATAACTGCTGCTGTTATATGAAATTGGGGTTTGAAATGATAGTAAGCCGCAATATCCTGATGTGGGGGAAAAGCACCTCCACCTGGGTGTTTGACGTTACACTTGTCTTTAAATAATAAGCAGGGTTGACCGACTAAGTGATTAATGAGTTTTTGCATTTTCAAGATAACCACTTCATTGAAAATATCTGAACAATTTCTTATGTACTCAAATCGGCACACGGTTAAGCTATCACTTGCTTCAGGAACCACGATTAACTCATTATTGTTCTGCTGATAAAAATCCTCAAGTGATACCTCTTCTTTGGCTGTGTATTCTAATATAGATTTTGCGCGATCATGCAACCGGCCATATTCCCTATTTAATAGATTAAGCGCAACTGAATTAAATTGATTTTTAAGCAAAACAAAACCATTTTTATTAAATTGAGCAGTCACTTCATCCATGCTTTAAACGCTCCAAACCTAGATTAAACTCTTTTTCGGGGGTACAGAGAACCATCCGAATGTGATTATTTCCCTCCGTGCCGTATACCGAACCTGGGACAACGGCTACACGTCTTTCTTTAATCAAATATTGTGCAACTGCATCACCTACACAGTGATCATTTGCTTTATAAGTAGCTGGTATACGATCAAATAATGAGGAAACATCAGGAAATAAAAACATAGCACCTAGTGGTTTTCTTTGCCAAGAAAAACCTGCATCTTCACCAAGCAAATCTAAGGCAGTATTTGCTCGTTGGTGTATTGTATTTGCAGCATCCAAAAGCCACTTTTCATTTCTCAAATCAGAAATTAGGCGGGTGGCTATTTTTTCATATTGGATATTAACGCCAAGATATAAATAATCATGCACTTTGCTCGCCAGTTCGATTAGACTTTTATGAGCAACCATCCAACCTATACGCAATCCTGGGATACCAAATTTTTTAGAAAAGCTGTTAATTAAAATAGTGCGATCTGATAAAGCGTTTCCTATTCTAATATGACCATGCTTTCGTTTGAATGCCATTGTGTCGTACACTTCATCGTGAATAACCCAGAGGCCATTTTTCTGAGCGTAATCCCCGATTAAATCCCACTCACTTTGGTCAACAACATAACCTGAAGGATTTTCTGGCGAATTAATAATAATTGCCTTGGCTTTTGTCAACGGTGATCGTTTCGAGTTTGATAAGTCAAACATAGCCTGATATTCATAGCCTCCCTTTGGCCGTTGCATTGAGCCTGGTTGCCGTCCAAGGGCCATTATTGTGCGCTGATATAACATATAGGATGGATCGGTAATTGCTACAACGTCCCCTATTTCGCTGGTGCTTAATATGGCTAAAGTAATCGCCTCTACACCGCCATGAGTTATCATGATTTCAGTTTCAGGATCAACGTCTAAGGCATAGCGACGTTTGTACCAATTGGCAATTGCCTGTCTAAGCTCTAAAGACCCACGCGATTCTTCATAGCGTTTAGCAGAATTAAGAAATGACTCTAAATTTAGATCATGAGTGGCAATATCGTCTAAGGAATAATCTGGTGGACCAAAAACGGGCTCACCGAAACTTAGATTAACAATATCAGGATTATTTTTTGCCTGTAATGAGATGGCTTTTGAGGCGTATACATCCAAATTCAATAACGTTCTGTTCAGAGAAAAATTATCCTTATTTTCATTCATCATGAATATGATTCCTTAATCATTGAGCATAAAGTTCTGTAGTCGGCGCGCCACTTCATAGGGAGTGATCGATGGCCGCCCCAATTTTTGCATAGATCCGTTGCTGATTTGAATATGAATGAGCACAGGTCCATTCGGCTCCTCAGCAACTGCTTTAATTTCGTCTATAAATTCGTCCAAGGATGAGCAATGTCGTGTTTTTTTATACCCTGCTCCCTTGGCGATCGATATAAAATCAATAGACGGAGAAACAGTAGGCTGTCCTCCGGTTGAATCATAAGACCCATTGTCTAAAATAATATGAACTAAATTGCCTACACAACCTGCACCGATACTGGTTAAGTTGCCCAGATGCATAAGAGCTGCCCCATCACCATCGATAACATAAACATTCTTGTTAGCAGCGGTTAAAGCCAGGCCGTGCGCAATTGCGTTGGCATAACCCATAGAACCCACACAATAAAAGTGATTTTCCTGATCTTGCAAATCATGCAACTCTCGCCCTGATTTCCCTGTTGTTACAATCACTGGTGATTGTTTGGGTATGTGCTCTAGCAGTACTTCTAATACATCTTCTCGACTGGGGAAAGTCCTATGGGTCGGAGCTAGGGTGCTATTTTGTTTGGCTCCATTTTCGTTAGAAAAACTCTCCTTTTCTAAAATAAAAGCATAGGGCTTATGGGAGTTTTTCATTTCCTCGAAAGCGATATCAAGACTTGTGGGTATTTCACTGTTATTTTTTGGAAAAAATGCCCATTTTATTCCCAATAAATCCAGCAACTCAATCATTATCTTACCCATAACCTCATGTTGGGGCTCATCTTTTTCACCCGGCCTTCCGCGCCAGGTAATCAGCAATAAAATGGGAATACCAAACGGTGCACTTAGCGAGGTTAATGGGTTTATCATGTTCCCGAATCCAGAATTCTGAGACATAACCACGCTCATTTTTCCGCCTAGCCACATCCCTGATGCGATAGCTAGGGCTTCACCTTCACTGGATGCAACAACATAATGGGTGTCGTTTCTTTCAATGACCACATTGATTAATGGCGTTAAATAGGAACAGGGAATACCACTAAAATGCTGCACGCCTCTGTTTATCAACTCACTAGTAAAATATTCAGGACAGACCATGTCTACAACTCTGCTGTTAGTTTGATTTTAGTCAAATATTTTTTTTCAGCTTGCTGCGCTTCAAACTCGTTGGTTAAAGAAAAAATAACATCCAGGCTTGCGATGTCATTTTCAATTGGATAGACGGATTCTTCTTGTTTAATTTTTTGAGTAATTTTTTGCATAGCCGCAATTGAAGCTCTTAAACTATGATTCGCCCAAATAATCCCAGAGACATTCATATCTCTGAATACTTGCGTAGGTGTTTTAAAATATTTGGTAGGCACAATGATAACAGGACAGCGATTAGCCCATTCATTACAAAATTCAACTATCTCGTCAGCAACAGATTGTTTGGAATGAATTAGGATTGCATCAGCCCCTGCTTCATAAAAATGCATAGCGCGTGTCAAGGCTTCATTCATTCCTTGACCTGCAATTAGTGCTTCAGTTCGAGCTACAACACAAAAGTCCGTGTCCAATTGACTATCTTTTGCTGCTTTAATTTTTCCACAGAACTCAGATATATCGGCTAACGCTTGATTTTCACCTAAGAATGAATTGAGTTTGGGGAATAATTTATCTTCCAGACAAACGCCTGCAGCACCCTTCTGGGATAATTTTTTCACCAAACGCCGAACATTATTAAAATTGCCAAAACCCGTATCACCATCAACTAAAATGGGTACCTCGGTGTGGTCGACCATAAACTCAATAATATCCAATACTTGAGTCCAGGAGGCTTCATTTCTATCACATAAACCCATCGATGCGGATATTGACAATCCAGATGCCCATAGGGCCTCAAAACCACTATTTTCAGCAATTTTTGCACTTAAAGCATTATGTGCTTCCATAAAAAAAGTTAAATTTTGATTGTGTATTAATTCCTTGAGCTTTCTTGTTTTTTGCATATTTATACACCCGACCATTCCATGAATCCATGTCGTACAACTCATTAAACATCGCTGACCAAACTTAAATGGTAGTTGCAAGTCAAATGTTTATTTGATGATAATTTCTATCAAATAATAAACGTTTAATGAAAAATATTGCAATGAATGTTAGCTCATAAAAATATCCTGATGCAATAAATTTTTACGAAAGGATTAAAAAAAAGATCTAATCATTTTCAATGATGATGGATAACAGTAACTTTGCTTTTAAGAAAAATGTGTCCCATCTACGCTCTCCTAATTGTTGGCGATTATAACCATTTCAGAAAGCTGACACAGGTATTTGAACACTGCTATAAAGTGGGTTCTAAAGTTGTTACCGACTTAAATCAGATTAGATAAGATTTTGAAGAAATCTTTCAAATCGCGGTTTGTAATAATTTTCCTTATCCCAAGATACAAGTACTCGTTCTGCTCTGCCAACTATTTGTTTGCGGGGTATTAAACCAAAATACCTTGAATCTCCGCTGTTATCACGATTGTCACCTAACATTAAAAATTCACCGGCAGGAATTTTAATGGGACCAAATGAACGTAATGCTGGTTGTGATGGAAGATACATTAGAGTATGTATTTTTCCAGGTAAATTCTCAGTGGCAATCAGAGCTACATCTCGTTCATCTTTTGGTAGTTTATAAGCTAAAGGTAGATTTTGGTTCTCATATTGAGTGACATGACCATTAATGATCAGATCATTATTCTTCATTTCAATGACATCACCAGGTACTCCTATGACCCTTTTTACTAAGCGCATACTGTCTTGTGGTTTATAAAAAACAACAATTTCACCTCGTTTTGGCTCAGCCCATTCTGCAACATGAATTGTAGTGAAAGGCACTTTCAAATCATAGGCCAGTTTATTGACTAATACTAAGTCACCAATGTAAATGCTCGGTTCCATAGAACCAGAAGGAATACGATTCCAATCTGCTATAGCAGAGCGTCCTGCAAATAAAAGAAATGCAAACACGATAAAACTCCCCCACTCTCTTATTTTTGAAGAGTTGAAATATACAGTCTTATTTTTTTTAATATTAACCATTTTTGATCCTTATATTCTTTAAAAGTATTGCGATTTGTTAGATCTTACTACTTCTCTAGTGATACTTTATCTCTCAGTATAGCTAACCTATATTCTCCAATTTTCTTAAATCCAATTGAAAAATAGGCACGCTCTGCTGCTACATTATTGGTAAATAATATCCCTTGTTTAACGCCATTCTTCTTTGCTTCAAGTAAACATAAAGCAACCAGATTTCGAGCATAACCTTGATTACGGTATTCTACAGGTGTCCACACCGGTCCAATTTGAACAATGTCTGGTAATGATGCATTAAATCCGCACAAAGAAACTGGTAACTTATCATGCTCTAATATCCAAAGGTCATCGCGATTTGAAGCCTCTTTGATAGAATTATTTATTGAATCCATAGAGGAAGGATTATATAAATCTGCGCCCAACGCTTCGATATGGTAATCAGTTAACCATTTTTTTAAAATACCAGGATCACAATGCTTTGCTTTTTTTAATTGATAAATAGAATTTGGCACAATCATTTCTGATAATAACAACTGATATAAGCCCTCAATTTCATTTAAGGCAAAAGATGAAGAATTAATCTCAAGTAAATCGATCACAATTTTAGCTTGTCTTTCCTCCCCCAAAATTCCACAAATCGGTCTAGTGCAATGTGATTTAAAATAATGAACTAAATCCTTCAACGTAATTAAATCAGGGCTCTGCATCATTAGGTTACCATTCCAATAATGAGCTAAGATGCCTCGAATCTCCCCCAAAGAATTATAGTGCGCAAAATACTCTCCATGATAGGGGGTATCACTTTTATATTCTATGCCTGAGTTGCGTAAATTCGAGCGTAAAAACATGGAAGTTTCTGGATAGCGACTAAGAAACGATTCTAATTCACGCTCCTCCCCAAAAGACAATTTTTTAAAACGATTCATGATATTTCTCTATAGGCTAATTTAACTATTTCTAATCCGGGAAAAAACTACAGGCAGCAATAGTAGGTTTATTAAATATTTACTTACAAAATGGAAAGTTTTGACCAATGGAAGAGTATTTTGGCATAGATCTATTGTTGCAACATGTATTTCAGAATTTATATTAATAATAGTAACGGTTATGATAGCTTTCTTTCCCTACATCAAATTTCAGATGACAATGCGGGTATTTATTGATCCATATATCTTAGAAGTTTACGCGCTGTTATTTGTTTACCCTGCAAAAATATTGGTTAATTTTCTTAGAAATAAGGAAATGATTGATGCATATGACTATGGGGTTTCTTATAACCCCTTTAAAATTTTTATAGATGAAGGAGTAAGTGATGAAAATAGGTATTTTGGGAGCAATGCTTGAAGAGGTTTCTTCCATTAAAAATTTGATGGTTATCGAGAAAGAATCCACTATTGCGAACAGAGAGTTTTTGGAAGGAAAAATAGGAGATGTGGAGGTTGTTCTAACATTCTCAAGATGGGGCAAAGTAGCTTCTGCTTCAACAACAACTATTCTCATTAATAAATTTGATGTTGATTTTGTGATTTTTACAGGAGTTGCAGGCGCTGTTAATGAACAATTAAATATCGGTGACGTAGTTATAAGCAATGGTTTGTATCAACATGATATGGATGCAAGACCGTTTTTTGATCAATTTCAAATACCATTAACTTCTACCATAATCTTTAAACCTAAGGAAGAAGATATTGAGAAGGCAAGACTCGCATCTGAAACTTTTCTCAATAAAATTGACTCGGTGATAAAAGGTGATTTGCTAACAAAATACTCAATCTGTAAACCGAAAGTCTTAACAGGGCTCATAGCTTCTGGAGATAAGTTTGTATGTAATCCTAACGAGCATGAAAATATAAATTTAACAATTAATGAAAACCAAACTTTGGCTGTAGAGATGGAAGGTGCCGCTGTAGCTCAGGTTTGTGAAGATCATACTATACCTTATGTAATTGTACGTACAATATCAGATAAAGCGGATCATTCGGCTGTTGTCGATTTTAAGGGGTTTATCCAAGATATAGCATGTACATATTCATCCGAAATTGTAAAAGAGTATTTGACTCCTGGATTTTTCCTATAGGTAGTATCATCTGTTTTTATTTTTTAGAATATTACAAAATTTTTGTGTAAGAGGAGAATATATTAGTTCCATTGCTTTTTTAATTGAAAATGCGGAAAAATAGGAAAGAAGCTTTTAAGGAGGTTGGGTCTCAGTTGGGTTTAATCAGGAGGAAAATAATTTGCGTGCACGTCTTTAAGAGAAATCACCCTTTTTGACTTTACCTATGCGTAATGAATTCAGCTTAAAGGTAATATTTTCGTTTAAGAACTATTTTTTTCAACTTTAATTGGAAGCACATTTTCTTTATTGTTTTTTATGCTCTCATTTGGGGGGCTGTTTCGTTTTTAGTTAATTATCTCAAGAGAAAGCTATGTATAGATTTCTTAAAAATCAGGTAAATTACAACCCATTAAAAAACAATCGAATTAGGAGAATTTGCACATGTTTACTGGTTACCTACAAATCGAGAACGATGTTAGATTATTTTATAAAGTATACGCTTCGACAAAAGATGTTGAAGAGAGAGTAGATAATGATCAACCAACATTAATCTTTCTTCATGGTGGTCCAGGAGTTGTTGATCATACACTTTATGAGCCATTTTGGTCAAAATTTGCAGGTAGGACTATAGCGGATTCAACTCTTCAAGTCATATTTATTGATCAGCGAGGTTGTGGACTTAGCTACCAGGATAAAAGCAACACTCGTGATTATGGAACTCCTGAAACTTGGAATTTAAGCCAGTGGGGAAAAGATGTATATTCATTCTTTACTGCTTTTGATATAAAACAACCCATTGTTGCAGGTGTTTCTTTTGGGGGAGTAGTAGCAATGTCCTGTGCAACTCAGTTTCCTACAGAATTAGGGGGATTAATATTATCAGATACAGACGCGCATTTCGATATGGATGATGTACTCAATCATTTTGCTGATAAAGTGAAAACTAAAGGCGGGACTAGTGAAGAAGTCACCCGCGTATGTAATATCGCAAAAAGAATGTTGACTGAAACCAGCGTGGATTCTTATGCAGAATATATTAAGACTTGCCTCCCCTACTGTGCAACTAATCCATATAACGCAAAGTTTATTTCTCGCTGTGTTAAAAATGAAGAAGTTGCTTATCATTATAATCGCAATGAATTGACCACCTTTAATTTTTTGCCTGATCTCAAAAAAATAGAATGCCAAACTTTAGTTATAGCGGGTGATCAAAATCCTATTCATACGGCAAAAAGCGCATTGAAAACTGCTGAAGCTTTGCAAAAAGATAAAGTTACTTTTAAAATATTTTGTGGTGCAGGAAGTCCTGTTTATGCTGATAAAGAAACCGAGGTTATAGAGCTAATCAATGATTATCTAGATGAATTATCAGTAAAATATATGGAAGAAAATACTAATAATCAATGCGCTGATTCAGTGATCCTCCCTCGAAAAACCGGACACCAACATTATGCAACCATACCAGAACTCGCTAGGAGTCTGAATCCCTAAGGTAGAATGAATGCGTTTGCGATTGTAAATACTTCAATGTAATCGAATAGGGCTAATTGAGCCCCCATTCTGGTTTTATAAGAACTGCCATAAATCGCCTCTACTTTCAATGTGTGATAAAAGCTTTCCATAACAGCATTGTCATAACAATTGCCAGCACTACTCATCGTGGTCTAGACATTGGGGTCACTTAATAGTCTCTACTCAGTGCCACTAAAAAATCATCTTCAATCCAATTAGTAGTAAGAAAACAGTAAATAATGTTTTTAAAGCCTCGGGAGGAAATATATGTGATAATTTTGCACCAATACGCGCAAAAAGTATACTTGGAATACCAATCCATGCAAGAATCGGTAAATAAATATAGCCCAAACTATAAGTTGGTAAACTAGCTTGGTGGTATCCCATTATAACAAAACCTAGAGCAGCAAATAGCACAATTATACCACCCACAAATGTTGCTACAGCTATTGAAGTAGATATTATGAAGCCAAATTTTTTTAACAAAGGCACACAAATCGGCCCCATACCCACACCAAAGCAAGTAGCTATAATTCCCATCGGTATGCTGAGTAAAAAGAATTTCTTTTTACTCGGAAGTGCAGATTTTGTACCGTTAAAACGGTAATCAAAAATCATATACAAGGCGATACCAATAACCACAAAACCAAATAAAAATTTAAACATGTAGTCAGAGAGATATCCAGCTAGCAGTACTCCAATCACTGAGCCAATAATTCCTCCGGGTAATAGTTGCGCTACTATTCCTTTAACTTCGGACATATATTTACGCTGAGTATGCATCGAAGCTAGCATCGCAATCACTGCAATACCAAGTGCTGTGCCTACAGCTAGGCGCATTACTAATTCAGATGGAAAATCTTGATAAATAAGCAATGCGGTAAGTATCGGAATTAGAATAGGTCCAGTGCCACCACCTAGAATCCCTGTCAGTAGCCCAGTAAATATTCCAATTACAAGATATAATCCAACTAGATACATAAAGTTACCTT
>JACCWL010000238.1 GCA_013697645.1 Tatlockia sp. | reverse complement strand
GATCACGTATTACTGAAAAACAACTTACTAATGAGGGGATTGTCATCTCGTTTGCTCCTTTTATTTCAAAGGATGTATGAGATCACACTATTGGATTAATTACTAGGCACTCATGATCTTGCCCTGGGTACCAATCGCCTTCCCAGTTGCCAAGAAAAAAACGTTTTTCACTATCTTTAAATTGAATTAAAAGGGTTTTAGCAAATTTATAAGTTTCGTCATATTCTACTTTACGCGCTTCTTTAGAAAAGCCGTTTAACCAGGTATCACCATTGGAACGCCACCAAAAAAAATAGCTGTCAAAGGGCATATCGAGAACCGCTTTTAAGGCCTCGGCATCAGTAGTTCTCATTTTGATAATCCGCGATCCTAGTTCGGAAATATTGCGAGCTGCCTCTATTACTGAACATTGGCCACTACAGCCATAAAGAGGGGCAAAGTCTTGAGTGCCAATTATTTGATTAAATTTGACCGCTTGACTCTCAGGTTCACTGAAGGCTTCACAGGTTAGAAATGAAAGAAATAGATAGACAATCGGGACAATTTTTTGACTTAATCGGAGATTTTTTTTATAGCGCATCAAGTTGCTCCAAAATCTTAGTGATAAACTAGCAAATATCCGAAGCTACTGGACATCTTAGAAATCTGAAGAGTAATAAATAGACTTAAAGACTACCTTAGTTACATTAAGGAAGCCTTAGGTGAACCCTTTATTTGAAAAATCACAGGGAATTAGGAGAGAAAAAAATTAGTTAAGTAGGATAATCGTCCCTTTTTTGTTAATATCTGCTCCAATTTAATAAACCCCTGAAAACAAAAAATGTGGATACGTCTCCTTATAAGCGCGTTTATTTTTTTATTTCTAACTACCCCCTATGCAAATACTGCTCAACCTGTTTCTAAAAAATATGATTCTGGTGTAAATGCCTCAGTGGCTAAGCAGGGGAACGTTATAGTTGCCGTATCAAGTTCAGGCTACTACAACACGCTGTGGTATAAGGTAGGCTTAATAAAAGACAAAAATATAGAATGGGGTAAAAGTTATCACTATGAGAATGGACTTAATGCTTCTATAGCTATAAAGGGTACTACGGTGGTTGAAGTCCATAAAGCAAAGGGGTATGACACCTTATGGTATCGAGTGGGCAGTTTAGATATAAACAGCAAAACTATCTCCTGGGGCGATGCTCAACTGTACGATAAGGGACAAATTGCTTCTGTCGTAATCAACGAAGATACTCTGATTGAGGTTCATCAACTTACAGAAGAACATCTCGACCACTGTAGTGACGACTGTGAACAAGTTTGTGATGAGAATGGTGATTGCAGAGATGAGTGTACTCGAAATTGTTATTATTTTTATACGCATAAGCTTTTTTATCGTACTGGAATAATAAATAACCGCTCCAAAGTTATTGAATGGACCAATGCTAAGCAATACACCCAAGGGAAAAATCCCTCAATTGCCCTATCCGGTAATATCCTAGTTGAAACTCACGAATCAACAGACAATTCAAACTTATGGTCTCAAGTTGGCACGCTTCAAGGCAATACTATTCAATGGGAATGGACTGCAAATTATGACAAAGGGCGCAGTCCCTCACTAAGTGTGGAAGGTGATCTTCTGGTTGAGTTACATAAATCACAATACTATAATCGATTGTGGTATCACGTTGGTAAGCTTGATAAGTTTAGCAAAAGGATTATATGGGGACCTTCGCATTCATACGAGCGCGGAGTGGAACCTACAATAGCCTTAAATAACGCTTCAGTTATTGAAGTTCATACTTCAGCGCTTTCCAGAAATCTTTATTTTAATACCGGCGTTGTTAATGCAAAAACTAACACTATAACCTGGGATTAATCAGTCGTTGCGTTTTAATAAATATAAGCACCTTTTAAAGATGAAAATATTAATTTTCTTTTATGCCTTCTTAGCTAGCCTCCAGGTTTTTGCCGCCCCTCGTTTTGTTGCTGCTGAACCATTCCAAACTAAGCATTATGAGATTAATGGACCTGCCTTATGCGCAACAGCTAAAGAGACTTTGGCTTATTTAAATAAAGGCAATCACTATGATCCTCGTGTCATTCATGAAGGCAAAGTGTTTAAAGTGCCACTCGTACGAATTAAGGCAACCTTAGCATTTATTTGTCAGCACCAAAATAAACTACAAGATCCTGCCTTTATAAAACAACACTTTGATTTCGTTCGTTGGTATCCAGACACTGAGCAAAGCAAAATCCTTAAATCATCCAAATCACTGGTAGCAAACTTGCCTAAAGATAAAATCTTAATGACTAAGTATTACGTCCATAGTGCCAGTGCATTTGCTAAACCGAGCTCTGCCCATCCCTTTGCACTTTATGCTCTTCCAAAGGATGAGGAATCTTTGACCCTTGAAGAGGCGGACGCTAAGCCTGAACTTCTTCGCTTCCAACATGGAAAACAATCCATATTAAAAGGCATATTGGCAAATAAAAAGGTTCCTGTTTTGGCTTATTTAAATCGTGACGACTTGGAAGCCGCATTAATGCAAGGCACTCTTGTGGCCCACTTTGATTACCCTGACCGCCAGGTAAAAACCTTTAATGTTCATCGCTCTAACAACATTCCTTACGATAAAGCCCAAAATCCCTACCAACAAGAGCGTTTCTGGTATTTTAAATCTGTGGATGGAATCAAAGGCTATGGTAAAGACGCTGAACATAAAATCACAATCAATAGCGAAGTTACTTTTGCAGCTGATCTTGAGCAATTTGGTCTGGGGAAACTGCTTATGGTGCAATATCCCGACCAGACGGGGGAAATAGTGACACGAGCTGGTATTTTCGCTGATACTGGCGGAGCGTTCCAACATAACCTTTATCAAGTCGATTTTTTAACAGGGACCTATGCGGGAAGCGAAGCGTTTTCTCAAGCAACCCGGCATTTACCCGATTATGTGGTGGCTTTTTTTATGCTATTAAAAATCTAATATGAAAATTTTTATATCATTCTTAATCTTGTTAAATGCTGCGGCGCATGCTTTTTCTTGTCATGATTCTCAGCTAATCCATCAATCACCGATTCAATTTAATGAAGAACGAATTGCATTAACACAACAATATCAACGAACACATTATGGATTTAATTCTAAATCAATTGAAATTGAACCGAGAATGATTGTATTGCATTGGACAGCTATACCCACGTTTAAGGCAACTTTTCGGGTATTTAACCCCCCTACTTTTCCTCCAAACTCACCACGTGTAAAAGAATTGCCTGACAAATTAAATGTATCCGCTCATTTTATAGTGGATCGTGATGGAAGCATCCATCAGCTCATGCCTGAAAATTGGATGGCAAGACACGTCATAGGCTTAAATCATTATGCGATTGGTATTGAAAATATAGGCGGAATAGATAATAAAGATGACTTAACCGAAGCACAAGTAAAAGCTAATGCTTTTTTAGTTTGTCATTTGAAAAAGAAATATCCAGAAATAAAATATATTATTGGCCATAATGATTATCTAAATTTCAAAAACACTTCTCTTTGGCTAGAACTAGATCCTAATTATCAAACGGATAAATACGATCCAGGCCCAACTTTTGTGAATAAGGTTATCAATTTAATCAATTAAAGCCATAAGTGCTTAATCAACAAATTGATAATAAAACTCATCCTTTTTTACCATGCCTAATTCGTAGCGGGCTTGCTCTTCCAATGCCTGATCGCCGCTTTTTAATTCAGCGATATCGGCCTCAAGAGCAAGATTGCGGGAGCTGATATTTTTGTTGTCAGTTTCCTGGGTGGCTATTTTTTTTTCAAGCTTAACCCATTGCAGCAGACCACCATCACCTAGCCACAATTTATATTGCAAGCCAATAAGTGCTAGTATCAAAACGATGATGATAGAACGCATAGAAAACCAATGAGGATTTATTTTTCCACATTATATACCTGTTTTTGGTATTTTCACTATTTCAATACATCTTTCGCGTAGGCTAAGGATGAGATTTCAAAAATACGCAACAATTGATTATATTTTGCAAGACGATCAGTACGACATAAAGAGCCTGTCTTGATTTGGCCACATCCTGTTGCGACAGCTAGATCAGCAATAAAAGAATCTTCCGTTTCACCGGAACGGTGCGACATGACACAGCGATAACCGTTTTCATGGGCCAAACGAATTGCCTGCCTGGTTTCTGTTAAAGTACCAATCTGGTTAGGCTTAATCAAAATAGCATTGGCCATTTTCTGCTTAATGCCTTCGTGTAAAATACGAGTATTAGTAACAAATAAATCATCACCAACTAATTGCAGTTTTGCACCAAAACGAGCTGTCAACTCCTGCCAGCCTTGCCAATCGTGCTCATCCAAACCATCTTCAATGCTGACAATCGGGTAATTGGCGATTAAATCACCATAATAACTAATAAGTTCAGGACTCTTTAGTTTTTTATGTTCAGAGGCCAGGTGATAAAATCCATCGTCAAAAAGTTCTGAAGCTGCGACGTCCAAAGCAAAAACAATATCTTGTCCTAATTTATAACCAGCCAACTCTACTGCTTGCACTAAGATATCTAATGCCTGGCGATTTGATTTTAGGTTCGGTGCAAAACCCCCTTCATCGCCGACAGCCGTATTCAAACCTTGTTTTTTTAATACTGATTTTAATACATGAAAAGTCTCAGTCCCCATTTGCAAAGCACTGGCAAAATCAGAAGCACCTATAGGCATGATCATGAATTCTTGAATATCAACATTATTATCAGCATGCGCACCGCCGTTTAGGACATTCATCATCGGCACAGGCATTGACATCTGCTCACCCTGATTAAGCGATAGATACAGTGGTTGTTTGCTGGCATTTGCAAAAGCGCGCGCAGAGGCAAGAGACACCGCAAGAATCGCATTCGCCCCTAAACGCGATTTGTTATCACTACCATCTAAAGTGCAGAGTTTGGCATCAATTTGCTCTTGATCAGCGACAGAAACCCCTTTAAGCTCTTGATTAATTTCATAATTAATATGATCAACGGCACGGCGCACTCCTTTTCCACCATAACGCGATGCCTCTCCATCACGAAGTTCGCAGGCTTCGCGACTCCCCGTGGATGCACCAGAAGGTACGCTCGCCCGTCCAAAATCACCATTGGTTAAAAGGACATCCGCTTCAACAGTAGGATTACCTCGTGAATCGAGAATTTCACGCCCTTTAATATTGGCTATTTGCATTGTAGTTCCTCAAGAATGTTCATTATCCTGCAAGATAAATGGTCTGACCAGGCTAAAGTAATG
>JACCWL010000231.1 GCA_013697645.1 Tatlockia sp. | reverse complement strand
GCTGGAAGCTTTTGAAAGCTAAAGCAAGCTCTTCCTTAGGAGCTGTTTTTCGCAAACCAAGCTTAAGAACATCAACCACTGAACAAAACTGTCCTGGCTTATTATTTCGAGCTGAGCGTCCTTTGATTTGTATCAATTCTTCTTCGGTAAGATTTGTGCATAAATTAATTTCCAAGAAACCATGTTCATGATCAGAATCAAAATCAGCACCCCGAGATTCACATTTGGTGGTAATGCTGACTGTATGGGCCTCACCCGCTGCTGCAATAAAATTAGTCTCCTGATGACGATTCAGACTATAGCCATAGTAACTCTGAGTCTTCCAGGGATAGAGGGGTGAACTTAAGTATTCATTCAAGTCACTTGCAGCTTGCGCGGATTCACAAATGATTAGGACTGGCTGGTCTAGTGTCCTAAATTCTTGAATCATCGTTAGAGTAATTTTTTTCTGATCCTCAAACCCTTCGGCGGGGAAAATTCCCAAATCCTCGCAACGGTCGGGATGAAAATGGGGATAATGAACGGCGCTAATGCCAAAGAGTTGGCGAAACTCTTGAAGCTGGTTTGGCATACCTGGAGTTGCGGTGGCCCCGATAATGAGTCCACCCTTACGCCTTATCCCATCGGCCAAATTTTTAGGCGTCATACTAACAATCGTTTCAGTGTCAGGTAAAATGCTAAACGTTAAGGCTTCTTCCATCTCAAGTATTTTGTTTTTTTCCGCATGTAAAAGAGGTTGCGCACCAGAACCAAAGCTTGCTCGTGGCTCAGCGCGGCTATTATGGGGCAAAATGGGTGCGCCATAGAGGCTTTTTTTACCATCCTCTTTCTCTACCACCATATAATCGATATTTTCTTCCAATTGCACAGCAAGCCTGGCTGAGTCGATAAAGGTGGTGATAAACGAGTCAGGAACCTGTTTAAGTAAATCAGTGAGTTGTTTTTCAGGGATTTTTGACAGACAGTATTGACGGAAATTGTGAATATCGTCTTTGTCGCTACAGCGATTATCTAGAAACAGTTCTTTCTCTTTTACAAAATCGAGCAAGTAGCCATAAATTTTTGACCAGTTTTTGGTGTCAAGCAAGAGTGGGTCTAAGGTCGCAGCCAAACGAAAAGGTACTGTTGAAGTAAGGCTTGCATCAATTTCATCCCAGATAAGGTCGCAATTCTTAGCGATGGGTACTTTTTTAATAGCCATACTTATAAAAAACAGAGCGAGTCCGTAAGGCGTGGAATAATTGATGCCATTAGGGATGAAATCAGAATCAGGGCTGTGAGCTTCAATAATTCGAGCGCTACAGTGAATACCAAGATATTGGTAAAAATCCTGAAAATTAACGATGCCATCCCATCCCAGTTGCTCATTTTCAGTAGGAATGAGGACTGTTCTCCCTGCAGCAATTCTCAAAACAGCATGAATTGCCGCAATAATACTCTTGCCAGCACCCGTTTTCAGTTCCTGAACTAAATTTCCCTCTTCACCAAGGCTGTGGATTAAGGGAAGAAGTTGAGTTGAGCGGGGAAATTTTTTGCAGGATCTTTTAAGCGCAACCGCGCACACAGCGAGAAGAACCAACTGATTTTCTTTTTTGTTTTCTCCCTGCTTTATTCTTGCCTGAAGTTCTTTAAAAAGAATTGGAAAATGTCGATGTTTGAGTTGATGGACCGTAAAGGATTGAGTCATCCCCTCCTTGCTCTCAATATAGACGGGACGGTTTTGAATATAGGCCATCATTTTTTTATAATCACACTCAAGTGTTTTTTGCGCGCAGTTTATAAGTGATTTTGCGGGATTGTTATCCCAAGAATTGTATTTGATTTCTGTAATTTTTTGGGCAATATCAGTCGCTTCGTATTGGTAGGCTAGCAGGTCTTCTTGATAAAGTGCTTCTTCAAGGCTATCAATTGCAGTTTCTAAAGAGGGTGATTTCAAAACATCCAGTAGCTTTGCTGTAGGGATCTGATGATGTTTGCAAAGACAAACCAGGGAATGCAACGAGACCTCTGAAACCTCAGTTAAAAAATCAAGCAGATTAAAGAATGATTCCTGATGTTGATTGCCAATTTGGTTGACAAGAAAAAGGATAGCGGAAAGTTTCTCTAACTCAACGCTTAAGAGTCTAGCAATGAACAACTCATCATCAAGCGCTTTTTCGTAGCGTGCATGTTCAATAAAACAGAATACAGTTATTGGGTCATTTGTTTTTTTAATGAATTTTGCCGCTGTTATTAATAAAGATCCAGGCAGCTTATCGTCTAAATGTCGCAGAAAAAAGGCATAGACTTTGTCATCGTACAAAAGATTTAACATCATTTTCAGCGTTTCTGCATCTGCTTTTAGGGTTTGATACAGCTCAAATACTACAGGCATAGACTTTTCATCAACTGAAGCCTCAAGACAATAATCAAAAACAAGCTCCAGCTCTTTAGTTAAGCTTGTGCAATGAGGTAATAATTCGGGATGTGTGGCCAGATAATGGATAAAAAGAGTGCAGGGCTTCAAATTTTCAGGTTTATTTTGCAGTTTTTCTCTACATAATTGAAGCATCGCAATGATAAGTTTGATATCTGGATTTGTCTTAGCTAGGGCTTGAAGCTCTGTTAGAAGTTTGCTGTCAGTAGATTTTAGATGATGAAGATTTTCAAGCAATACAAGCACTTCCAGTAGATTTTCGAGAAAGTATTTGATACCAAAATTGGGAACCAGAATGTTGAGCAATTGTAAACCTACCTCATAGCCAATCGGGTCAGATTTAGCAAATAAATTGGCTATTAAAGGTGCAACAAGGATTTTTTCAGCCTGCTCTACGTCAATAAATTTTGGTGAAAGGGTTAGGCATAGGTTGTTTAAGAGTAACGGTAGAGCGGATTTTAACGCTTGCTGATGCGTCAGCAGAAAGCGCTTAAGGTGAATTCTATTAAACTTAAAGGCCAGAATTTCCGGTATTGGAATATTAGTTGGCAGCTGAAATCTAAGATTAGACTCATGCCACAGCATCCATAAGGTTAAGGTCCCCTTTTGACCATTGGTTTCAAGTTGGTAAAGTTTTCTTAAGAATTGAGAGATGGAGAGAATTTTGTCAGCAGTCATTTTTTGGGCAAAGGGATGCTGCTGCAAAAACTGATTGCATTGATCAAAAAAGAGAACTTCATCAGGATGTGGATTGTATTGGAGCCCAGTAAAGGCTGACACATAGTAAGCCCAAATCAGTTGATTGATGTAGTTTGTTTCTGGATCTAAGCTCTCAGCAGGATAAAGGTTGCGGTAAAAATCAATGTCCTCTCGAAAGGATTCTTTGCCAAGATAACGAAATACAGCTGTTGTTAAGCCTAAAGAAGCAGGTTTGAACTCTTCAATCGCTTGTTTTAAGTCATATAAAGAAACTGCATAGCTGGTTTTTTCATAGCCAATTGAGCCTGCTTTAATTTGCATCTCTTTGCATATCAGCTGAAAACCATTGTGAGTAGTGGCAAAGGGTACATCAGTCCATGCCAGCGAAATACCCGATAATTCTGAAATCTGTTCCTCTAAGGTATGTTTTTCAATGGCATGATCCAGCAGATTTTCTAAGCAGACTAAGAGAGTTTCCAGTTTTCTTAAGGGTTCAAGAGTTAAACCCTCTTCGCTGATAAGGTTCATGACAAAGCGTTTGATTAAGAGCTGCTGTTGTTTGGCGTTTCCCTCACTGTAAGCTAGAAATTTCGCTCCAACTCTAGACCAGAATGCTTCTATCTCATTTAAACTTCTAGAGATCAGTAACATATGATTTTTAGCGGCAAACACTAAAACAGCATAAGCAAATCGTTCAAATAATGGCCAGTCTTCCGCTGAGGAGGCAACTGGTGTTCGCTCTACCAGCGTTAAAAAACAAATTTCGTTATTGTCGCGTTTGTCATTTACATTGCGTATTAGACCTTTACCATGATGGCTATGGCTAATAGTTTCGTTAGATCGTTCATAGAAAAAATTAACAAGAGAAAATACTGTGGGGGCGTATTTAAAATAGATCTTATAGAAATGATCTAAAAGACTTCTTTGATCAAGGGAAACTAGAAAGTCTAAAAACTCTTTAAAATTCTCCTGCCCTACCGAAATCAACAGTTGAACAAAGATGCGTATATTATCAAGGTTGTGAAGCTCAAATTTTTCAAAAAATTTATTAACCAGAATTAAATAATCAGGAAAGGCTAGTTTAATTAGCGTCAAAAAATTGTCTTCTTGGTTTGTTATATAAACGAGATCACCGCAAATATAAGGCTTAAAAAGTTCTAATAAGGTCAGAAAGTAATAGGATTTGGAATTTTTCCCAATAACAGCTTCATTCTCCTCAAAAATCGAAAGACTCGCTTGGATATGACTTTGGTAACCCTGCTGCTGGCAATTAGCCAACAAGGCTAAGTTAGAGATCTTAACTGGCAATACACTGCTATTAAAATCCTTGGGTAGCAGAGTAGTTGACACATTATCCCAGCCTTGCATCACGGTATTTCCATAAAAATAAGAATGTCCGGTATGGCGGGAGCTTGGATCTATACCATCGGAAAAATCAGGCAGCCGCTCGAAAATGGCTTTAATCAGATGAAACTCAATACTTTCACAAGAATAGCCGTGTAGGGGCACCATGAGATATTTACCGAAAACAAAATGGAAAGGAGAGGTCAACGACTTTTTGAGTAGATAACCACCAAGCTTTCTCCCTTCTTCGAAAGATATTGGATTTTCTTTCGTAACTTTGCGAGTGATACTCTCCATTTCTGGAGAAATTGTATAAGCTAACCCAAGCATCTTGGCAAAAAGATCAATCAAAAATTCGGATGTAGGATATTTTTTAAGTTTGTTTAAAATGGCCTGATTAGAATAATTCGCTCGATACCATGAGGTATAATAAATCTCTTCCTGTATCTTTTCTTCGTTTGGCAGAGCCCTCAAAGTATCTTCTGCAGCAATCCTAATCTGATCAAAAAATATCGACATTAACAGCGGTGGTTTATAAAAAGGATAATTAACCTGCTGATTAAGTGTATTCTGTCTTTGCTGGGCGGTGCTCTGCTGTTTTGCTAATTCTTGATTCTGTTTTAAAGATTGAGATTGCTTAACTTCCTGCTGCATTTCATGCTGAAGCTCTAAGTTGAAAGTAAAGGTCAAACCAATCTGCGATTTTAACTCTTGTTTGTTGTAGCGTTTGGAGGAGCGAATATTGTCTAAGGGTTCTTGTCCATAGATATACCCCTTGATTTCCTCTATTTCAGTTGGAACCTCAGAAACCTCGGAAGAGATTTCTGCCTGTTTAAGCCAACGTGAAGAAAATATGCTTTGCTTTCTCTGATTTTGACCAATGGCTGCAAAAATATTGGGGTCACTTAAGTAATAACCTATATGGTTGGCCAAGGGACTGAAAAGAGTCACATTGAGTTCAGGGGCAATAGACAGCAGAGTGTCATTAGGATTAAGTAATTTTGAATCCGTGGTTAGCATTAAAATATGCAAAAATATTGTGCAGTGGATACTATCGATAATCTCTTTTATGGCATTATGGATCCGAGCCCTTTCGCTTGCATCTTCATACAATTTTCCCTGAAGGATCAGGATTAACTCTGAGATATTATTTTTGTAATAAGTTTGGAAGTAAGCAATAAAGTCGAATAATTCATCAAGAGGTTGCTTCGAATTAAAGCTAAGGATTATCCAATCATTTTGTGGTAGAGGTTTCTTAGAATCGTTGCTTTTCATCCTGCCCATTTCATAATGAAGGAAAGCTTCATGAGCTGAATTAAAGCAAGGCAAAGTAGCGAGGGGTGTATCAAGCTTTACAGGGTTTTCACTATCCTGTTGTCTAATACTCGTGTAGTGAGAGGCCACGAGTTTGTCTGTTTCTGAACTGTCGTAATTAAGCGTGGGTCTAAATTTATTGAATAATGCTTTTGCAAATTGATAAGCGAACGACCCAATTATCTCTTGATAAATGTCTGAGTCTTTCAGCTGATAATCGTTTGCCTGGCTGAAATGTGAAGGAAGGATTTCGTCATCAAATAATAAAAAAGCTTCACTAAAATTAAATGCGATACTGTAATTTTTTTCAACAAGTGCTTCAATAACCTGAATTATGAGATAAAGCCCATATGTTATAATAGAAGAGTCTTTAACAGCGGGGTTATTTTTAAACTCTTGCACGGAAATTTTCAAGGATTTTGATTTTTTAGCCTGAGATGAAAGTAACTTTTCTATAATATCTATTATCTCGTTAACCTTCCCTTTAGGCTGATAATAAATTTCATTTAATAGAGGGGCAATTTCCTCTGCCTGAATTGCTTGTTGAATTGACCAGGTTTCCCATTGATAATTTATAGTGGTATTGGAGAACAGCTTGCTCCTTTTGCGGAAATTAAAATATCGGAGAGCAATTGGATAGTTTTTAGGCATAACAACTTAGAATCAATCAAACCAAATATTATATTGCATGCGCAATTTATAAGCAATGAAATCTTGATGATTTTATGCTCAAGTTAGCGAAACCAACCTCACAGGCTACCCTTTTTAATATTCCCCTATGCTATAATGTTTAATTTTCAAGCAAAATTATTTATGTTAACAAACCTATTGACCCTGACATTATGTCATCCCTTATCTTCAATGATGTATCAGGAGATTTAGATGACAAAATGGCATATAAAAGAAATCAGCGAATTAACTCAAACATCAATTCGAATGTTGCGGCATTACGATAAAATTGATTTATTAAACCCTTCTTATCGTGAGTCGAATGGTTATCGCTGTTATACAGAGCCGGATTTAGCCAAGTTGCAGCAGATTATTGCTTTAAAATACTTTGGTTTTAGCTTAAGTACGATTAAGTCTATTCTGCAAAAACATAATAATATCTATGCTCATCTTCAAGCACAGCAACAAATAGTCAAGAAACAAAGTGCTCATCTTAAGCAAGTCAATGACGTGCTTGAAGATATTCTTAAAGGTCTTTCACCATCAAAATCTCCTGATTGGAATGATTTATTACTATTAATTGAGGGGTTTAATATGACTAACAATCTACGAGAAAAATTAAAAGAATCATGGGCTGGCAAGCAATTAACTGCTTCACAATTTGAAGATTATTTATTTCTTTATGAGAAATTTCCCGTGGAATTTGCTCAAAGGGACGCCATTGTTGAGGAAATAAATCAAAAAAAAGTGGGTGATCCTGAAGGCCCTGACGGCGAAAGAATTGTTAATTTTGTTTATGCCTTAGGCAAAAAAATGAAACAGTTTTTTACGCAAAATGTGAAGTTAAGTTCAAGCCTCCTTGAAAGCATTCAATCAGGAAAGTTGACTCAACTTGAGATTTCTCCCGAAGGCTATCACTGGCTCGGTAAAGCAACTGTAGCTTATTGGCTAAAACGCTGGAATTTTCTCTATGAAAAAATCGTAGACAATCTTAGTTCTGATCCAAAGGAAAAAGTGGGCAAAGAGCTTTCAAAAGATTGGAGAACTTTAATTGACGACCATATGGCGATAGGTTCTAAGGACTTCCTTACTGGTATAATGTTATGGCAAGAAGCGGCAAGACAAGATCAAGAAATGAAGGCATTAAAAACAATGCCATCACCTCAAGAGATGCTAGAAAAAGTTCATATTAAATTACTCTTTAATCCAGAAGCAGCCAGCTGGATTAGTCAAGCACTTGAATTGCATGCACGTTAGACTTTCAAGTTACCGCCAGTTCAGAAGGATCGGCGGTAACTATTAATTACTTAACTCTATATAAGCTGGTTAAAATGATTGTTTTATATCTTCTTATTTTTTTTATACTCTTGGCTTTTGTTTTTGATCGAACCTGTTTGTGGTTAGAACATAAAGGGTGGCTCTATTACCGAAAGCAAAAACCTAAAACAGGAATTATGGGATCTGCCTTACAGGAATTGAACGCCCAACTTCTACCCAGCAAACGACACGCTATCGTTGTCCAAGAACAAGAAATACAGTGCAAAAAATCGGAGTCAGGTTCATCTTTAGATTAAATCGGGTTATCAATTGACCTCCGGAACAACCCTCAAAAATACACTCCAATTCAGCAAACACCTTGTAATAAACTGCGGGGGCTATTTCCCCGGTTATCAATCAACTTCTCCGAAATAACCCTCAATAGAATCACCACCCCAATTTTTTGATAAAATGCCTTGTTTTATATAACTATGAATACTTGAATACGGCCAATCTCTCGGTAAATTCACCAAACGATGTTTAACTGGGTTGTTGTGGATATAAGCAACATGTTGTTCTAAATCTTGATCATTCCTAATTCGATGTTCCCAAAATCGGCGTTGCCATAGGTTATATTCATTGCGTGAATTAGAAGATAGAGGAACTTTGGCTTTTATTAATGCTTGAGTAAAATACGTTTTTATTTGTCGCCAGCGCGTTGAATAATCATCATCGTTTGTTGGGAGCTGCCATATAACATGAAGATGCTCGGGTAAAACCACTATTGCTTTGGTTAGAAAAGGATTGTCTTTTCTGGCCTGTCTAAAGGAGTTACCTAGTAGGGTTATATGCTTAGTAAGTAGATTAGATTGCCTATTTCTAAGTGTTAAGGTAAAAAAATAGGTTGCACCTGAAGTTATATCTCGTCGGTAATTAACCATTGTAATTGGGGGTTGGTAACTTGCCGGGTAAGTTTAGCATTAGGAATGATTTTTACAATTATCATTCTTATTGTATGAGAAGCCCTGGTTATCGCTGCTAACTAAGTTTGACTATTAATAACATTCCTCAGCCTCAAATCTGTAGTCTTCTTTGAAAGAGGAAGCACTAAAATTAGAGAATTGGTCAACAAACGTTGAATTTGTTGTCGAGGTATCTTCTTGCTCTCTAAGTATTGCCCGATAATTATAAGTCAAACAGGAATGTATTAATTCCACACTACTCTCATTTAATAAAACCTGGTCCTCATATTTTGTGATAAGTAGAGCTTCGATTAATTGACAACAGTGGTGAGCTTCAGTATAGGCTTTGGCATCAAAGAATGATTTAGCTGCTGCATTCAGAGCTTTTACCGATTTATCATTAAAAAATTGCGTATTTTTTACTATCAACTGAATGTTTTTAAGTAAAGTTTTTGCACGTTCAAGGTTTTTTTGGTCTTGGTTAAGGAGGCTAATTATCATTTCACAGCTTATTACAATCAGTTGGGGATAATTAAAAGTTGTATGACCAATTGCTTCATACAATAAAGAAAAAATTTCAGCATTTTTGCAAAAAGAAAATGGAGTTAGGTAGGAACCATTTGATGGTTTGAGTGGATTATCAATAAGCTGATCACCGAAATTACTATAATAATTTCTAATCTCATCCTCGCAATATAATGAAGCCTTATTTTGAAGTAACCATTTAACAATAGATATATGGTTAGATTGCACAGCAAAGGCTAGGCCTGTGCTGTTAAATTCTGGATGCAGCTGGTTTAAGTAGTTAGGGTTTTTTGTGTGTAAGCGTTCACATTCGTCTAGCTTTCCTGCGGCACAGGCATCGTGAAATGGAGTGTTATAGAATGCAATTTTGCTCTCAACAGCTATGAACTCATCTTTGTCTATCATCGAAAATAATCCAAAAAACGATCTGATTAGTAATGACAGTATATGAGACGAATCTTAAGGTTTTATTAATAATTTTAAGAGCTTATAAGAATAATAAGAATCGTAGGTGGGGTGGGCGCGCTGACCCAACGATGGAGAGAACTGGTCAGAAATGTCGGGCCAGAGGCGCCGACCAACGTGTTTTTAAAAATAACTCTGTGGCTACAGCGCTATTCGAGCTAGAGGATAATATTCTCTTCCTTCCTTGCTTGGTTTACTTTCAATTAGATAGATTTCGTCGATAAGAATTGGTGGAATGAACTCCAGCTTTATTTGCTGTAAAAGTTCTACCTCTAGCGAGTGGTGATGGAGCACTCTCCCTAAGGACATATGCCCTCGAAAAGGTCGAGATTCAACAGGGTAATTTAAAGCGCTGATTGCACAACCAATAGCAGCTGATAGCGGCATTAAACAAGCTTCTTGCCCAACAGCCAAAGAAAGAATTGACGGGTGCTTTGCTGTTGGAAACCATTCTAAACCACCAAACTCCAGCTGAAATGGGGGTGTCTTTTTTAACTCAAGACGAACTTTTTCAATTAAAGGAGTTAGGTCTTTGGGCTGAATGTTTTTTAAAAACTGCAAAGTAATATGCAACTTTTGAGGGTGAACCCATCTTAGGAGATTTTGTGGCAATGACTGCTTTGAGGACTCTAAAACAGAAGTTAAGCCATCGCTAATCGATTTAGGTGGCATAATAGCGAAGAAAGCACGTATGTTAACCATAGAATAGATCTACCCTGTTTTTCTAAAATTCAAGATAGGAATAGCCTATCATTAGTAGAAGCGTTATCATTGATTTTTTTTGAAAATCTCAAACTAACAAATACGATTTATGTCTTTATCAAAACTAGACTAATTCAATTACTCAAATCTGACTCAATTTCTAAAATCCCCGAGTTATTCCAACAAAATGCCAATTGGCATTTAGAAGCACTTAATGACCTAGGAACAAAACCCCTCCATATTTTAGCTGAAGAGGATCTCTTTTTTTTTTAAAGACTCTACTTAGATGGGATCCACGATTAATTAATAGATGCGACAGTCTAAATCAAACAGCCTTAGACTATGCAAAAGAAGCGAAGCATTCAGGGCAACCGCATCTTAAATTAATCCTTTAATAAGGGTTGTCCGTACATCATCATTAAGTGCAGCCATATGCCTCTTACGTTTAACGCTCGCGTCGATAGAGATATTA
>JACCWL010000030.1 GCA_013697645.1 Tatlockia sp. | reverse complement strand
AATTAATATAATCCCTAAAAAAGTTATGATTATGGGGTAATCCCCCCACAAAATAAAAGGAACAGCGAAATTCCTATTTGATATCTGGGGTAGAGCATGCCAAGCAACGATATTCTAATTATTTATTCCAAGCTAAGGAAGAGGTTCTAATTGATGACTTAATAGTCGCGTTTGCTAAAGGTTTAGAATTTGTTTGGCGAAATGAGAACAAAACTAAACGCAATATGCCAGGATGGTCTGTCGGAGTTATTTTAGATACGGCTTCAGTCACTCTAAATTATAAAAAGCCGCTGTTTTGTAAAAAAGACAAATAAGTATCAAACCTTTTTTTTGAAAAAGCAGGATGGCATATACCACGAGATCGTAACAAAGAGTCTGTATGGGAAATATCAATTTTAGGTAAAAATTCATGTAGGCTAAGCCAATCAACTGAAGCTTCATCAGTATACAGTGGAAGAAATGGGTATAAAGCATTAGATCTATCGATATGCTTCAGGTGCTGTTGATGCCAGGTAGTGGGTGAAACCAACTTTACGTGGTAACCTGCCTCCTTTACCCAATCAATAATTTGCGTCCACCTAATAAGGGATGGATTACTAATATGAAAAACCTGTCCTCTAGCTTGAGAATCCAAACTGATGCTTATAATGGCATGGCTTGCTATATCCACAGGTAAAATGTCAAGTTGATTATCTCTATTTGGAGCAAAACCAAGCTGAATGCATCCTTTTAGAAATAGTAAGAAGTGGTTAGTCTCAGGAGCGCAAATACCCGTCGCTTCTTGACCGCCAATCCATCCTAATCGAAAAATAGTTACTGCAAAACCACGTTGATGCGCTTCGGCAAGCAGGCATTCACTTACCCATTTAGTTTGTTCATAACCACTTAATAGATTAATAGCAGGTTCAACCTCTCTTTGAGGAAAGGTTTCTAATAGGGATTTTTCTTTATCCTGCGGTACATGTGCGGATAACGTAGAAAAATAATGTACTAGTTTGGGTTTGCCGATGGATGCTAATTTCAATACGCTAATTGTACTGTCAACATTACTAGGTTTCAGGATGTTGTAATTATAAAAATGATTTACCCATGCTCCGTTATGGTAAATAGCATCAATTTTTTCTGATAACTGTTTATAAACTCTGTTGGATAAGCCTAAATAGTCTTTCGCTAAGTCTCCTACAACCACCTGGATACGCTGAGATTGAGTATCAATTGACAAGTTATAATATTTTAAAGTATCAGAAAGCTTGTTTTTTGCGTTTTGATTATCTTCTGCTCGTATTAAACAATAAATTGTAGCCGAGGTTGCATGATATAACTCATGCAATAAATGTACTCCTAAAAATCCAGTGACGCCTGTTAGTAAAATATCCTTTGGTAGAAGAGGAAGTGACTCTATTTCAGACAGGGGTTGAATATCACTATCAAGTTGAATATCTCTGTAAAAAGTAGATAAATTAGCCGATAGAACTTTTTTCTCATTACCTTCACCTAATTGCAGTGCTAGCTGAGAAATAGTAGGACTCTCTAAAAAACTATGTAAGGATATATGCGTATTAAATGTTTGGTAAATACGGGTGAACATCTCTGCAACCAGTAAGGAGTGCCCTCCTAATGCAAAAAAATTATCAGAGATGCCGATATAATTTATCTGAAAAAACTCTTGCCATATTTCAACTAACTGTTGCTGCACGGTTGTTTTTGCAGGAACATAATTATTGTTAACTAGCTGTTGTTTATTAATTGATAATAAAGCTTTCTTATCAATTTTGCCGTGGATTGTGAGTGGAAAATCGTCTATAACAAAAAAAACGGATGGAATCATGTATTCAGCCAGGTGATTTTTTAAATAATTGCGGATAATGGCCTCATTGAATGATTCGTTTATCGAATTTAGTTTTATATAGGCTGTGAGGTGTTTGTGTTCGAAGGAATCGGTTTCTACACAGACAACTACTTGGGAAATTGCAGGATGAGCTATTAAGCAGGTCTCGATAGAATTGAGTTCAATTCGGAATCCTCTTACTTTGACTTGATCATCTAAACGACCATGATATTCAATATTCCCATCAGACAACCAGCAGGCTAAGTCACCAGTTCTATAAAGTTTAAAGTTAAGATCAGCGCTATAAGGGTTTGGAACAAATTTTTCCTGAGTTAATTCTGGTTTATTCAGATAGCCACGTGCTAACCCAATACCTGAAATACATAATTCTCCTGTTACACCTAAAGGTACGGGTTGCATGCAGGGATCTAAAATGTAGATTTTTGTGTTAGCAATGGGTTTCCCAATGGGAGTTGCCCTTCTTTTTTTGATTTTACTCTCTTGAATAACGTAAAGCGTAGAACAAACTGTAGTCTCTGTCGGTCCATAACCGTTAATAATTGTAAGGTTTGAAATGGTGCGTTGGATGTCGATTAACAGATTTTCATTAATTGGTTCTACACCGACTAATAGACGTTTTAGAGAAATTAAATTGCTTTTGGTTTTAGCCCAATCTAGAAATTTACTAAGCATAAAGGCTGGTATATACGCACTGGTAATATTGTGGATGTGTAATTTTTTAAAGTATTGATAAGGGTCTAAGCTTATCGCCTTCCTATTAAAGAGATGTAATGTGGCTCCTACCGTTAATGGACTAAAAATCTCATAAATAGAGACATCAAAGCCTATACTAGTCCAAAGGGTGGCAATATCGTTGCACGTCAAAGGGGCTTTTTGTTGAAAATCATTAATCAAATTAATGACATTTTTGTGTTCTATCAAACATCCTTTGGGTTTTCCGGTAGATCCAGATGTATACATGATATAGGCTAAGTCAGTACTATGACCCCTTGATAGGTCACATTCATCTTCTTTTTCAATTAAATTCCAGTCAGTATCTAATGAAATTAAATTGATTATAGAATCCGAAGGTATGCATTGCTCTAAGGAAGGACGAAGATCTGATTTAGTTATAAGAATTTTTGCATTTGAATCTTCAATTATATGCCTAATAAAAGCTTTGTTATAATTATAATCGATAGGTAAATACGCGCCCCTAGCTTTCAATATACCCAATAGTCCAATAATCAATTCTAAACTGTTGTTAGTGCAAAGTATTATGGGTTCTTCGTCATTCACACCAAGCTTTCTTAAATAGGATGCTAACTTATTTGCTCGACTATTCAGCGATGAATAAGTGAGATAATTGTTCTCATAAATAACTGCAATATGATTTGGAGTTTTTTGTGCCTGTTTACCTATAATTCCATGAAGAGTTTCATTGTTTGATAAACTACTTTCGGTACGATTCCAATTAACTAAAATTTTTTCAGAATCCTCCTTTGTTAGTAGAGGTAATTTTTTAATGAATTGTTCATCATCAGAAACAACGGCATTAAATAAGGTCTTCATATGTAACATCATAGTATTAATGAATAATTTTTTTTTCTTGCCTAGAATTAAATTATTTTTAACAAACATTAATAAATTGGAATCATCTTCAGCAATAACAAAATTTATAAGGTAATTGGAGCTTGGATAATAATCATTAATCGTTTTTACTATTGTAATAGCGATGGGATATTGTAACGTTTTTTCTCGTAAAGACGGGTATCGCATAACAATATCTCGACTATATGTAAGTTTTTCTTTTTGGGGATTTAATTGGTTTATTACTTGTTGAACTGCATCTGTAAAGCTCATTTCTGGGTGGAAATGCACTGTGTAAGGTAGATAAGTAGCAAAAAATATTGCCAGGGATTTTACACCAGTTTCCTCTAATAAAGAATAATCATTTATAGGAATAGGTTTATCTTGATAGTCATTAATACGATAAAAATAAATAAATATTACAGTTAGTAAAATAAATTTTGAGTCAAGAGGATTGTATTTTTTTAAACAGTCAGTAGTGATTTGGAAATCAAACTTAGTAAATCCTACATTTGATTGCAGATAAAGTCGTTCAAGGTTATCGAAGGGTATGTTAATTGGGTCATTAGATTGATTAAGCTTCTTGACCCAATAGCATTCGTGCTGAGCAAGTTCTCTACTGACCTTCTCTAAATCTTGTAGAATCTGCATGGGCGAGGAAAAGCGATAGCCTTCACGTAAGTGATAGCGTTGAATTATATCTTTAATTGACAAACGCTGCCCTTCAATACGAGTTATTTTATATATCGCAATGTCATTAGTAGAGGTTGCTATACGTAAATGATTTTTAGCTAATTTAATGAGTGTTCCCGATGGGGCAGTTGAAAGGCTGCCGAGAACTTTTAGCTTTTGAATGATAAAGACATCTTGTTCAAGAACAAACTTAGGCAATGCTAGCTTATTCGTATACAAAGAAAAATTGAGTGCTCGATAGAGACAATCGATTTTTTCCGCACTAGATGACCAATCTATTAAACCGTTACCAAGTGGTTTCTGATGCAGAGCGTAATAATCTCTCTGTGTTTGGGGCTGATTTACTAAGATATAGTTTTTTTGCGTTAATTCTTTAATCAATTCGCAAAATGTGTCTAATGCTTTTTCCAAACACTTTAGGTCAAGGGTCAAGGTGGTATCGTTAGGTGCAATTGGAATGATAGCCTGTTTAAGAATATCACCTCCATCGATAACTTCAGTTACTACATGCCATGTAATTCCATGTTGCTTTTCATTATTCAAAATAGCCCAGGACGTTGCATGGTTACCCGAATATTTAGGTAAAAGGGCATTATGGTAATTAATAGTAAAATGCTTAACATGTTTCAATATGGAGGTAGGAATCACTCGGTTATTGACAAAACTAAAAATAAAGTCGGGTGGGGTTTTTACTATGTTTTTCGACAATGTTTCTAAGTCATCGAAACATCTAATTTGATTTCGACCTGCCCAATCCTTTACTTGCTGATTGGTAGAGACAAATCCAAGTAAGGTATGTCCTTCGTGCAATAATATTTCTGCAAACTCGATAAGTAAACTATCTTTACCTATAAAGTAACAACTGAAATTAGTCGGTTTGGGCATTAATAAACTACCTTTAATAAATTATTTTGCTTTTTTCTATCCGTCAATTCCACAAAAGGCTAAAACCCTCAAAATATTTATCGGTTGTAGGCTCTTTATTTGCTCAGTTTGCCTACTTGCCAATTCATTGCCCCATGTCCTTTTGACTTTTTGTTTTCTGAGTATTGGAATAATAACTGTTATTATTCTAGGTTTTTAATTATATTAATAGTGCAAAGAACCATCTGAATAGTAGCTGAGAGAATACATCCATCATGAAAGATAATCCGTTAGAAGGAAATTCGCCAGAAAAAAAGAACAGCCTTGAACAATCTAATAGTATGTATTATTTAACCAATCTTATCAATGATTTCCCAGGTAGCATTTATTGGAAAGACAAGAACGGGATTTATTTGGGCTGTAGCCACCTTATGTTATCACTAACAGGATTTTGTTCATCATCAGACATCATTGGTAAAACCGATGAGCAATTGTGGGGCAAAGAAAATGCAAAAATTATTAGAAATAATGATAAGCAAGTTATGGAATTGGGCTACCTACTCACCTGTTGTGAAACAGCAATAATACAAGGTGAACAGCGATTTTTTACGTCTGTAAAAATGCCATTAAAAGATAACAATAATAATATTATCGGAATAATTGGTAATTCAATTGATGTTACTGACCTAGAAACAGCTAAACGAAAAGCAGAAGAAGACACTCAAGCAGCCCTCGCTAATTTAAATACCATCGTTGATTGTACTCCCGGCAACCTTTACTGGAAAGATAGAGAGGGCAATTATTTAGGCGGTAATGCGTTTATGATTAAGGCCGTCGGTTTAAAGTCTAAAAAACAATTAGTTGGTAAGTCGGATTATGAACTCTTTGGTATTGATAAGGCAGATGCCTTAAGAAAAAATGATAAAGAAGTAATGGAGTCAGGTAAAACAATGAATATTGAAGAAGTTGTTACTTTACCTAATGGAAAACAACATTTTTATCTCGCAGCTAAAATGACATTACGAGATAATCAAAACAATGTCATTGGCATTATCGGGAACTCCCTCGATATCACTAAAATTAAACAAATGGAAAAAGAACTACAAGATGCAAAAAATAAAGCAGAGCTAGCGAACAAAGCCAAATCAGAATTTATCGCAAACATGAGCCATGATATCCGTACTCCATTGACTGGTATTATAGGGATGACACAGGAAATGTTTAATGTCGCTGAGGATATGCAGCCAATTTTAGAACATGCATCTTCGGATGAAAAGATAGGGCCTCAAGACAAATATTTACCCTTATTAAGGAGTATTGTAGACAAAGTACAGGAAGACAGCCAACTTTTAATCGGGGCAACGGATGAGTTATTGGAACTCTGTAATGAAATCTTAGAAACCATGCAGTTAGAATCAGGGCATTGCCCTGAAGAGGTAGAATCGTTTAATTTGTACGATTTAATTAAACACAATATCAGTCTATTACAACCCGCCGCATGCCATAGAAAATTAACCTTATCCTTTGACATTGACAAACAGATTCCAACCTATTTTAGCGGCTTACGGAATTACCTTGACCGTACCTTACTGAATCTTTTATCGAATGCGCTTAAATTCACTGAGAAAGGATTTGTTAAAATTGAGGTGAGATTGAGCGACACTCCTAATTCTTCTTACCAACCAGGCGACTCTTTAACCTTAGAAATTTCCGTTGAAGACTCTGGTATGGGCATTCCAAAGGATAAATTTGAGACTATTTTTGAGCACTTTTCACGCCTGACGCCTTCTTATCAGGGGTTGTATAAAGGGGCAGGCCTAGGCCTTTATACCGTGAAGCGTTACATTGAAGCTATGAATGCGACCATTGAAGTGGATAGTGAGGTAGGCAAAGGAACCCGTTTTATCGTTACTCTACCTCTTACCGTATCCGACCATTCCGACAGAGAAAAAGAGGCTCCTCTGCCCAAAAGAGCTAAAACTCAAGTCGCTCAATCTGCCAGTGCTGCCTCAAAGCCCAAAGAACGCACAATGGACAATTTATCTGCGGCGGTGTTAGTCGTAGAAGATAATCTACTTGCTGCTAAAACTCTGCAATCTTTTTTAACGCGTTTAAATTGTGCCTCTGACCATGCCAAAAATGGAGAACAGGCGTTAATGATGGTTCAAACTAACGATTATGATTTGGTCTTGATGGATGTGGGCTTAGGCGATGGG
>JACCWL010000210.1 GCA_013697645.1 Tatlockia sp. | reverse complement strand
GCTATGCCTTTCATGTCTCCATCGGTTTCCTCATTAACTTTTTTGGCGGCAGGACGGAACAATCTGCCCTTATTTATGGCTTGAGCATCATTCCGATAACTCTTGCCCTTGCTATAATTGGCTTATCCAGGTTGTATTATCAAGAACGTAAAGCACGCTCGATTGATTATTCAGTCAAGGCGGCCTGATTAGAAAATGAACTATAATTGATTTATGCAAAATGAGAATATTTCAGCAAATTAATCTTGGAGATTAATCATGAAAACCTCAGATGGTTTTGTATTTGATGAAAAGGTACTAAAAAATCTGGGTGCTCGAACATTAAAAACCATTAGAACCAGAGGTTTACAGATGGAAGCAGAGATTGCCTCCCGTTTGGACGAATTAGAATTTTTAGAAGTGCAGGGCTTCTCTAGCGATGGCTTTGCCAGAGCAAGAGTTAACGGCAATCATCAAGTGCTAGAGCTTGATCTTGATGCCTCGTATACTGAATGGTCTGAAGATAAAGCAGCCACCTGCGCCTTACTCCTCGAAGCTATTAATGACGCAATCTACAAGGTTGACCTCGTTATTGAGACTGAAATTTCTGAGATTAAAGAAAAATACCTTGGTAGACAATCTGAGATTTAATGGATCAACCATTAAACACTCGCGCAAAAATATAAACAATTTGGCAAATTTGAGCTATAACTAGATCTAAGAATAATAAGAACTTAACAAGGAAATGTCATGAGGACTATTCTGCTATTGATATTAGCAGTCACTTCGACCTGCTTTGCCTTTCCTTCTCCACAACTTAGCCAAGAAAAAATAATAATTTCCAACGATAATCACGTGGTTGAAGACTTGTTGTCCATTTTAGGTACAAAAATTCCCTATAGCAAAGCACCCATCATGTCTCTCGGTGAGATTCAAAAGATGCTGCAAGATCAAGGCGGCTCATTAAATCAAGCGGTCATTGAGAAGGTATTGAAAAGCATAAAGTGCACGAATGAATACAAAATCCAGCATAATCATATTTTAACCGTTATTGATTATTCCTTGCCTTCAAGTGATAAGCGCCTCTGGGTTTTTGATTTAAACGAAAAGAAATTACTATTCCATACCTACGTATCACATGGCATCAAATCAGGAACCCTAGAATCTAAATTTTTTTCCAACAAATTCAATAGCAAATCCAGCAGTATTGGCGTATTTAAAACCGATAAACCATACTATGGGCGTCATGGACTTTCCTTACAATTACAGGGTTTAGAATCTGGCTTTAACGACAATGCGGCAAGCCGAGCTGTGGTTATGCATGGCGGTTGGTATGTTGATGAAGCCTTTATCCAAAAATACGGTAGAGCAGGTCGCAGCTGGGGTTGCCCTGCCCTTCCTGAAAATCTAACTACTGCAATTATAAATACGATAAAGGATGATTCTCTGTTTGTAGTCTACTACCCAAGCGATGCCTGGTTTGTAAAATCAAAATTCTTAAATTGCGATAATCTTTCACCCACTCGCTACAGCGCTAAAACAACCAGCGAATTAAAACCAGCTGGAGAAGAAATTGAGAAGAGAGAAGATGTTCTTTTCGCAAAAGTGATTAAAAATAAAGCAGAACCCATTGTTACTATATCTGTAGCTGATTATACCCGCCTCTTTCACACGATAGCACCCTTAGGACGCATGCTTCGCCGCCAAATCAACAATACGGAATACATAGCCCTTAGCAACACAGAATTTGAAAGTCTCGCTAGTACTCATAACGTTGATGATCTTAATTCCATCAATTTTGTTATCCCTGTTATCAAAATGGTGCGCGGTTATTATGAAACTCAAATGCATATTGTAAATTTAGGAAAAATAAAGGAAATAAGATGGAATTTAGCAGACTCAAATCCAGGCAAAAGTTACACCGTTGATTTCGAGTCAAACCCGTCTATTCAACTTCGCCCAACCAATCAATTTATTCGCTGGCTAGGGTTATAATAACTCTACTATTTCAAAGGAGATTGATCATGAATGGAATTGAATTTTTAATTAGCGAACATGAGCATCTTAGACATTCTTTAATGGATATTACTCTGGATTCACAAGAGGATAATAAGCAAAAAAAGTTTGATTTTTTATGTAATGAACTTGTTCGCCATGAAAAAATGGAGCATGAAGTTTGGTACCCTCTTTTTCAGGATAAAATATCGGAAGAAGTGAGGCATTTAATATCCGAGGAAAAGCATGCGGAAAATACTATAAAACAGCTTAATGAGATTGAAAATCGTCAAGAATGGGAAGACAAATTTTCTAAATTTCGCCAAGCGGTGGAACGACATGCCAAAGAGGAAGAAGACAATCTTTTTCCTGAGGTAAAAAAATTACTTAGCGAATCGGATTTAGAACAGGTTGGCGTTAAAATGTATCAATTTAAGAAAGACCATCCAATTTCTTGATTGAGAAAATTATTGAAGAAACCTTGATGCTACGCAGCGTAATCAAGGTTTCTCATTCTTAATAGCCATTACAATTCAAATGACCAAATTTGAATCAATCTACTTAGTGTGCTACCATTTTGCAAGCAATAAGTTCCTATTGGGTTACTCATTTAATCCAGTTAGGAACTAAATTAACTATGAATCTTGAGGTAAATTAGTGTGACTGATCTCCAACGTTTTATAGATGCTCAAAACTCTAAAAGTGGCTATGAACAGGCTAAGAAAGAACTAAGTCAGGGCCAGAAAGAAACTCATTGGATATGGTATATATTTCCCCAATTAAAAGAGCTTGGATACAGCGCAACAGCGAAAAAATACGGGATTGTAGACTTCAAAGAAGCTCGAAATTATCTAAAAAATAAAACTCTTTTTGAGCATTATTATGAAATCTGCACGCTGGTATTGACGCAACTCAATAAGGGAATATCACTGATTGATTTAATGGGTAGTCCTGATGATAAAAAGCTTATATCCAGTGTGACCTTATTTGAGCAAGCTGCTTTGGCAAATCAAAACGATAAAAGCCAGGATTATTTGGGGCTTGCAACCTGTTGTCAGCTAATTATTAGCAAACTTGGAAATCAAAAATGCCATAGCACCCTTAATGCCACAGGATCTTTGATTACCAATCAGCCGCCCGAAATGAGCACTAAATCTTCAATTTTTCATTCAAATCCAGTAAAAAAAGTAGAGCATAGGCCAGCAGTCCATCCTGAACTTTGTAAATTGAGTAAAAATCTAGGAATTTATGTTAGAGAAAGAGAAACACAATGGAGTTTTCATTATAATTTTTTAGGCCTTATGTCTGCCATCTATTGGTTGATTGATGCCTTAAGTGGTTCTGATTTTTTCAACAATAAAAGCAAAGACATTAAAATCAATGCAGCTATAACCTTAAAGCAAAACATAGATAACGACGGAGAACCCTTCACCCATCTCACTACAGCTCAAAGAGAAGCGCTGACCCATGATAGCTTAGGCAAATTGCTAGCCCCTTACGGCGGCTTGGATAAAATTGAACAAAAATTACTCGGTGATCTCGATGTTTCAAGTGAAACAAGGTGTGACAAATTCTAATTGCGGTATGTCCTCTTGGCGACTCTCTTTTTGGTAAACACTAAAAAGGCGATAAATACCTAGTTCAACCGTTTTTTGCTCCGTCTTAGGTTGCTGCTCTTTTTTATAAGCATCCGATAACCTATAGGCTAGATACGACAGAGTGATTAGTACAGCAAGAGGCCAGGAGATAATTGTTGCAATTATCACCAACGCCATAAAGCCGGTATTAAAAACCAGTGTCCGCCAAAAATAAGCATAAGCTTGGTCTGATTTATTCTTTAGTTCACTCAAAAGCGCATAATGAGGCTCATCTTGTTTTGAAAGTACACCGTTTAACAATTCACGTTTAACAGCGAGAGAGGCTTGCTTATATTGTTTAAATTCCTCACAGCTATTATAAAATGCATTGCCTAACATACAAAAAACAGCCATAACTACTAAAATGAAAGTTCCCGAAAATATTAAGCTCGCGCTAACAGCAGCAGCGATCATAATTGCTCCAGCGATATTGAAAAGATAACAGGCATAAAGAGCTTCCCATTCGTCATCAAGTATATCAATTTGACGATTAATTACCGCCAATTCAAGAGCTGAACTTAGAGGACTCTTTTGCAAGTTTAGCTCGCTAATACGTTCATTATATTGCCATGCATCGTAGGTCAAAGCGGCTAGAAATAATAAGATATCGACTGTTAAAAATGCCACACTCAGTCGAGCAACAGTTTGCAGAGATAAACCAAAAAATTGACTATGATTAGACAATAAACATACTATTCCCCACGCTAGATCACTTACCATTTGATAGGCGCGTTTTTCAAGCTCTTGAAATAGTACTTTTTTAGTCGATAAATCATCAGAAATTGCTGCTTGTATTAAATGTTTAATAATAATTAACAGATTAATACTAAGACGCAATCCATAAAGCGAATAACTTAAGACTCTAAGGAGTTCTTTTGGTAATTCCAATAAGTGTAAAACATAGTCAGAGCTATAATTTAAGCCAATGATTTTATTGATTTTTTTTATGACTTCAGCCAAAGGGCTTTTCTGCATATAGAAAAAAAATATTCGACCTAGCCAATGACTGTAATTCCAATAAGTGCGATTAGTACTTAAATTTGAAATGTAAGAACGAATTTTGGCAGAACTCTTAAAGGAACGGATAAAATTAATAAGATTATTAGTAATTTTATCAGGCAACTGTAAAATTAAATTATCTGGTATTTGCGATTTAATTGAGAGTTTTTTTTGAAATAACTGCTCAATTTCTTTTTTCTTTTTTAACAAAAACTCCGCGTTTTCTGCAACGTAATCAAGTTGGTAATAACGAATTAACAAATCACAAAGTTGATTACTATAGAGTACAAGTTCACTTTCATTATGCAAATAAGAGGCATTCGAATTGATTATTTTAAATAACGTTGAAAACTCTGAGTTTAGTTGGTTTAAATTAAAATCATTTTCTTTAAAAGAAAAATCAGAAAATTGTCTTTGGGATTGATTAAAAAAACCATGCTTTAGTAGGCTAATTCTGGACATATAAAGCTTAATTCCAACCTAGCTTTAAGCTAAGCCTATGATTTATAGCCTAAAATTCTATCCTATTTCAACAAGAAGTGAAAGTATCAGTCTCGTTTATAAATAAGTAGCCTTGATACAGGGAAGTGTTTAGGGAGATCACAGGGTTTACACTTTAGCACCTTACTGCATCTAGGCTTGTTTTATTTATAACGGTCGGCGCCTCTGGCCCGACAATGGCTTCGCGGGTAAGAAATGTCGGGCCAGGGGCGCCACCTACATTTTTTAGTTGAACCAGAAAGGGATAATCGTAATTCTGTATCGATATAATGAAAAACCTGATTACGCACGAAGTGTAATCAAGGTTTTCATTTCATAAAATTGCTAATAATAAGATTCTAAAGTTTCATCAGAGATTAAATGCTGCGCATGCAATTTTGCCAGATCTTGCTCCAAGGTCTGCATCCCCATTTTTTGACCAGTTTGCATAACAGAATAAATTTGCCCTATTTTATCTTCACGGATTAAATTTTTTATTGCCGGGTTAGATTGCATAATTTCAAAGACAGCAACCCGCCCCCCTCCGATTTTTTTTACTAAAGTTTGGGCGATGACTGCTTTTAGTGATTCAGAC
>JACCWL010000160.1 GCA_013697645.1 Tatlockia sp. | reverse complement strand
GCTTCGCGGGTAAGAAATGTCGGGCCAGGGGCGCCGACCTACGCGTTTTTTAAGTTGAACCAGAAAGGATAATCGTAATTCTGTAACGATTTTATGATAAATCATCTTCCTAACAGATTAATTAACCCACGATTTGATAACCCGCATCCACAAAAAGAGTATGACCATTAATCATTTGCGCTTCAGGCAGACATAATAAATAAATCGTGCCAGCCACATCTTCTGGAGTTAAAGGTCGGCTTGCTAGAGAATGCGCTTGATATTCGTCAAGAAGTTGCTCACGATTTGGAAAATGTTTCAGAGCATCAGTATCAACCACGCCAGCAGAAACTGTATTCGCAGTTATTCCATAGGGTGCTAGCTCAAGGCTTAGAGATCGCACTAGCGCTTCAAGAGCCGCTTTTGAGGCGCCAATAAAGGCATAGTTTGGAATGGCTCGATGGGCGCCCAAGCTTGATAAAGCAATGACGCGCCCGCCCTTATTCATCAGCTCTAAACCAGAAGATACTAAATGATTTAAAGCTAGAGCATTGGTTTCTAAACACCAACGCCAATGCTTAGTGGACATCTTTAACGCGGGTTTTAATACACCACTTGCTGCATTAGAGATTAGAAAATCCAGACTAGCAAAATGCTCCCGAAAAATTGTATACATGTCTTTGACTGATTGGTGATCAGCGACATTAGCCTGTATTGCTACAGCCTTTGATCCCAAGCCCTCAATTTCTTTGACCAAAGATTGCGCTTCATCTGAGCTGTTATAATAGACGATCGCAAGATTGCATCCATGTTGCGCCAATTTTAGCGCGGTCGCTTTGCCGATGCCACGCGCACCACCAGTAATCAAAGCTACTTTATTAGCAAATTGCAAAGCCATTCGATAATCCTCCACAGACTGTTCCACGAAGTTCCTAGCTAAATTTTGCCCAACAGGCCAGCATGCTTCGCCTAAAAAAGCACCAAACTACAGCGAATTGTTTTTTCTGTCAATAATCACGCGCTGTTGACATTTACCTGGCTTGAGTTGAAAATTCCTGCTTTTCTTATGCTCAATGAGCATGAAGCACTCAAGGCTTCTAACTTTGTACCATTTGCATATCACGTCATGAGGTACCTTATTGTTTAATCATTCTTGGCGGAATAGCGTCTTTCCAATTGCAGCTATCTTTTCATTTCGTATGCTGGGATTGTTTATGCTAATTCCAGTCTTCACCATTTTTGCTACAGAGCTTCGCGGAGCAACGCCAGCCCTAATCGGTTTTGCGCTAGGTAGTTATGGTTTAAGCCAAGGCATTTTACAAATGCCCTTTGGCATGCTGTCTGATCGTTTTGGCCGGAAACCAGTCCTTACCGTTGGTTTGCTGATCTTTGCATGCGGTTCTTTGCTGGGTGCGCTAAGCCATTCTATTTATATGATGATTCTTGCTCGAACATTACAAGGCACAGGGGCTATTGGTTCTGTTTTAATTGCCTTACTTGCTGATCTCACACCTGATGAGCAACGCACCAAAGCCATGGCCGTCATTGGTATGACAATTGGCTTATCCTTTGGGCTAGCTATTGTTATCAGTCCCGCACTTACAAATAGTTTTGGCTTAGCAAGTATTTTTTACCTCACCACTTTCCTAGCCTTATTCGGTCTACTTTTATTACATACTTTAATACCGACTCCGAAGAAAGAACGGTTTCATCTCGATAGCGAAGCAAGTCCCACGCTGTTTAAGGCTGTTATCCAAAATAAACATTTAGGGCGCTTAAATGCTGGCATTTTTCTTCAACATTTTATTTTAACTGCTACTTTTTTTGTTATACCCATGCTTTTACAACAGCAAGTGAAACTGGGCAACTTAACCCAGCAATGGTATTTCTATTTACCTCTAATGCTACTTTCCTTTGTCTTTATGATTCCTTTTATTATCCTTGCTGAAAAAAAACGACAAATGAAAGCTGTCTTTTTTATATCCGTATTGCTGACTAGTCTTAGCCAATGGGTTTTGGCAATAGAGAGCCAAAATTGGCTAATTTTTTGTGTCTTGATGTTTTTCTATTTTGTTGCCTTTAACATCCTCGAAGCCACACTTCCATCCCTTGTTTCCAAGCAAGCTCCCCTAACCTCAAAAGGTACGGCAATGGGAGTTTATTCCAGCTGTCAATTTCTGGGTATTTTTGCTGGCGGCAGTACCGCAGGATTGCTATATCAATTTGCAGGTAGTACGGGAATATTTATTTGTAACGGCATAGTAAGCTTACTCTGGCTCTTACTCGCCTATTCTATGAAACCTGAAGCCTATCTTTCTACCCTTCTTTTGAGCTATCCACAATTTGTAAAGGATAAAACAGCCTTAATTGCCAGTTTAAAAACACTTAAGGGCGTCAGCGACGTTCTTATTGTCCAGGAAGAAGGAGTAATGTATTTACGCATCGATAAAGCGAGTTACCAACCGGGCAGCGCTGAAAAAACCTTAATCGAATATTATTGATACTGTTTGTAATTATTTTATACTATTATCTCCAATTCTGGATCGCAGAAAATAAAGGCTGGGTAATCAGCCAGTAGAAATGTCAACAGACCCTAGTTATAATCTGCCTCTAACTTTCGCATACAGGAGAATTAAAAATGGCTCGTGGGATTAATAAAGTCATTTTGGTGGGCAATGTCGGTGTGGATCCCGACGTAAGATACCTGCCAAATGGCAACGCTGTAACTACCTTATCAATAGCTACCAGTGAATCATGGAAAGACAAACAAACTGGTGAAAAACAAGAACGTACTGAATGGCATCGGGTCGTTTGCTTTAACCGTCTTGGAGAAATTGCAGGAGAATACCTGCGTAAAGGATCCAAGCTTTATGTTGAGGGCAGCCTGCGTACACGTAAATGGCAGGATCCACAAGGACAAGATCGCTACACTACCGAAATTGTAGCCTCTGATATCCAGATGCTAGATAGCAAAGGTGGCGGTTCATCCTCTTATGAAGAAATGTCGTCCGCTCCTTCTCAAGCACAGCAGCCACAAGCAGCGCGCAAACCGCAGCAAACGGCACAAGTTGCTCAAGACGCCTTCGATGAATTGGATGATGATATTCCATTTTAGAGAGTAGCTTTATATAACAAATAGATGAAGCTCTGACGTAACGGATTTTTCTCTATGCGTTACGTCATCCCGAACAGTGAGGAATCTCTTAAAGTTGGCACATTGCCTTTCATGGGAGATCCCTGACTGTATTTAAGATAAGGAAGTTCTAGGATCATTTTTCACATCTATGTCTAATCAAAGATATTTAGTGCCTTATGATATTGTTCAAGAGATTTAAATGAATTCGAATCAACAACCACACCTATCAGCTGAAAGAGATCCCTACTGCCCAGACAATATTTCTCTTTATAACTCCATTTATGGAAAAAATTTAATCTCTTTAGGTGGCGAAGCCGCAATAGATAACCTGTTTTCAGGACTCAATCCAAGAGGTCTAAAAGCCTTAGATCTGGGTTCTGGGCTAGGAGGGGTTGCATTCTACTTAGCAGAGCATTATCAAATGATAATTTCAGGGATTGAAATCTATCCCTGGATGGCCGAGCATGCAGAACAACATAAACCTTCAGCCCTAGCTCATTTATTAGATTTCAACACTTATAATTCTGAGGGAGAATTTCCTTTCAAATCCCAAACCTTTGACTTAGTCTTCAGCAAAGGCGTACTGAACCATGTTGATGATAAAGAAAGCTTGTTTCATCAGGTTAATAGAGTAATAAAACCCTCTGGTCTATTTGTTATCGCAGATTGGATTTATTCACATCAAACTACTGATAAATTAGCAGGCTTAGTTTGTGAAACCGAGGAAACTTATCGACGAGTTTTAACCTCTTCAGGGTTTGGTGAAATTCAACTTCGCGATGATAGCTTATTATTTCTTGGCTATGCTAAAGAGTTATTAAAAAACCTCAGTAGAGATCAAACATGCATTAAGAAAAAATATGGTGAAGATCTTTTTAATATAATATGGAATCAACATGAGGAATTAATCACTAAGATTAAGAATCAGCAAAAATTTGCGACTCGGATCCTGGCGAAAAAAATCACCCTCTAATCGTTGAAGCAAAAAACGCCAAAGCTTGAATGTATCGCTGGAGATAATCAGCGGTTTTAATAACGTGACGGTTAGCCCAGATAGCTATTTATCAAAAAACCTTTCATCTACCAGATCCATGTAGCGCGTCGCTAGATACCTTATAAAGAGAGAATACGAAATTAATAGGAATACATTGACAAGAAAAACTCCACCTATGGGTAATGCATGTATTAACTCACGAAACACCCGAGTCTCTTAAAATAAAAAGTCGATACTTATCTTAGTGTATTTAGATAAAGGCTTATAGTCTTCTCGGAAACATGGCCATTTGGAAATCGTGCTATCCCAGTAGTTTGAAAATAGGTCTATCAAATCACAAAAAAACTCTTTAAAAAATTAGAAAAAGCGCATGAGAAATCAAAATTTTAATTAAAAAAAACCCGCCTATAAGCGGGTTTTTAGAAAAAACTATCTTTATTCTTCAACGGCTTTATCTTCTTTAACAGGTCGATCAACCAATTCAACAATAGCCATTGGCGCATTATCACCTGGTCGATTTCCACATTTTAACACGCGGACATACCCACCTGGACGTTCAACATAACGAGGGCCTAAAGTAGTAAATAATTTTCCAACTGCAGATTTAGATCGCAGCTTGTCGAAAACGAAACGTCGTGTTGCGACAGAATCAGATTTAGATACAGTAATAAGCGGCTCAATATATCGGCGCAATTCTTTAGCCTTTGGCAAAGTTGTTTTGATTAACTCATGTTCAATCAACGATGTGCACATGTTTGAAAACATTGCTCTTCTATGGCTGCTAGTTCGACTTAACTTTCGGCCAGTATTACGGTGACGCATAACTAAAACTCCTAATATTACTCGCCAAGATTTGCTGGCGGCCAATTCTCAAGTTTCATCCCCAAAGATAAAGAACGTGAAGCTAAAACATCTTTAATCTCGGTTAGGGATTTTTTTCCTAAATTTGGTGTCTTTAATAATTCATTCTCAGTTTTTTGAACCAAGTCACCAATATAATATATATTTTCAGCTTTCAAGCAGTTTGCAGATCGAACAGTGAGTTCTAAATCATCCACTGGTCGCAACAATACTGGATCAAAATCATTACGCTCTTTATTATCAATGCGAGACTCTTCGAATTTCATATCTACAAATGCATGTAATTGCCGCTGCAAAATAGAGGCTGATATACGAATCGCTTCTTCAGGATCTAAAGTACCATTAGTTTGTAAATCAATAGTTAACTTATCCAAATCAGTTCGATTTTCTACACGCGCACTGTCTACAAAATAAGCGACCTTCATTACTGGAGAAAATGTATTGTCAATTTTTAACTTTCCAACAGATCTATGTTCAATCTCATCATCAAGAGCGCGCACAAATGAGTCTGTCGAATGAAAACCTACACCTTTCTCAACTTTTAAAGTCATACTTAACTTGCCATTTTCATTCAGCGTAGCAATGACTAATTCCGGATTAATTATTTCTTGTCCGTGAGTAAGTTGAATATCTCCGGCAGTAACTTGACAAGGTCCTTCCTTAGATAAAGTGAGGAGTGCTTCTTGACCGGCAGTAATTTTAATAGCCACTTGTTTCAGGTTTAAGAGAATATCAACAACATCCTCTTGTACACCCTCAATTGTGCTGTACTCGTGTAACACCCCATCAATAGCTACTTCTGTGATTGCACATCCTGGCATTGACGAAAGCAATATTCGTCTAAGTGCATTACCAAGCGTATGTCCATAGCCGCGCTCTAAAGGCTCAAGAACAATTCTTGAGTGATTAGGCGTTTCTGCGTGTACTTTAAGTACAGTAGGCGTCAGCATTTCATTTATTTCAGTATACATTCGGCTAGGTCTCCGAGCTTACTTAGAGTAAAGTTCTACAACTAAATTAACGTTATAAAGAGAAGATAAGTCATTTAGTGTTGGTGTTGAGGTAAATGTACCATTCAATGAACTCGAATCAACAGTCAACCAATCACAAGGAGCACGCTGCTCAGAAAGCGCAATCGCAGCTTGTACACGACCTTGGGCTTTCGCTTTTTGACGTATAGCAACCACATCGCCGGGATTGACCAGATACGATGGTATATTAACCTGTTTTTCATTAACTAAAATTGCTTTGTGAGCAACCAACTGCCTGGCTTCTGCTCGCGTACTAGCAAAACCCATACGGTATACAACATTATCTAACCGTCTTTCCAGTAATGCCATCAGGTTCTCACCTGTAGACCCTTTTTGTTTAGCGGCCTTAGCATAATAATTTCTAAATTGCTTTTCCAATACGCCATATAGCCGTCTAATTTTTTGCTTTTCACGCAATTGCACGCCATAGTCACTCAACCTTGGTCGCTTATCACCATGCTGGCCAGGTAATTTTTCCGATTTACACTTAGATTTGTGATCACGTACGCCACTCTTTAAGAATAAATCTGTACCTTCTCTACGTGATAACTTACATTTTGGACCTAGATATCTAGCCATTAAATAACTCCTGAACTTTTATACACGACGTTTTTTAGGAGGCTTACATCCATTATGAGGTATGCCTGTTACATCAGTTATCTCTACAATCTTAAAATCCTGCGATATCAATTCTCGAATTGTTGATTCACGACCTGGCCCAGGGCCATGTACGAATACCGCTACAGATTTCATGCCATATTCTTTTGCTACGACAGAAGCTCTTTCAGTTGCAATTTGTGCCGCATAGGGTGTACTTTTTCTGGATCCACGGAAACCAGAACCACCAGAAGTTGCCCAACATAAAGCGTTACCTTGACGATCTGTAAAGGTGACAATGGTATTATTAAAAGAAGCATGTACGTGCACAATCCCATCTGAGACAACACGTTTTACTTTTTTTCTTACTTTCTGTTGCTTTGCCTTAGTTATAGCCATCTTTTATTCCTACATAAAAATTAGTTAGAGCTACCTTTACGTTTGCCTTTTCGTGTACGAGCATTTGTTTTGGTTCGTTGACCACGTAAAGGTAAACCTCGACGATGTCGAAGGCCTCTATAACAACCAAGATCCATAAGCCGTTTTATATTCATAGTGATTACACGACGTAAATCACCTTCAACAGTCATCTTACCAATTTCAGCACGTAATGCTTCCAGCTTATCTTCAGATATCTGTCCTACTTTAGTTGACGGTTCTATGCCAACCATTTTACATAAACTAATTGATGTTGTTTTGCCAATTCCATAAATTGACATCAAACCAATCACGATATGTTTGTGATCCGGTATGTTAACACCTGCAATACGAGCCATTAATCTCTCCGAACGTTATTTTGCTCTGCCAGAAAGGGACAGAAGAATACTATTATAATAAGACAAAATCAAGCGAGGAATTAATTTCTCATACCTCACACCACACTAGAAACAATATTTTCACACATCTTGAACAAAAATTTTCATATTGTTCTTTAAAAAAAGTTTGAAAATACATAGATCGAATTTCAAACCCATTGACTTTTAATAGCCAACATTATTTCTAGTTTTTACAATACCTCACCTGAGTTAAACATTAACCTTGTCTTTGCTTATGCCTTGCATCTTTACATATAACGCGGATAACACCATTGCGTTTAATAATTTTGCAGTTACGACAAAGTCGTTTTACTGATGCTCTAACTTTCATTAAAAACTCCGATAATAATCACAAAAGACCAGGCAACTTAGTCCCTTTAAAATTGGCTTTTTTCATCAAGGAATCATACTGTTGTGTCATAAGATGAGCTTGCACTTGAGCTACAAAGTCCATAATTACAACCACGATGATTAGCAATGATGTTCCACCAAAATAGAAAGGTACATGCCAGGTATACATCAAAATTTGCGGTAACAAGCATACTAGAACTAAATAGATAGCTCCCACTAATGTCAATCGCGTCATAACCAAATCAATATATCTTGTTGTCTGTTCACCAGGACGTATTCCCGGAATATATGCGCCAGACTTTTTCAAGTTATCTGCGGTATCCTTTGGGTTAAATACTAAAGCAGCATAAAAGAACGCAAAGAATAAAATTGCAGCACCATATACAATTAAGTACAAGGGCTGACCCGGTGACAAAGCCATGCCTATATCGGCAAGCCAATCCATCCCTTTTCCTTTTGCAAAAAATTGCGCTAATGTTGCAGGAAGCAAAATTATGCTCGATGCAAATATCGGAGGGATAACACCAGACATATTAATTTTCAATGGTAAATGACTAGTTTGTGCTGCATATACTTTTCGACCATGCGTTCGCTGTGCATAGTTAACTCTTATACGCCGCTGGGCCCTTTCCATAAATACAACAAAACCTGTAACCACTACAACAACCACCGCAACCAATATTAAAGTGAGAGCTTGCATCTGCCCTTCTTTTACCTGTTGAAAAACGGAAGCTATAGCATTTGGCATGCTCGAAACTATACCCGAAAAAATAATCAGTGATATTCCATTACCGACACCTTTTTCGGTAATTTGTTCACCTAACCACATTAAAAACATAGTTCCGGTTACTAGGGTAACTACGGCAGTAAAATAGAAGACCAGATCGGGATTCATTGCAATCTGCTGACCAGCTAACCACCTAGCCATTCCTAAAGATTGAAATATTGCAAGTATCAAGGTCAGATAACGCGTATACTGATTTATTTTTCTTCGTCCTGACTCACCTTCTTTTTTTAGCTGTTCAAGGCTAGGTGATACCACTGAAAAAAGCTGAATAATAATCGACGCAGAAATATAGGGCATTATTCCAATTGCAAACACTGTCACTCTTGACAATGCTCCCCCTGAAAACATATTAAATAAACCAAAGATTGTATTTTGTTGTTCACCAAAAAAATTCGTCAGCTTTTGGGGATCTAATCCAGGAACGGGTATATGAGCACCCAGCCTATAAACTAAGATTCCTAGAATAACAAAAATCAATCTTGATTTAAGCTCTGCTAAACCACCCCTTGATTGACTACTACTCTGCCTTTGGATATTCATAGTCACTCTTCAATACTACCACCAGCTTGCTCAATGGCTAAACGAGCACCCTTAGTGGTACGCAAACCCTTAAGCTTTAGTGGAACGTTAATTTCACCAGAAACAATAACCTTAACTTCACGAATGGATTTATTAATCAAACCAGAAGATTTTAACAAAGCTAAATCAATCATTTCAGCTTTCAATCCAGCCAATTCGCTTAAAGTAACCTGATCAATCGTCTTAGAAACTCGAGACTTAAACCCCATCTTTGGAAGACGGCGTTGAATAGGCATTTGGCCGCCCTCAAAATTAATTTTGTGGTAACCACCAGCTCTAGCTTTTTGACCTTTATGACCTTTACCAGATGTTTTTCCTAAACCCGATCCAATCCCACGTCCAACCCGTCTTCTGCTGGGTTTTGATCCTGGATCTGGAGATAGTGTATTCAAATTCATTACTTACACTCCTCTACTTGCACCATATAGTATATTGAATTTACCAATCCACGGATGGCTGGAATATCTTGATGAACTACACTAGAGTTCATTTTGCCCAAGCCTAATTGCTTTGCAATTTCAATGTGTTTTGATTTACGTCCAATAGTAGATTTAACCAAAGTAATTTTTAATTTCTTACTCATTCTTTGTCCGCCATTATTTCAGCAACTGTTTTACCACGCTTAGCCGCTACATAATCAGGTGTACCAATTTGAGTTAGCGCTTTAATAGTTGCACGTACTATATTACTTGGATTAGTTGATCCAATGCTTTTTGCTAGAATATTCTGTACACCAAGAACTTCAAGTACAGCTCTCATCGCTCCACCTGCGATAATTCCAGTACCTTCGCTCGCTGGTTTCATAAACACTTTAGAGGCGCCATAGTTACAAGTAATCTCATGATATATGGTAGTTCCTGCTAAGGAGATATATGTCATGTTTTTTCTGGCTTGTTCCATTGCCTTTTGAATAGCAATTGGTACTTCACGTGCTTTTCCACGACCGTAACCTACTCTACCTTTACCATCGCCAATAACAACTAACACTGCGAAGCCAAAAACACGACCTCCCTTAACAACTTTCGCCGTTCGATTAACAGACACCAATTTTTCTTGGAGTCCATCAGTTTTCATAGAGTCATCAAATGCCATAATCGTTCCTTAAAAATCTAACCCAGCGTCACGAGCCCCGTCAGCCAAAGCTTTAACACGACCATGATATTTATACCCCGCCCGGTCAAAAGAGACTTTAACTATTTTATTAGCTTTAGCTCTCTCACCTAATAATTTACCTACAAGCAAAGCCTGCTCAACTTTAGTCCCAGTCAACATAGACTTTAGTTCTTTATCAAGAGTAGATGCAGAAACAATTACTTTATCACCACCTTCACTTCGCATGACGATTTGTGAATAGATGTGTGAACTGCTTCTATGTACAACCAATCTTGGTCTAGTTGAATAACGTAATACTGCTTTAGTTTTTAGACCACGACGGGTACGGCTTTTATATTTATTCATGATTTACACCTTATTTCTTTTTGGCTTCTTTACGAACAATATTTTCACCTGCGTATTTCACACCTTTTCCTTTATAAGGCTCTGGTGGTCTGAAAGCTCGTATTTCAGAAGCAACTTGACCTAAACGCTGTTTATCAATACCACGAATAATAATTGTTGTATTGTTTGGCGTTTCAGCTGTAATACCTTCAGGTAATCGATATTCAATTGGATGCGAAAAACCTAGCGACAGTGTCACTAATTGGTTAGCCGCCTGAGCTCGATATCCAACACCTACAAGTTCTAATGTTAAATGAAATCCATTTGTAACACCTTTAACCATATTGTTGACTAAAGCTCTTGCTGTACCCGCATGGGCCCATGCACTTGGATCATTTGAAGCAGGACAAAAGGTAATTTGATTTTCATTACCTTCACTTTTGCTAACTTTCACATGCTTATTGTAATGCTGAACTAAAGATCCTTTTGGTCCTTTAACCGTTAAGGTATCTTTGCCCACAGTAAGCTCAACGTTTGCCGGCAAGTCTATGGGGGCTTTTGCTACTCTAGACATTTCATTCCTCTCAAGTATTAGGCCACTTCACAGATAATCTCACCACCAATACCATTATTTCGTGCCGCTATATGTGTCATAACTCCCTTAGAAGTAGTCAAAATAGCAACACCAAAACCAGGAATGGATGGTGGTAAATCTTTAGAAGATTTATATACTCTTAAACCAGGACGGCTAATACGCTTTATGCGTTCAATTACAGGTCTGCCATGATAATACTTTAATTGTATCGTCATAGATTTAAGATTATTCTCAAGGGGCTGTACATTATAATCTAATATATAACCTTCTTCTTTTAATACTCTTGCAATTTCTTCCTTCAGTTTAGAAGAATTCAAGGTAACGTTCTGATGTTTTGCCTGCTGACCATTGCGAATTCTAGTCAACATGTCAGCAACAGGATCATGCATACTCACAGTTGTTCTCCATAGAATAAAATTTACCAGCTGGATTTACGACCACCTGTGACATTACCAGCCATGAGCTGTTGTCTGAGGCAAATCCTGCAAAGTCCAAATTTGCGATAAACGGCATGTGGTCGACCACATTGCTGACAACGCGTGCTGTTTCGTACAGGATTCGAATTTAATGGTAATTTACCCAGCTTTAACTGAGCTTCCATTATTTCCGTCATATCCTGAGACGACTTGATTATAACTTTTAGTTCATTTCTTCGCTCTTTATATTTCGCAACGAGTTTTGATCGTTTTTTTTCGCGGGCGAGAATAGATTTTTTAGCCACAATATATTACCTTTTTTAGTGTTTATCTCTGTCTTTCAAAGGCAAGTTAAATGCTAATAACAAGGCCTTCGCTTCTTCATTGGTTTTAGCACTAGTGGTTATACATATATCCAAACCACGAATACCATCTGTTTTATCAAAATCAATTTCAGGAAAAACTATTTGCTCATGGATTCCCATACTATAGTTTCCTGTGCCATCAAAAGACTTTGGATTCAATCCACGAAAATCGCGCACTCGTGGAAGAGTTATATTGATCAAACGATCCAAAAACTCATACATTTTTTTAGATCGTAGAGTTACTTTACAACCAATCGGCCATCCTTCTCGGATTTTAAAACCTGCTAATGATTTTTTAGCATTAGTTACAACAGGTTTTTGTCCGGCAATTAAAGTCATATCTTGTACAGCATGTGTCATGACTTTTTTATCTCCAACAGCCTCACCAACACCCATATTCAAGGTTATTTTAAGGATCTTTGGAACTTCCATCACACTTTTGTAGCCGAATTTTTTTACCATCATTTCGACAACTTCATCTCTATAGAACTCTTTAAGTCTAGCCATTTCCATCACCTAATTAGACAAGGTCAATTACTTCATTATTTGATTTATAGTATCTAACTTTATTCTTTTTGCCGTCTTTTTCAATAAATTTGAAACCTACTTTATCAGCTTTATTGGATACTGGATTGCATATTGCAATATTAGAAATATCCAATGGTGCTTCACGAGTAATAATTCCGCCCTCTTTTTGTATCTGCGGGTTAGGTTTCTCATGTTTTTTGATAGTATTCGCACCGGATACGATCACTTTCTTAAGATCATTAAGTACTTTTAAAACTTTGCCAACATGACCTTTACTTTTACCGGCAATTACAATTACCGTATCGCCTGATTTTATGCGTTTCATAACTTATCCCTCTTACAATACTTCGGGTGCAAGAGAAATGATTTTCATAAACCGCTCTCTTAGCTCACGAGTTACAGGCCCAAATATACGTGTACCTATAGGCTCGTTTTGGTTATTCAGAAGTACAGCTGCATTACCGTCGAAACGTATTAGCGAACCATCATCTCGGCGTACACCTTGACAAGTTCTAACTACTACAGCTTTCATTACAGCGCCTTTCTTCACTTTGCTTCGTGGTATTGCATCTTTTATGCTTACTTTAATAACATCACCAACACGCGCATAACGCCTATGTGATCCACCAAGTACTTTGATACACATCACTCTGCGTGCTCCGCTATTATCTGCAACTTCGAGCACTGTCTGCATTTGTATCATTCTATTCTCCAGCTCTAAATTCGACCAGAAAAAGGCTGCTGATTATATCAGGCCTCTCGCAGCTTTAAAAGTAAAACAATTAACATCAAGAAATTACTTCTACTAGTACCCAACTTTTCATTTTTGAGAGTGGTCGAGATTCACGTATTTTTACTGTATTTCCGATTTTGCCTACTTGATTTTCATCGTGAGCATGAAGTTTTGTTCGTCGCTTCATGATCTTTCCATATTTAGGATGCTTGACAGTACGCTCAACCAAAACAACAATAGTTTTTTGCATTTTATCACTGACAATTTTCCCTACTATGGTCCTGCCTCCTGTTTCACTATTTTCCATGACTACTCTCCAATTTCTCAGACATAATTGTTTTAACTCGAGCAATAGCCTTTCTGACTTGTGTAATTAGGTGTGTCTTATCAAGATTTCCACTTGCTTTTCTAATTCGCATCATTAATTGCTCTTTACGCAAAGAGAGTAATTCAGATTGCAGTTCCTCAACAGCTAAGCTTCTTAACTCTTTTATATCTTTCATCACATCACCTTTCGCTCTTCAAACATTACTTTGAAAGGCAATTTAGCTTTAGCTAGATCAAATGCTTCCATCGCTAACTCTTTACTAACACCTTCCATTTCAAACAACACTTTTCCAGGTTGAATTTGAGCTACCCAATATTCAACAGAGCCTTTACCCTTTCCCTGTCTTACTTCGAGAGGTTTTTGAGTAATAGGTTTATCTGGAAATACTCTAATCCATATTTTACCGCCACGCTTTATATGCCTTGTCATTGCACGACGAGCGGCTTCAATTTGACGTGCTGTCAAACGTCCTCTTTCAATAGCTTTTAGACCAAACTCACCAAAGCTAACAGTTGAGCCTCTTTGGGCTAAACCGCGGTTCCTTCCTTTCATTTGCTTACGATATTTCGTACGTTTTGGCTGTAACATGATTATAATTCCTCACTACTTACCGCTTTCGCCGTTACGGGCTTTCTGCGGGAGCACTTCCCCTTTGAAAATCCAGACCTTAACACCTATGATTCCATAAGTAGTTTTAGCTTCAGCAGTTCCATAATCAACATCTGCCCGGAAGGTATGCAGCGGTACTCTTCCTTCGCGGTACCATTCGCTTCTTGCGATTTCAGCACCTCCCAAACGTCCACTTACACAAATCTTGATTCCCTTTGCTCCTGATTTCATTGCTGAAGTCACTGCTCGTTTCATCGCACGACGGAACATAACACGCTGTTCTAACTGCTGGGCTATGCCTTCGGCAACCAGAATAGCGTCAAGCTCAGGTTTACGAACCTCTTCAATATTTAAGTGAACAGGAACGCCAAGCTTGGCGGCAATTTCTCTTCTTAGCGTTTCAATGCCGCCACCTTTTTTTCCTATAATCACACCAGGTCTTGCAGTTTGAATTGTTACCACTGCATTATTAGCGGGTCGCTCAATTTTAATTTTACTTACTGCAGCGGACATTAATTTTTTCTTTAAGTCTTTACGCAGATTAATATCTTGGTTTAAGTACTGTGCATAGTTTTTGGAAGCATACCACTTTGAATTCCAATCTTGCGTTATACCTAACCTTATACCTATAGGGTTAACTTTTTGTCCCATTGCTATTCCTCGTCAGACACTTTAATTGTGATATGGCAGGTTCGCTTGCAAATACGATTTGCACGACCCTTAGCACGAGGACTAATTCGTTTTAAAGTTGCTGCCTCATCCACAAAAACCACACCTACTTTCAATTCGTCAATGTCAGCGCCGTTGTTATTTTCAGCGTTTGCTATAGCAGACTCTAATAACTTCAACATTAACTGCGCACCCTTTTTAGGGGTAAATTTCAAAACATCAATTGCTTTAGAAACCTTCATTTTACGAATCATATCAGCTACTAATCTGCCCTTTTGAGCAGATAGTGGTGCATTTTTTAATTTTGCTATAACTTCCATCATTGCCTCTTACTTACCTTTGGCCTTTCTGTCACCAGAATGACCTTTGAATGTGCGGGTCATGGCAAACTCACCCAATTTATGACCAACCATGTTATCTGTAATATAAACAGGCACATGATCCTTACCATTATGTACAGCGATTGTAAGGTCGATCATTTCAGGTACAATTGTTGAACGCCTGGACCAGGTTTTAATCGGTTTTTTGGACTTAGATTCTACCGCCGCCTCTACTTTATTTAATAAGTGAGTATCGACAAAAGGACCTTTTCTAATAGAACGTGCCACCTTAATATCCTCTTAGCTAATTATTTTTTCTTACGTCTTCTGACGATAAAACGATCAGTACGCTTATTACTTCTAGTTTTGTACCCTTTAGTTGGTACGCCCCACGGAGATACTGGGTGACGTCCACCTGACGTTCGTCCCTCACCACCACCATGTGGATGGTCAACAGGGTTCATAGCAACACCACGAACTGTTGGTCTTATACCTCTCCAACGGTTTGCTCCGGCTTTACCAAGAGCAGGTAGACTGTGTTCACTATTAGAGACTTCGCCAATAACGGCTCGACATAAAGTCTGAACTTTACGCATCTCACCAGAGCGAAGTTTTAACGTTGCATAGTTACCTTCCTTTGCAACGATTTGTCCACTACATCCGGCGCTACGTAGCATTTGCGCGCCTTTACCAGGCTTTAACTCAACGCAATGTATTGTTGTACCTACTGGAATATTACGCAGTGGTAAACTGTTACCAACACTAATTGGTGAATCTTCACCACTTACGATGGTATTCCCGGCTTCTAATCCTGAAGGTGCAATAATGTACCTTCGTTCGCCATCTTTGTAAACAACTAAAGCAATCAAAGCAGTACGATTTGGATCATATTCGATACGTTCAACCTTTGCTTCAATTCCATCCTTAGTTCTTTTAAAGTCGATAATGCGATATTTGCAGCGAGCACCGCCACCAATATGTCGTACTGTAATTCGACCCTGGTTATTACGTCCACCAGTTTTATTAAGCTTCTCAACAAGAGCTGCATGAGGCTGCCCTTTATGAATATGATGATGGACCACACGTATCTCACCGCGCTTTCCAGGTGATGTGGGTTTAGATTTTAATAGTGCCATCTTAATCTGCCTTATTCTGTCACTGTAAAGTCGATGTCAAAATTTTCTTGCAAGGAGACGAAAGCTTTTTTCCAGTCCGAACGTTTACCACTCGTCTGTTTAAAACGCTTTTTCTTGCCCTTAACATTTATCACCGACACACTTTTAACTTTGACATTAAACATTTGTTCAACAGCAAGTTTAATTTCTTGCTTTGTCGCTGTTTTTAAAACTTTGAAAGTAAATTGTTTAAATTTATCAGCCAAAATTGTTGCTTTTTCAGAGGTATGTGGCTCACGCAGTACCATTAATATATGTTCTGCATTCATTGTAACTGCTCCTCTAAATTCTTAATGGCACTTTCAGTAATGAGAATTTTCTCAAAACGTAATAGGTTAACAGGATCTAAACAACTTACATCGCACACGTCATAGTGATATAAGTTACGTGATGCTAGATATTCGTGCTCACCTACTTCAGTCATGACAATCAATGCATTAGGAAGTTTTAACTCATTCATTTTACTAAGAAAATCTTTAGTTTTATGTGATTGACATTGAAAATCGCTGACAACAACTAGATTCTCGGTACGATGAAGCTCAGAGATTATACTACGCATTGCTCGTTTGTACATTTTTTTATTCAATTTTTGACTATAGTCACGTTTTTTTGAAGCAAATGTTACTCCTCCAGAACGCCAGATTGGGCTGCGTATTGTACCAGCTCTTGCGCGTCCTGTACCTTTTTGCTTCCAAGGTTTTCTACCGCCACCACGAACTTCAGCACGTGTTTTTTGAGCACTGTTACCGCTACGTGCATTGTTCATAAACGTAACTACTGCTTGATGGATTAATCCTTCATTGTAGTTATAGCCAAAAATTTCATCGCTTATTATTAATTTAGCTTTAGTATCTATTGTGATAAGTTCCATCAGTTGCCCCTTTGCTTCTTCTTAACTGCGGGCCTTACTTCAACTCTTGCACCAGGACAACCTGGAATAGCGCCCTTAATTAAAAGTAAATTTCGCTCTTTGTCTACGCGGACTAACTCAAGAGTTTGGGTTGTGCAACGCACATTTCCCATTTGTCCTGCCATTTTTTTACCTTTAAATACACGACCTGGTGTCTGATTCTGTCCAATCGATCCAGGAACACGATGGGAACGTGAATTACCATGCGTTGCATCTTGTGTACGAAAATTATAGCGCTTTACAGTACCAGCAAAACCTTTACCTTTTGAAGTTGAAGCAACATCGACAAACTGCCCTTCATTAAAGATATCATTTACTGATAAAAGCTGACCTGCACTATATTGATCAATTTCATCTATACGGAATTCACAAATCATATCCCCAGCTTCAATCTGAGCTAAGGCAAAGTGACCTGTTAGCGGCTTATTAACGTGGCTTGATTTTTTCTTACCACCAGTAAGCTGAATTGCTGCATAGCCATCTGTATCTATAGTTTTTATTTGAGACACTCGGTTAGGTAATACTTCTACTACAGAAACTGGTATCGAAACACCATCTTCTGTAAACACCCGTGTCATACCGATTTTACGGCCTAATAACCCAATCGTCATTGTAACACCCTCGTTAATAACTCTTGTCTGATTAAGACTATTCGTCATCAAGACTAATTTGCACATCAACTCCAGCAGCCAAATCAAGTTTCATCAATGCATCTACAGTTTTTTCAGTAGGGTGCACAATGACAACCAGGCGCTTATGAGTACGCAGTTCGTATTGATCACGAGCATCTTTATTGACATGCGGTGATGTCAATACAGTAAATTTCTCTTTGCGAATTGGCAAAGGTATTGGTCCACGAATTTGTGCCCCAGTACGTTTTGCTGTATCGACAATCTCGCGAGTTGATAAATCAATTAACCTGTGGTCAAAGGACTTTAATCTTATTTTAATATTTTGATTGTTGCTCATTTTATTTTACTCAATGATCTTTGCGACAACACCAGCACCAACAGTGCGGCCACCTTCTCGAATTGCAAATCGCAATCCCTCATCCATAGCAATTGGTGAATGCAAGCTAATCGTCATTTGGACGTTATCACCTGGCATTACCATTTCTACTCCTGTTGGCAGGTCACATGTACCTGTCACGTCTGTCGTTCTAAAATAAAACTGTGGACGATAGCCATTGAAAAATGGGGTATGACGTCCGCCTTCATCTTTCGATAAGACATACACTTCCGCTTCAAACTTAGTATGTGGCTTAATCGAACCAGGCTTCGCTAATACTTGTCCACGCTCTACTTCGTCTCTCTTTGTTCCGCGCAACAATACTCCAACGTTATCACCTGCTCGTCCTTCGTCTAACAATTTGCGGAACATCTCTACGCCTGTACAGATTGTCTTCACCGTATCACGGATTCCTACTATCTCTACTTCTTCTCCAACTTTGACTATTCCACATTCAACTCGTCCCGTGACTACCGTTCCGCGTCCAGATATAGAAAATACGTCTTCAATCGGTAATAAAAATGCCTTATCAATGTTTCGTACGGGCTCTGGTATATAAGAGTCCATCGTCTCTACTAACTTCTCTATCGCTTGTACACCAATTTCTGTTTCATCGCCTGCAAGTGCTTTTAATGCCGAACCAGTAATGATGGGTATATCATCGCCAGGAAATTCGTACTTGCTTAATAAATCCCTTACTTCCATTTCAACTAACTCTAGCAATTCCGCATCGTCTACCATGTCTGCTTTATTTAAAAACACAACTATATACGGTACGCCTACCTGTCTCGACAGCAAAATGTGCTCTCTCGTTTGCGGCATCGGGCCATCAGCTGCCGATACGACTAATATTGCTCCGTCCATCTGCGCTGCACCTGTGATCATGTTCTTTACATAGTCCGCATGGCCAGGGCAATCAACGTGGGCATAGTGACGATTCGCTGATTCATATTCTACGTGGGCTGTAGAGATAGTTATTCCTCTCTCTCGCTCTTCCGGCGCCGCATCAATTTGATCATAGGCTTTTGCTGTGCCACCATATTTCTTCGCCATTATCGTCGTTAT
>JACCWL010000157.1 GCA_013697645.1 Tatlockia sp. | reverse complement strand
CCGCTACTGCAGGTAAACTTAGGTAATGCTCGGCTTCATTCCATTCAATTTCTGCTGGAAATAACCTTAACATTGGCAAACATTTATTCAGTGATGCGCAAAATAAAAGATCAGCAGGATAGGGTCTTGCCTGATGGCAGCCTAAGGCCATAACTTGCATGGCTTCTGACATCGTTGCAATACCTGGAAGATAATTAATAGAGTAGATAGCAGCAGTTTGAGCAATCGCAGGTAAGAAACCTGGACTTGAGACGAAGTGGACGCCTGCTTGAAAACATTGCTCAAGTTGTTGAGTGCTAATGATATTTCCAGCACCAACTCGTAAAGCAGGGAAATCGTTAAGAATTTTTTTCAATAATTCTTGTTCGCTGCAATTTATTTCCACTACAGAAAATCCAGCCTGGACAATTTGTTCAAGCCTTTCAAATAACAAGGCATCGACATCAAGAGTTACTATAATTAACTGGTTTCCAAACAATTTGTCACTCATCATCATTAATTCACTAGCCCTCTGCAACATTCGTTTATGTTAGAAGAGTTGCAGCTGCATAGCAAGCTTTAAGTGTTAAAACTTAAATGGCGATGGGGTGGTTTTCAATGGAGTTGGGCTTGTATAGGAGTTTCGATCCTCAACAGCACTTGGATGCAAATCCAAATTTGACGTCACATTGGGTTTATTAGGAGAAACACCAAGCCGTGCTAAAGTGGCGAGTAAGCTATTCATTTTGCTAGGTAAAAGTATTTCACCCGGCTTGATAACATTGGCAACTGCATTTTGAGCTGCTGTATTAGGTTTGCCATTTGGATGAACAAGGCTAGATTTCAAACGTGAAATTGCTTCTTCTGTTGGATTGAAACGCATTAAATTCAATACCTGTCTATAACTTTGGGTTATAGACATCTGTGGTGTACCAGCCTTATTTACTGCAGTTGGTGTGGGTTTAGGAGTGGGTATTTTAGATAAATCATTTTTTGAATCGTTTAGGAGAGCAAGAACATTTGCCTCAGCCGCTTTTGCTTCATTAAATCTATTAGTTAAATCTAAAATATCTCTTTGCATTGCTTCAGAGCGCAATATCAGTTCATTTTTTTTAGTTTCAAATGCGTTCATTTCGCTAGCTTGATAAAGTTTTATTGTATCTTTGATCATGGTAATTTCTGGCTTCGAATCTTCAAATTTTGCTTGAGCTTCAGATTTTTCTTCCTCAGTCATAGTTGAAAATTCTTGGCCTGGTTTTAATAAATAAAATTTACCGTTTTCTTTATCTTTATATAATTGGTTCTCATTGCTGACAATATAAGCCGCATCTTTGAAGGAGTTTATGGGTTGACCGTCAGCATCGTAATAGGATTTTTCTGAATTAATTACAGACAACATGGTATTCATGCCTTCTACTTGCACATTTAGACCATCGAGATGGTTCATCAGCAAGTTTGCTTGAATTTCTTCGCCATTAATTAGATGTTGTTGAATATTTGCTGTGACTTTCTGTATTCCAGCTTGAACTACTTTAAGAACCGCTTGAGTAGCTTCAATTTTTTGAGATGAATTCTGCATGGTTTCAAGTGCGTCAGAATGATCATCCAAAACATGCAAATGAGTATGCAAAATGTTGTATCGCTCAATAATAATATGAATTTCCTCACTATGTGCCGCGATTTCTTGTTCAAGCAGTTGAGCTTCTATCAATTTTTCATTCAATTCTTGTTCTAAGAGTTTTGGAGCTAAGGCATAAGCTTTTTTGATTTGATCCAATAACATTTCATCGTAAAGTGAACTTTTCTCAACAGGAGCTTGTTCAGAGGCCGCTCTAGCATAGGCCAAACTCTTATTGATTTGCTGTTGGTAGGCTGCATTCAACTCTTTAGTGGCTTCCTTTCGATCTAATAGTTTCTCTAACCGTAGATTAGCCATAAAAATATACAATCTTAAAAGTTGGCTACGTTGAGCTTCAAATCCCTGCTTTTTCAAAACAACGATAAGGACTAGTAGGTCATGCAATAATTGTTTAGCTTTCTCACCCCTGGGTGATTTTAAAAAAGAAATAACATCTTTCGCAGACTTCAAGCCGTGCTGACCATCATGAGCAGGATTATGGATTTCCTTTTTTTGTAAGTCTTTAGCATGATTTAGATGAAGAAGTTTTTCTAACTCAGCCTCAGTGATAAGCATTTTTTTATCATTGACTAGGAGTAGGAGATCATTGAGATGAGCTTCATCATGCAGGAGTTCTACCTTTAGCTCTTTGCTAACTTTTGAAAATTCAAGGTTTTCAACATTTTCGGATGATTGCTTAACTGGATCTGAAGCCATAATAAACTCACAAGAGTATTTAATACTTGAAATTGTACACGAATTGAATTGGCTACACAATGGTCAAAGTGATACTTCATAGGACTTGTTCACCAACATTGTGTTGCACTAGCGCTTGGTGTCCCGCCCGGGCCTGGGGTGATTCCTTTAACACCAAAACTATTGAAACTAAGCGTTTGACAGGCTTTATCACCCTGAGCTTGTGGGCCTCTTGGAATAGCCGCTAAATTAAACTCGGTGTCGGTTTGTTTTGATATCAGCAAAATATAGTAATTTTGTGCTGAACGATTGCTGTAAAAAACATCGCTAGCGCTGCCTGTTCCCAAGGTCGCGCCTTGATAGGTCTGATTTTCAGCATAATATTGCTCCATACGAGCCGCCAAATCCAGCAAGGCAACTTTGCCATCAATTCGTCTTGCGCGGGTTATCGATTCACGGTAACTTGGGTAAGTGAAGGTAGCAAAGAGAGCAATGATCATAATTACGATTATGATCTCAATAATTGAAAATCCTTGAGCTTTCATAAAAATCCATTCTTGCGAGATAGCGTCGGAATTATAAAATAAACGCCCATAGATTTGTAGCACTAGTGCCAGATGTGCTAACTTATGCGTCAAAAACAAACAGGATTAATGTTTAATGACTTCTTTTTGCGGTTATATCGCTCTGGTTGGGCGACCTAATGTGGGGAAATCCACACTGCTAAATTATATCTTGCAGCAAAAACTATCGATTACCTCCCGTAAGCCACAAACTACCAGACACAGTATTTTGGGTATACAAACTCAAGGTGACTATCAATTTGTCTATGTGGATACGCCTGGAATTCATCAGGGATCAAAAAAAGCAATGAACCGTTTGATGAATAAAACAGCTAACGCGGTATTGAGTGATGTGGATGTAATTGTTTTTTTGGTAGATGGCACTCATTGGGAAGATGGCGATGAATATGTACTACGTTTGATAAAACAAGCGGAGATTCCCTGTGTACTCGCAGTCAATAAGGTTGATAAAATCGCTGATAAAGATAAATTACTGCCTTGGATAGAAGAGATAAACAAACGTCACGATTTCGTCTCTATTATCCCGCTATCTGCAAAGACGGGTGTGCAGGTTGAAAATTTGCAGCAAATTCTACAAGGCTATTTACCAGAGGGCCCGCATTTATTTGGCGATGATCAGTTTACCGACCGCTCGACTCGTTTTTTGTGCGCAGAATTATTGCGGGAGAAAATTTTCCGCCTATGCGGACAGGAATTGCCATATGCCACAACTGTCGATATCGAATCGTATAAAGACGAGGGTGACTTAGTGCGTATCCATGCGCTAATTTTGGTTGAAAAAGACAATCACAAACGGATGATAATTGGCAATAAAGGCCAAAAATTAAAGGATATGGCAACTAGCGCTCGCCTAGATATGGAAAAATTATTAAATAAAAAGGTCTTCCTGCAATGTTGGTGCAAGGTGAAATCGGGTTGGGCTGATGACGAACGCTTACTAAAGCAATTAGGTTATGATCACTGAGGCGCTTGAAGCTTGGGTTTTACATAAAACGCCTTCAGGCGATAGCTCTATGCGAGTCACTTTTTTTACTCGCGAAAAAGGGATTCTAACTTGCCTCTGCAAAGGAGGCCGCACCCCAAAAAAACAGGCAATTTTACAGCCTTTTTCCCCTTTATGGCTAGCTTTAGATCTTCGTAAGGATTGGCATTTTGTCCGTCATATTGAAGCGCTACCTAGCGTTTCGCAACTTCAAGGCAGCTCACTCTTTGCCGGGCTTTATGTCAATGAGTTACTCTATTATGCCCTTAAACCCATGGATTCTCAGCCTGAGCTTTTTGCAGCTTATGTACATACAATGCAAGGCTTGTCTGCCATTAATGACCCCTTAGCAATCGAAATAGTACTTAGGCGCTTTGAGAGTGTGTTGTTACAAGCTTGCGGTTATTCCCTATCGTTTACCTCAACCACAAATCCAGAAGCGCCCATTCAAGCTGATTTTTGTTATCAATTCATAGCCGGAGAAGGTTTTAGAATAGCCGCTGATGGAATTGTCGGTGCGGATATTCTCGCTCTCTCTGAGGGGCGTTTTGAACAACTATCAGTTTTGAAAAGCGCCAAATACATTATGCGTCAGGCAATAAACCATCTTTTAGGCGGAAAGGAATTAAAATCCCGAGCCTTATTTCCAAAAAAATCGAAGAGTTGACAGCGAGTTGGCATGTATATCGCTTAGTAAAACAAAAGAAATCTAAACCCTAGATACTATGCTTATTTAGCGTCATAATTTAAAGCAGTTTTTTAATAAAGGGTGAATAAAGATGTCTAAAGAGATTTTACTTGGTGTTAACATTGATCACATAGCGACTGTTCGTCAGGCCCGAGGTACACGATATCCTGATCCCGTACAAGCGGCAATCGATGCAGAAGAAGCCGGTGCCGATGGAATTACTCTGCATATGCGTGAAGATTTACGGCATATTCAGGCCCGTGACGTTAGACTTATTAAGGCCGTGTTGCAAACCCGGATGAATCTGGAATTAGCAATCACCGAAGCAATGCTTGATTTTGCTGAAGAAATTAAACCTGAGCATGCCTGTCTAGTTCCTGAAAAGCGTGAGGAATTAACAACAGAAGGTGGTTTGGATGTAACTGGTCACTATGAGGCAGTTGCTCATGCGGTTAAACGTCTGCAAGCTCTAGGTTCTGAAGTGTCTTTATTTATAGATCCAGATAGAAAGCAAATTGAAGCCACTGTCGAAGTGGGTGCGCCTGTAATTGAAATCCATACCGGTTGCTACGCTGATGCTACTAATGTTAAAGCCCAAGAACATGAGTTGAAGCGGATAAAAGACGCTGCAGAATATGCGGCATCCTTAAATTTAATTGTGAATGCCGGACACGGTTTAAATTACCATAACGTTAAACCTATTGCGGCAATAAAAGAAATAAATGAATTAAACATTGGCCATGCAATCATCGCGCGGGCGTTGTTTTGTGGTTTGAAAGAGGCGGTGAGGGATATGCGTCATCTTATGCTGGAAGCAAGACACTATGTCAAACAATGACTCAATTGTTATTCGAATAACCGGCGACTCTGGCGACGGTGTTCAACTTGTAGGGGAGCAGCTAACTATTACAGCTGCTATGACTGGCCGTGAAGTAAGAACCCTACCTGATTTCCCGGCTGAAATTAGAGCACCGGCAGGAACTGTTGCCGGTGTCTCTGGATTTCAGTTAGCACTAGCAGAACAAGCAATTTTTACAGCGGGCGAAGAACTCGATGTTTTAGTCGCCTTAAACCCTGCTGCTTTAAAAAATTCGCTTGAGCACCTCAATCAAGGTGGTTTGCTCATCATTAATGAAGATAGTTTTTCTGAAAAGGATTGGCTAAAAGCAGGACTGAATTCGGACTTTCTTGATAAGATTGCGGAGCACTACCATCTAGTATCCTTCCCCCTGGTAAGCCAAACGGTTGAAGCCGTTGCAGCCCTTGAAATTAGTCATGCTCAGGCTAAAAAATCAAAAAATTTCTATGTCTTAGGTTTAGTGCTTTGGCTTTTTGATTTTCCTACTGATAATTGTCTTGCATTTATTAAGAAAAAATTTAAAGCCCAGCCACAGATTGCCAAAGCAAACGAATTGTCTCTTTTAGCAGGTTATAATTATGCAATGACGCTTGAATTAAGCCGCAAGCAATTCATGTTAGGACAAGTAAACCGTGAAAGTGGCGAATATCGCCAAATTACCGGCGTAGATGCAGTGTCTTTGGCGCTAGCAACCTTAGCTACTGCTACAAAAACTCCCTTATTTGTCTCTGGTTATCCAATTACACCCGCATCAGCGATTTTACAGGAAGCTGCTAAATTAGCAGATTATGGTGTGCAATTGTTACAAGCTGAAGATGAAATTGCAGCCATTTGTGCCTGTATTGGGGCTGCTTATGGCGGCTGCTTAGCCTTGACTTGTACTTCAGGACCCGGTTTTGATTTAAAAACGGAAAGTCTTGGTTTAGCAGTCATGACTGAATTGCCTTTAGTATTGGTCGATATACAGCGCGCCGGAGCTTCAACAGGTTTGCCTACTAAAACCAGCCAAAGTGATTTGCACCAAGCTTTATATGGTCGTCATGGCGAAGCGCCTTTGCCGGTTATCGCTGCTAAATCGGCTTCGGATTGTTTTTACACGATTATTGAAGCTTTTAATATTGCCATTAAATACATGACACCAGTCATCGTATTGCTTGATGCATCCCTTGCTAATGCTGCTGAACCTTGGAAAATTCCCACTCCAGAATCGATTAAAATTCCTACAATTGATTTTAATCGTTTTCCCAAACCCTATCAGCGAGATGAGAATTTAGCGCGTAGCTGGAATGTTCCAGGTACAGAGGGGTTGATTCATCAAATTGGTGGTTTAGAAAAACAAGGTGAAGACGGGCGAGTTAGTTATGATGCGGATAATCATCAAAAAATGGTTAAACTTCGAGCAGATAAGATCGCCGGCATTTCTCGGGAATACGACGATTTGATTATTGAAGGCGATGAAAATGCAAAAATTTTAGTAGTAGGTTGGGGCTCTACCTATGGCAGTTTAAAATCAGCAGTTAATCAATGTTGTGAAGAGGGCTTAGCAATCGCCCTAATTCATTTGCGTCATTTAAATCCCTTGCCTGAGAAATTAGGAACAATACTTGCAGGTTTTAATAAGGTTTTCGTAGCGGAATTAAATTCCGGGCATCTATGTCAATTAATACGTGCTAATTTTTTAATTGATGCTAAATCACTTAATCAATGTAATGGTCAACCTTTTACCCCAAGTCATTTGGTAAACGCAATTAAATTAGGGGCTGTTGATAGCCTTTAATGACTACTAGCTCTATTTGACTTTTTAGCAGTCTTTGGGAGTTAAAATGAACAAAAGTTATAAACGCGAAGATTTCACGAATTCTACCGAAGTGCGATGGTGCCCTGGTTGCGGTGATTATGCAATTTTAGCAGCCTTGCAACGCCTGCTACCTGAGTTAGGTGTGGCTCCAGAAAAGCATGTTTTTGTTTCAGGGATAGGTTGTGCCGGGCGTTTACCTTATTACATGAACACCTATGGCTTTCACACTATTCATGGAAGAGCTCCCGCTGTCGCAACTGGCCTGAAAGCAATGCGTGAGGATTTGACTGTTTGGGTGATAACAGGTGATGGGGACGCTTTAAGCATCGGTGGCAACCATCTGATTCACTGTTTAAGGCGTAATGTGAATCTAAATATTTTGCTCTTCAATAATCAAGTTTATGGTTTAACCAAGGGACAATTTTCGCCCACTTCACAAAAAGGGCAGATCACTAAAACATCGCCTCAGGGGGTGTCAAATGAACCTATCAATCCCTTAGCAATTGCACTAGCAGCAGGAGCTAGCTTTGTTGCACGTGCTGTGGATAAAGATCCCAATCACTTAGGTGAGGTTCTCAAGAAAGCTTATGAACACAAAGGTTGTTCCTTTGTGGAAATTTATCAAGATTGTAATATTTTTAATCATGGAGCTTTTGATGCCTTTGCTGTTAAAGCAAATCGGGCAGATAAGACAATCCTATTAGAGGAAGGGCAGCCTTTACTATTTGGGGCAGAAAAAGAAAGGGCACTGATTCTTGAAAATGAGTATCTGAAACAAGTTGCTAGCCAAGATGCAGCAAGTTATAGCCACGATTCTTCTAATTACATTGCTGCAATGCGTTTAGCACGACTTCATTTTCCCGAGTTCCCTGTACCACTAGGTGTTTATTATCAAAATGAGCGTGAGATATTAAACCTCACAAAAACTGCGAATAAAACGATGGCTGATTTGCCGGCGCTATATCGCGCAAGAGCAAGTTGGCAGCAAAACGCATAGAGCCATCCTTTGCTGGTAATCTATGGGTCACCTTGATCAATAAATACACCCATGATACAATAAATTTTTTTTTCCTTAGATGCATGGCTCTAAATATGGGCTCTGAACATGGCGTTAATGCCTAAGCTTTAGGATATCAAAATTTATGATCCACAAATCGGAATGGCAAATTGCAAGACAGTTGTTTAATCTAATACCTGAAAAGCGACCAGGTGAATATATCAAAAATGGAACTGAGGCTAATTTAGAGCACAAGTTTCTATTCACCCAGGGCAAAATCTTACTTGGAATCGCCAATAAAAAAAATGGAATTTTAAATAAAAAATCCTCAAGAAAAGTGGTTCTTGCAGAAGATGAGCAGGGAAACTGTTATGTTCTAAAATCTTTCAATAACCCTAGAGACTTACCCTCTTCAGAATATGAGATTGCTTTTGACGTAGGCGTAACCAACGAACCAGGTCTGACAATAAGGCAATCAAATTCTAAAAGAAAAATATATTTGCCTCTAATTTATTTAGGAAAGTCCTTACCCATCTATTTAAAGGAAAATAATTTATCAGATGATGAGGCTTTGCGCCTTGCTATTCTTCTCGCATTACAAATTGAAGATCTGCATACGGGAAAACTATCCAAAACTGGGCAAAAGTGGTTTCATTGCGATATAAAACCTTTAAACGTAACCGTGGATGAACGAGGTGTGCCCCGCCTTGTTGATTTTGGTTATTATGATGATTTTGCGACCACCCGTGGCTATAGCAATGTATATCAAGGGTTAGCAGAAAAAAGTGATTTGTTCTCTTATATAAGAACAATTTTTGCCCCTGTTGCTCTAAGGTATGAAAATGATTGGGCTCAAACAATTTTAAGTGATTACTTCGTTCGCCAATATCCTCAATTAATAGAGCTTTTAGATACGACTGATAGCAAACTACATCCCAAAGCCTCCTTGCTTGAGATTGCAAGAATATTAACCCGAATTCGCTGTCAAATTGATGAAAGTGTTCCCTTAGATACGACAGAAGCTATACGCCAAGCTAATAAACAATTTGAATCTTCAATAGCGCCTATGCATAGTTTTCTTAAACTGGAAGAAACAGTACAATGCTTTCAAAACGAAATCAGGACCCTGGCTAATCTCAGAGATTTAAGCAAACTAAATTTCCATGAAGAAGTAGAAGAAGCAACAAAGGAATTTACCAAACAATTAGAGGATTTGGCTCAACCGATTTTTTCTCTGTTTACTCAACTCGACAATCAATCTCGAAAAAGCCAATGCCTGAAAAATTATTATCTTTACCAGCATGAAATAAAAGTAACCTCAGCTGATAAAATTAATGAGATCAAACACAAAAAATGGCTTGCAGATAGGGCAGCTAAGAAAATTGATAAAATTAATCTACACTCAATCGAAAAATGTTCAAATTTAGATGAGCTACAACAATTAGTTAAGAAAGAATGGAAATATTTCGAAACTGCTGCAGAATATGAAATATATATGATCAATTTTTCTGCCATTAACGAAAAACATATTTTCTGGAAAAAGACTGTTTTGGCAAAAATAGTAGAGTTGGGTCTTGCGGAAGAAACAACGCGCTCAAACTATGAAAAACTGGATTATGCTGATGAACTTAACCAGGCAATTCTGATAGAAGGATTATACATCCTTCCGGCAACCTCTTTATTGCATTCCTGTATTCCCATTCTCCATGAATTGGAGCCCGTTTTTTTATACGGATTTAATCGCCTGGATCAAATCTTTATTAGAAATTATGTTGAAAATTCCGATTTCAGAAAAATCATAAATATTATTTTTAGCCACGAATTTCCTCTATCCAAATATATAGATTTACTTAAGACCTTTAGTCAAAGACCGGAAAATTCAAAGGAAGCATTACCGGTTTTTAAGTGGTTGTTTGAGAATAACCTATTTCATTTTAAGGATATTAAAAGATTAGTAGTAAAATATTTGACCCATTTTTACTCGTTAACGCCCATTTTGCTGCAAAAAATGACTCAATCGGAGGAATTAACCCGAGAAGATCTTACAAACATTCTTGAATTCGATCACTCAGCATGGTTAGAGAAACATAATTCCCAAAGACATTTATTCATTTCGCTTATTAAAAAGCTTGATATTGGTAATGAGTTAAATCTTTATGTCGCAGCTAATTTTGATGTAGAAATGTTAGAATATCTGCATCGAATTTTACCAATATTTACTCATAAAGGGCATCTTACTTCTATTATTTTATATCATCATGAAACCATTTTGCCTGTCTTAAAAAAATTACAAGCCGCTAAGGTGGAAGATCCAAGACTGGTGATCTTATGTACTTATTGGAATGTTTATAAAGAATACAAATTGCTTTTTAATATTATTCTTCAACTTGATAATGCTGAATTCCAGTATCTAAATTTTGATTCCATTGAAAAGCAATTTGTTGGTTATGATAAAAATAAATTAAAGGCTTTCAATCAACAGGTTTTACTACAACAGCAAACCTTGATTAATGCTCAAACCTTCAATGAGATATTAGCGAAGCTTGAGCCAGCTAAAGAACTTTTAGCTGAGGTGCCTACATCCATGTTTGTTACACCATTGCATATAGATTCGAAATTTATTGAACCTGTTGAGATATCGGAGTCTAAAAGCAAAACTGCAACTGATGAAACAGCAATCAAGGACGCATTGGAAAATGATTTTGAGGATCTTAATAAGCCAAATAAACAATCCCCAGCGATTCAACCATTGGCTAAGGTGTCTGCGACAATGATTGTTGCCAATAAACTCATTGAAAAGCCAAAAGCTATTGAGTCCATAAAAGATCCACGAGAACTTGAACCCAAAACTAATAAAACCTTAATCAAGAAAGCTTTGATAAATTATATTGATGAACTCAATAAACACAAAGATACAGAAGATAAGATTAACTTTAATCATGGTTTTTTCTTTGGAACGGGTTGGTGGCAAGCAAAAAATAGAAGTAGAAATTACAATTTAGCGAATAAATTGCAACGCGATTTAAATACAGAGTCGGTTGAAACGATTTTTAGCAATCAGGGCAAATATATCGAAAAATTGAAACAAAAAAATCCAACCTTGTACGGCCCACATCATTTTTGGGGTTCAAGAAGTCGAATTGATAAAATCATTGAAGATGCCCAAGTAGCTCTAAATACCACAAAAGAAAGATAAGAAAAGAAGGAAAACATGCAAAATAAAATAGGTTGATAATGGAACTTCCTTTGATATGGTTTATTAAAAATATAGTCCAATAACCGAGAGATGCACCCCATGTACAGCCATCAGGAAATTCAAAACGCTAGCAGTCAAAATTTACAAGATTATTTGTTACAACCTATCCTTCATATTGACGATCTGAAACCCATTGGCGATCGCCTACTGATTTTATGGGATTCAATTGATGATGGGGAATACGAACAATTAACCTTGCTTGAAAATAAACTGGCTGATATTTTAACTTCAATGAAGCGAAAAAATAAAATAGTAGATTCTGCGTCAAGCCTGCAAGCATTCAAACCTGAGTTACAACCTGAAGTTCAACCTGAGTTCCAATCCGTTGTTAATTTTTTTAATGCAATACCTAAAGAGCTAATACACCAGGGCAAGATCGTCTAAATCATGGCTGAGGCCATAATTCAGACGATTTGTTTGGTGCAGGGGTCGACAAACCAGAATAGACCTGATCAAATGTTCTTTTTTTTATAAAGGAAGCATCATGCAAGCAGACTTGTTGTCACATTTTAAAACTCTAGAAGACCCCAGAATCGATAGAACGAAGCGCTATCCATTGATTGAAATTATTTTTTTAATCATCAGTGCAACAATTTCTGGATGTGAAGGTTGGAAGTCCATAAGAGATTTCGGTTTGCTTAAGTTCGAGTGGCTGAAGCAGTTTCTACCTTATGAGAATGGTATTCCTGTTGATGATACGATAGCGCGAGTAATGAGAAAACTGAACACTAAACAGTTTGCTAATTGTTTTACCCGCTGGATTCAAGCAGTAACAAAGGCAACGAATGGTGATGTCATTGCCATTGATGGAAAAACATTACGATGTAGTTTTGATAAGAGCGACGAAAAATCAGCAATCCATATGGTAAGTGCATGGAGTACTGCTAATGGTGTTGTTTTAGGACAAGAAAAAACCGCCGAGAAAAGCAATGAGATTACGGCTATCCCTGAGCTGTTAAATAGTCTGGCTATTAAAGGATGCATTATCACTATCGATGCGATGGGATGCCAGAAAGATATAGCTGAACAAATTGTAAAGCAAAAAGGTGATTATTTACTTGCACTCAAAGGCAATCAAGGAAATTTTCATGAAAAAGTTGCTTCATTTTTAACCGTTGCAAAAGAGGCTAATTTTAAGAATGTGGAACATGATTTTCATGAAGAAATTGATGCTGGTCATGGCCGTGTCGAAACACGGCGTGCTTATGCCATTGATTTTAAAAAATATAAAAAACATATGCCTGAAGGAGTGAAGTGGAAAAAATTAACCAGCGTAGTTATGGTTGAAACGATTAGAGAAGGACGTGATTTTAGAACCCAGGATACGCGTTTTTATATCAGCTCATGTGCTCCCTTAGCTGCGCCACTTTTAGGTGCCAGTCGTAAGCATTGGGCTGTGGAAAATTCTTTGCACTGGACGCTAGACGTCACATTCCGTGAAGATGAATCTAGAATTCGAAAAGAAGCTGCTCCAGAAAATTATGCCATTTTCAGGCATATTGCACT
>JACCWL010000156.1 GCA_013697645.1 Tatlockia sp. | reverse complement strand
CAGGTCAACGAAGGGGCTGAATTATTAGCTCTAACCGAATATTAGATCCTAGGAATTAGGGACAACCATGAACTATCCACAACAAGTTACGATCGTTGAAGTCGGCCCTCGAGACGGCTTACAAAATGAATCCTCATTTGTGGCAACCGAAAAAAAAATAGAATTGATTAATTTATTGAGCCAGAGCGGCTTACAGAACATCGAAATTACCAGTTTTGTCTCAGCTAAAGCCATTCCCCAGCTTGCAGATAATGAAGCGGTGTTCACCACAATTGACAAAGTTGCATCTGTTCGCTATTCAGCCCTAGTACCCAATCTACGGGGCATGACAAAAGCCTTAGAGCTAGGCTTAAAAGAAATTGCAGTCTTTACGGCAGCCAGTGAGACCTTTAATCAACGGAATATTAACTGTTCAATTGCGGAGTCCATTGCGCGTTTTGAACCGGTTATTGAAATGGCTAAAGCGCAAAAAGTGCGCGTAAGAGCTTACATTTCCTGTGCACTTGGTTGTCCCTATGAAGGTGAAATCAGTCCGAAACAAGTGCAAGCTGTCGCTTCGCAATTACTTGCCTTAGGTATTGATGAGCTTTGTTTAGGTGATACAATTGGCGTCGGTACGCCAAGGCAAACAAAGCGCGTTGTCAATGAAGTATTAGAGCTTATTCCAAGCTCGCAATTGGCTATGCATTTTCATGATACCTATGGCCAAGCAGTTGCTAATATCTTTGCTTCCTTGGAATGTGGTATAAACCGTTTCGATAGTGCTGTCGCAGGGCTTGGCGGTTGCCCCTATGCACGGGGCGCTACTGGTAATGTTGCCACAGAAGATGTGCTTTATCTGATGCATGGTCTAGGCATTAAAACGGGTATTGATATTTTCAAGATCGTAGCTGCAGGGGATATGATTTGTAAAGCAATGGGGAAAAAAAACCAATCAAAGGTCGCTAATGCCTTACTGGCAAATCAAGCTTAAAAAAGACGCCTAGGTCAGCGCCCCTGGCCTGACATTTCTTACCCGTTCGCCTAAGTTGGGCCAGAGGCGCCGACCTACGATACTGTGTTCCACGATAAGCTTTCGATGGCTGTATAATTTTTGAAGAGATAAAAATGATTAAAAACACATTAAAACTAGGTTTAGTACAAGAAAAATGGTCTGAAAATCCAATGGAACACCAAGACAGGCTTGCCACTGGGGTTATTAGCGCTGCAAAACAAGGCGCTGAAATCGTTTGTTTGCAAGAATTAACGCTCTCCCCTTATTTCTGTACTCGCCATGATGTCGATGGCAAACCCTATATGGAAGAAATTGATACAGGACCAACGGCGCGTTTTGTTTCTGCCTTGGCAAAGGATGCTAAGGTAACGATTACCGCTTCCCTATTTGAAAAAGCAGGTTACAACACAGCCGTGGCTTTTGACGAGAACGGTAAACTCATCGCTGTTACGCGTAAGCAACATATCCCCAGTGGTGAAAAATACCATGAAAATTACTACTTTAAAGCGGGTGACTCTAATTATCCCGTTCACAACCTTGTCGGCCACCGCTTTGGTTTACCCACCTGCTATGACCAATGGTTCCCCGAATTATCGCGAATCTATGGCTTAAAAGAGACAGAAATTTTAGTCTATCCCACTGCAATTGGCGGCGAACCGACTGAACCAGGTTTTGACAGTCAACCGATGTGGCAAAAAGTAATGGTGGCCCAGGGGATTATGGCCAATACCTTTGTTGTAGCAGTCAATCGGATTGGCTGTGAAGACGGACTTGAATTTTATGGTAGCTCTTTCATTTCCACACCCACGGGTGAAATTTTAGCGCAGGCTCCGCGTAATGAACCAGCTGTCTTAGTGGCTGAATTGGATTTTAGTCAACGTGCACTTTGGGGACGTTTATTCCCCTTCGCAACTCAACGTGAGCCTGAAACTTATCAGGATTTAATCAGTTCTCGCCAATCCAATGTGGAAAATTCCTAATGACAGTAAATGCTTTATCTGATGAAAATTTATACAATATTGCCAACTGGGGTGAAGGTTATTTCCAAATCAATCATCGCGGTAATATTGCAATTAGCAAAAAGCCTGAAGATGAAGGCGTGGAATTGCAGACCATTGTTAATGCAGCGAGCCGCGCAGGTTTACAATTACCCTTATTAATCCGCTTCACTGATATTTTGCATGACCGAGTTCGTAAGCTTAATGAAGCCTTCGCAGAAGCTATCAGAGATAATAACTATAACGGCAGCTATAAACTGGTTTACCCTATAAAAGTTAATCAGGAATATTGCGTAGTTAGAGAAATATTAAACGCGCCTGAATACCCTGTAGGTCTCGAAGCAGGCAGTAAACCAGAGTTAATGGCCGTCATTGGCTTATTAGGTCAACGAAAATCGCCCTCTACTATCGTTTGTAACGGCTACAAAGACAGCAGCTATATCCGCACTGCTTTGATTGCGCAGCAGATGGGGCATGAAGTCTTTATTGTTATTGAAAAACAATCCGAATTAGACATTATCCTTAAAGAATCTGCTCGTTTAGCCATTAAACCTAAGCTTGGCATTCGGATTCGTTTAGTGACTAAAGGGGCTGGTAAATGGGCAAATACCGGCGGAGCCAAATCAAAATTTGGTTTAAACGCTGAGCAGGTTCTTGAAGTGGTTAGCCAATTGAAGGCCAATCATTCGCTAGATTGCCTGCAATTAATGCATTGCCATCTCGGTTCGCAGATTGCCAATATTCATGACATTCGCCATTGCATGCAAGAAGTTGCCCGATATTATATTGAGTTGCGTCGTTTGCAAGCGCCAATTACAACCATTGATGTCGGCGGCGGACTTGGGGTGGATTATGAAGGTACGCGTTCATCTACCGGCTGTTCGATGAATTACACCTTACATGAATACGCAACGAATATTCTCTTAGCTCTTCGCCCACTTTGTGAAGAAGCCAATATGCCAGAGCCCAATCTGATCTCTGAATCGGGTCGCGCACTAACAGCGCATCATGCTGTTCTAGTAACCAATATTACCGATGCTGAACTGGTAAAAAAAACCGACTCCCTGCCTTTAATTGAGCCTACTGACTCTCATGTAATCCGCGATATATGGGATACTTATCACTCAATTTCCCAAAGCATGCCAAGTGAAATCTACAACTATGCCAGCCATTCACTGAAGGAAGCGCATTCACTATTTAAACATGGGGTGATTAGCCTGGAGGAAAAAGCAAAGGTTGAGAAGTTTTTTACCGCGATTTGTTTTGAAATTCAAAAGCGCCTGGATCTTGAAAATAATGCTGATAATGAATTAATGAACCTTATCAATGAACGAATGGCAGCAAAGATTTTCTGTAATCTGTCCTTCTTTCAATCCCTGCCTGATGCTTGGGCAATTGGTCAAATTTTTCCTGTTGCTCCTATTTCACATTTGACTCAAAAGCCCACTATGCATTCAATCTTGCAGGATTTAACCTGTGATTCCGATGGAACCTTAAAAGAATATACTGGCGCTGACTGCATCAATACCACACTGATGCTACCACCCTATGATGAAGCCAATCCCTATCATATTGCCTTTTTCCTAGTAGGAGCTTATCAAGAGATTCTAGGTAATTTACACAATCTATTTGGGGATACAAATTCATTAGATGTGAAATTAATGGGTGAGGGTCAATTTGAAATTAATGACTTGGTGAGTGGTGATACAGTGACTAACGTCTTAAATTTAGCTCATTTCGATACCAAAAAACTGCTCCTTTCCTATGAAAAACAACTCATAAGTGCAGATTTATCTAACGATAAAATCCAAACCTATTTAAACGAGTTACGCAGTATTTTTACTCAGTTAACGTATTTGGATTCTAATAATGTGTGAAGAATAAAGGTGCTAATTCCAGAACCGTAGGTCGGCGCCCCTGGCCCGACA
>JACCWL010000148.1 GCA_013697645.1 Tatlockia sp. | reverse complement strand
GATTATAGCAATTGGATAATTTTCACCCCAATGTTTTGCTACTATCTCGCTAAGTAAGGTATGACTAAGCGGATCAACACCCTTAGTTAGCCAGGCTAGGCCATGTTTTGGCTTAGTAAGTTTTGTCAATAATTCGGCAAAAGCGTGAGAGGGCACAGCTACAATCACTTCGTCGGCTTCTTCAAGGCAAGTTTGTAATTCCTGGGTTGGGATAAGCAAGTCTGGGAATTGGATTTCGGGTAAATACCGTTGATTATAGCTTTGCTTTGCCATGTCTTGAACATGTTTAGGATTATGTCCCCAAAGTAAGACCCGATTACCACACTTCGCGAGGTGGATGGCGACGGCGGTACCCCAGGAGCCAGCACCCAGTATGGCAATCGTTGGTTTTTTCATGATTTTAAGTCCTCAGATCCACAAGGGGATCGGCCATATTTCGCTTATTGAGCACAAATCTGACCGTTCGGGAAAACATTAGATCCCATCCCCCACCTGAGATTTAATGCGAGGTTTCAGTCTCATCTTTAGCTTTCCGTTTTTCTTCAGCTTGCTGAAAGAAAAGTGCGTCAAAATTGATAGGGGCTAACACCAATTGTGGGAAAGAACCGTGAATCACATGTGACGTAATGACTTCACGTGCATAGGGGAATAGGATACTGGGACAGAAACTACCTAATAGATGATCAAGTTGTTCGCCAGGTGCGCCTTGAATTGTAAAAATACCTGCTTGTTTCACTTCAGCCAAGAATGCAATCGCATTTTGATTTTTAACAGTAGCAGTCACTGTCAATACCACTTCGTAAACTTGTTTTTCCAGCTCGACATGTTGTGTATTTAAATCCAGGGATAACTCAGGCTGCCATTCTTGTTGGAAAACTGCTGGGGTATTAGGTGTCTCAAAAGATGAATCTTTAATATAAATACGCTGAATCATAAAATGCGCTTCCGCATCTTTTTGAGGGACATTTTCTTGTTGTTCTGCCATGTGTTTATCCTATTTGTAAAAGTTTATCCAATTGCCCTTTTGCTTCCAGGGCATACATATCATCGCAGCCACCGATGTGTTGGCCGTTTATGAATAGTTGTGGCACAGTGTGTCCGCCGCTTTTAGCTACCATTTCTTCACGTTTCTCAGGATGTTCATCAATCTTAATATCGGTGTACTCTACCTCTTTTTTTTCCAGCAATTCCCGAGCGCGTTCGCAATATGGACAGTAGGTCGTACTATACATAATAACTTTAGACATGTTTTTATTTCCCTTTGATAATAGGTAATTCAGCAGCTTGCCATGCAGCCAGGCCACCTTTTAGAGCCATAGGTTTTTCAAAACCTTGTTGCTTCAATTTGTTTGCCAGCAATGCTGATTGCAATCCTTTTGCGCAAACGAGAATAAGCGGTTTTTTCTTGAATTTATCCATACGTTTCTGGCCAAAATCATCAGCAGAAGCGCGGGTAGCATCGATAATATGGCCCTTAGCAAAATTTTCGGCATCACGTAGGTCTATTACAACAGCATTTTCATGATTTATTAAATTCACCGCTGCTTGAGGCGAGAGTTCTTTAGCACTTTTTCTCTGTGTGAAGAGTTCATTAAGATAAATAAGGATTAATACCACGACCAAAAGTGTCCAAAGAACCCAGTGATTTAAAAGAAATTGCCCTAACTGTTCCATACTTTACCTAATTAATAACCGCAAAAAACAAATTATCCTTAGAATGGCCTTTTAACGCAAGCAGGATAAAGGCAAAAAACTGTAAATCCCTAAATATCAAATTGGTTTAACACTTCTTGGAGTGGTTTTCCAAAAGCTGCTGAGGGCGCTTTTATCTGCAGAAGGGCTGCCAAGGTTGGAGCTACATCCGTTATGTTAACTGGTTTATAAATACGTTGCGCCTTAAATGACGGGTTAACAAACAATAATGGGACGTAACTATCGTATCGCCAGGGTGTGCCGTGTGAGACTCGCTGTTTATTTTTGTTATCTAAGGCTCCAAAAGGGTAAGGAACCAAATAAAGATCCCCGGAGCGCCCTGGGAATACCATTTTATTGACTTTTGCACTTAACCAATCGGATTCTTTGTTAGCTAAAGGAATTTGATAAACCTTAAATATACCCGCTTGCTTAGTTAATAATTCTGCTAAAAACAAACTCACTTGCTTCACTGTTAAATGATGTTCAGCTAGAAGTTGATGATTGAGGTAAATATAAGGAGTTATTATTGCTTCAAGACTGCTAGCTGGTAAGTGATAGTGTTTAGCTAAAGATTCTTCGATTAGTTTGCGTAGTTGTGGAATTTTTAAAGAGGTATTTTCCCTAATTTTATGGGTTGTCAAATAGGCAGGAGAGTCACTTACACCATGATCAGCGGTTAAGATAATTAGCGTGTTTTCTAAACCAACTTGCTTATCAATAGCAGTTAATAATTTAGCCAGAACTTTATCCAAGCGAAGTAAATTGTCTTCAGATTCCAAACTATTGGGTCCAAATTGATGACCAACGGCATCAACAGCTGAAAAACTCAGCGCCAAATAATCGGTGGAGTCCTTATTTTTACCTAGTTTTTCCTGAGCTAAGAGATCGATTGCAAAATCAGCAGTCAATTCATCGGCAAAAGGGGTCATGGATAAAAATTTATAATAGTGTTTTGAGTTAGCTGGACCGGTTTGATGCGGGAAATTCTGTTCAAATCCAGGATAACGGTTTATGAATCTTGGCGCTTTAGCATAATGGTAGTAATCAAGCGGATGGCTTAAAGTCCAGGTCAGGCTTTTTGATTCATAGTGTTGATTCCAATCAATAACCCATTGAGGATAAGCAGAATAATAATGTTTGCTAGTGACAAAACCTCCATTTAATTTATCAAACCAAAAGGCTTTGCCAGCATGACCTGCTAGGGTTATCGCTGCGCGATCTTTAAGGGAAACAGCAAATGCCCGCCCACTTTGGGCCAAAACAATTTCATCGCTTAGTGTTGAAGCGACAAGGTTTTTAGGCGATTTGCCCATCGCTTCTTTTTGCGTGCGTGAGGTTTTCAGAATAGGGTTTTGCAGATCGTCTACGCAATAGGTTGCACCATTGCGGCTGTCATGCCATTCATTAGCAACGATGCCGTGAAAAGAGGGGTAGGCCCCGGTGGCAAGGGTAGCATGGCCGACGCAGGTTACGGTATTCGCCTGAGGATAATGGGCGTTATGAAAATCAAGGCCATGAGCAAGTAAATAATTAAAGCCATCTGCACTAAATTCGCGATGATACAAATCAATTAAATCACCACGGAGTTGATCAACTACTATTTGCACTACCAATTTAGGTGGTTTTGCTGTGGCAAAGAGTAAAGTTGAGTATATAAATAAGAGCAGGCCCAATCGTTTTTTCATTGACATCCTTTAGGACTATGTGAGGGTTAAACACACAAAAGCGTTAATGGTTTGCAAATCTAACATGTGCTTTTTTTTAAGTCAAATTGAGTTTGTTTTTCCAATTTAATCAACGAGTTGTGATTTGACAAAAGCGTCCAAAGAAAAATCATGACGAACAGATTCAATTAGTTTAAACTGATTTTCCTTAGTGGAGTCATTCTATTTTAAACAGAAAAAAATTCGATGGAAAAGGAGATCTAATGGGATTTATTATTCAAAGTTATTCAAGGTTAATAGCTGGCTTTGAAGCTGCAAAAAAGGCTTTAATAAAAGAACACATTGGGGATGAGAAAGAACGCAAGTGGGAAGAATTAAGAAAACTCCTACCTCAACCGCGCCAACATGAATCTCATTTTATTGATCTATCGATAGAACTTACAGAAGAAATGTATCACGAGCAAGCAAGAATTCTGCATTGTTTGCTGATTCTTGAGATGTGCGTTATAGCCAAAACCTACTCCGAAAGTATCTTCGATGCGATTAAACCAACCTCTAAAACAAGGAATGGTTACACTGGACTTATTGACAAAGGAAGTAGTTATTTCTGTTCATTGCATGATGCGGTTGGTATTTCTGATGATAATGAGTTGAAATTTAAAGATGTCATATCTTTTATGGAAACGGCTAAGAACTTTATTGAAACGCAAATTTATGTCGAAGGTTACCCCAATAAAGGAATTCGCTTTAACGATGAAACAGGGAAAGAGGATCATCCCTTTGCCCAAATTGAAGGACTGAATCTGACTTACTATTTAAAAATCTGTTTAGATAATATTAAGTTTAGCGAAAAGTTGAAAGCAGACAGTGATTTAGAGTGTGCTATTACATTTGCTAAGGAAACTCATAAGATTACTATTCAGATGGCCACTGAAAAACATGGGATAGCTGTAGATTTAACGTATGCGGTTAATTAACCGCACTCTTCTCAGGTATAATGAGGTTGGGTAGACTACGCATATCAGTTAGCAATGAAGGGTCGATATTATAAGGAAGCAGTAGCTCTAGTTGTTCGATGGAGTTGGCTT
>JACCWL010000082.1 GCA_013697645.1 Tatlockia sp. | reverse complement strand
CATTATGTTCTGAATAAGCAATTTGGCTGGTAATATGAATCGAATGCCAGGTAATCGCTTTGATGAGCAAGACTTTTTTCTGTTTTCGATATTTTTCTAAATCAGAATGCAATTTTTCTAATTCGTTTAGGGTCCATTTATGATCTAGTTCTCTTTCCAGAACCTCCAGACCTTGGTTCAAGCTGGACTTCAAACTTTCAGGAATATCTTTAATACCTGTATTGTATAATTCATTGGTATTAATAATTACAGGTAGAAAACCCATGCGGGCAAAACGATGGGCTAAAATGGGAATAATAACGCGTGTTTTTCCACCGCCAGCCTCAAATTGCAGTAAAGCGTGATGCATTTCCTCTGAATTAATGGATTGTTTTTCAATGCAAGCTATTAGGTTTTTGAGAATATCAACCTGATCAGAGCGTAATAGTCGTTTAGTCGCGTATTCGTAAACCAGAAATTCGGGAAATTCTTCGATGGAATAGTAACGTGTTTTATTTAAAATACTGCCAAGTAATTGCTGTTCGTAGAGACTTAATAGGGATTTTGGCTTTCCCTTTTCCACGACTAATTCAAGTGCTGCATTAATTTGGTCAACGTGGGACTGCAATATCAGGAAATCGGCTGTTGTATGCAATAGCTGGTCAATATTTTCCTGATTCAGGAAAGGATTGCAAGCGTTGAGCTGTTTAACATCTTGTATTAACAAAGCAGATCTAAGATGACTTTGAATTTCAGCAAGTTGCTCGCCTTTATAGGCAATAGCCAGAAGATCATCTGCAGCATTTCCCTTTCCTGATTGCTCTAATACTTTTTGCAGTTGAATGAGGGTATGTTCTGCGTCATTTTTTCTCTTAACCAGCTCATTAACGAGAGAAGATAAATTGGCATTTGGGGACCAACGATAGATTGTTTTTTGTTTTTGCAAATTTTGCGCATGGCCTTTTTCATAATGGGCCAATAAATGATTCTCCAACAGGGTATTAGATCTCCTAGTATTTATTTGTGAATTTTTTGCAAATAAAACCTGACGTTTAGCGACTCGTTCCCTAATCGGTGGTAAAAAATAGTCTATTGCTAGGTTTTGTAATACAGAGAATAAGTCATCATCTGATTTAGTCTGGGGTGTACGAAAGTAAAGTGTTTCTTCTACAAGAAAAGAAGACGGTAAAGAATGTCGTTCAGTAAATTCAATGAGTTCCCCCTGAGGATTACATAACTCAATACTCTGTTCCCTTTTTTCCGTGTAGACAGACAAGTAGCATTGCTTAACAATTTGCTCGAAGCACTCTTTGCTGGTCATGCCCTGATGAACGTCAATATTTGCAAATAAATTGGGGTATTTCATCACAAAAACTAATAGCGCTATCATTCGCTGGATGTGATAAAAATCTGAATCATTCTGTAATAAATAATACCATTCAAGCTTAAGTTGACGTTGATTATCCTTATCGGATGAACGCGCTTCCGCAAAAAAATTAACATAATAGGTTTTTAAAAAATCAAGGCCAGGATAGTGGGATGGATGGCTTCCATAGCTCAGCTGACTGTTTAAATCGATATTAGTGTAGTCATAATACTTTCTTAGTGATAAGGGACGATTAGTTGTTTGGAAATAATGTCGTTTATCGTCAAATCCAAAAGATTGAAAAAAATCCTTAAGTCCGTCTTCACTCTTGCAATTATTCAGAAACGATAAGTTATTTATTTCTTTTAACCTTTCATTAGTCAATGCTCTGTGCATTTCGTTTAAGACAGGTTTTTTTTCTTGCTGTTTAACCGATTTTACAACCCCTGATTGCTTAGCTTTTAATTCTTCATCGGTCTTTTGTTTATTGTTTATATTCTCCATGATCTGAATTTCATCCTCAGTTAACCGCAAATACAGCGGTATAATGTGGATTTCAGTTTTATAATCAGAGATAGTTTTTTTATAGTAGTTAAATTGTTCAGTAGAAAACTTTAAAAACTTTTTGGATGAATTAGATTTCTCCCATACTTTATCATTTGCTTCAGACCATTTGCCGACGTGATGATACATTCGACAAGCCACCTTGCAATCAAAGGCAGCTCCCAAAGCGGATTGATCCTGTCGTTCATACAACATTTCAATGAGATCGTAGAGTTCCTCATGGTTGTTTTGATGGTGATTGGTATGTTCAAGATAATGCATAGCTTTCTGGTAATCACTTTGACAGCGATATAAAAGAGCAAGATAAAGGTAAGCTTCGAGATTATTAGCAATCAATTGTTTTTGATGATCATATTCATAAATAAAACAGGCCAGGCGATTTTCTGGAAAACTGTAGGGAAGACATAATTGTTTTTGATCAAGAAAATCAGAGGTCAGAAAAATGGAGTTTCCTTCGATTTTTTTTAGTTGAAAAGGTGACAGTAAAAATTTTTCCTTTTCATCATCGTTTACAAGAATGATAATAGATAGACCTTTAAGCTCAGGAAGACTCTGTTTGTCAGATAAATAAAACCCCGGAAAATTATCACATTCGAGACGGTTATTTTTGCAAGTGAAGGACAGGCTCAATTTAGCAATCGTAATCTGTTTTATGACACATTCATTGTTATGGTTTAGTTCAGCACTGACTTTAATGCCTACAAACCCAAATAATGTTTTTAATCGTTCACTCCATTGTTTTTCCATTTCGGTCTCAGGGGCATCAACATCAAAGAGCACTTCATTGGTTCTAGCCCAGCCGGTATCGCTTATTTTCAACTGTACCCAACCTTGTTTTAAGGTTTTTAGGTAGGCAAATTGATAGTCTTGGTTTTGACTTTCAACAAAAATAAGCTCCTCCTCATCGTCACAGATCCAATAATTAAAGTTGCTATCAAAGGATGAATTAAGAAAGGGATTATTAATCTTTTTGGAGTCAAAATAGGTGAGATAATCTTTATTCAATTTAAGCCGTTTCTGCCTGCCTTCTATTGTAATCGTTTGATAAATCTCGGAGATATCATCGGAACGAGTAATACGAAATTCCCACTTTGCATCGGGGGTTTTATAAATATTGTTTTCAAACAACCAGAGAATTAACTTGTTTTTATCAAGAGGTAGTGATGAAAAGATTTTATTTTTGACTAGTTTTCGTGAGTAATCGGTTTTTTTATTATTATTTTCGTAACCATTCACCACAATTCTCCCCTGCGGGTCGGTTCGTGGTGATGAAATTTGAGAAAAGTGATTTTTCGTAAAAAAGTAAAATAGTTCTTGACACGTTTTTTTGTATTTTTTTGAAAAAGCAA
>JACCWL010000230.1 GCA_013697645.1 Tatlockia sp. | reverse complement strand
ACATGGCCTGCACTATCAATCGCTCGGTTATTAAAAGCAATATGAACGCCCTCTGGAGGAGAATAAGAATCGATAGAATTATTGCCGTTCTCTTTCATAAGAAAACCAATATAGCCAAGATAGGTATTTGATGGAGAACAACCTTCAAAGCGAATAGTCGCACCAACATAGCCTTCTTTTCCCGCATCTTTGGTTGTTCCAGGTTCGATGGCAAATTTAAAGGCTCCCTTATCATCTTGGATACAAATATAAGGTTTAATTGAGCCATTAGGACCGACGCCTGCTATATCATTGGTTATATTTACAGCAAAGACTAGGCTTGGAACTAAGGTTGCTAGGGCGGTTAATTTTAACATCTGAACCTCAATGATTTTTATTTAAATAATATGTATAATAACATATCAATTTGAAAGGGGGCAAAAAACTGACATATTGTTAATTTTTATATCCAACAATGCCGACTTCCCCAATGCCCGACTTCCCCCAATGCCTACATACCGCGACTTGTTCACGGTATCCAGAAACGATATGAATTATTGGCAGCCTTACCCTTGCCCTAACAACCCGACTTCGGTAGAGTTCTCTCATTATTTTTCCCGAGTCTCAATTTATGCAGCCGCGTTTCACTCATCTAAGAGTTCACACTGAATATTCAATTGTTGATGGTTTGATACGTATCAAACCCTTAATGAAATCGCTGGCAGAAAAAGGAATGAATGCAGTTGCTGTGACTGATTTTTGTAATCTTTTTGCCGCAGTGAAAGTCTTTACCACCGCCGTAGATCAAGGGATTAAGCCCATTTTAGGCGCTGATTTACCTTGCCATGAGCCAGATAACCCAGAGCAAATCACCTCACTTGTACTCTTGTGTCAAAATGAAATTGGTTATCGCAACCTAACCTGTCTTGTCTCGAAGGCTTATCAAGAAGGCCAATACCAAGGCCAGCCAAGAATACAAAATCAATGGCTAGAACAGCATGCTGAAGGGTTGATTGCCCTATCTGGCGGACGTTTGGGGGCTATAGGTAAAGCTTTGCTGGCAGATGATGAAGCCTCTGCCTACGCTTTAGCGAAATCCTTTATTAAACTCTTTCCTAATCGCTTCTATTTGGAAATTCAGCGCACAGGCCGTGTTGATGAAGCCAATTATAATGAACAAATCGTTCGTTTAGCCGAAGCCTTGCAGCTACCTTTAGTAGCAACCAATGACGTCCGTTTTCTACATAAAGATGATTTTAATGCTCATGAAGCGCGAGTTTGTATCCATGAAGGGATAGCCTTAGCTGATCCAAGACGAAATCAGCAATATAGTGCAGCACAATACCTGCGCTCAGCTGATGAGATGATTGAACTATTCAAGGATTTACCGCAAGCTATTGATAATACAGTTGAAATAAGTAAACGCTGCACGCTTAAGCTTGATTTAGGCAATAATTATTTGCCTAATTTTCCTATACCAGATGGGACGACCGTTGAGGATTATCTATCCATCTTATCTAAGAAAGGGCTAGAAGAACGACTTGAGCTCATCTTTCAAGGCCAAACTGAGACTGAGATATCTGAAGCCAGACAGCCTTATGATAAGCGCTTACAAATCGAACTCGATGTAATCAATACTATGGGCTTCCCCGGTTACTTTCTCATTGTGGCTGATTTCATCCAATGGGCTAAGCAAAATGGCGTGCCTGTTGGGCCTGGACGCGGTTCAGGTGCGGGTTCTTTAGTGGCTTACGCTCTTAAAATTACCGATCTTGATCCCTTGCTCTATGAACTGCTTTTTGAACGTTTTTTAAATCCTGAACGGGTTTCGATGCCAGACTTTGATATTGATTTTTGCATGGAAGGGCGGGATCGAGTGATTGAATATGTTGCTGAAAAGTATGGCCGACAAGCAGTCTCGCAAATTATTACCTTTGGAACGATGGCTGCAAAAGCCGTGGTACGCGATGTGGGCCGAGTTCTGGGTCATCCCTATGGTTTTGTAGATAAATTAGCCAAATTAATTCCTTTCGAAATTGGGATCACCCTAAGTAAAGCACTCGAAGACGAGGCAGAGCTTCAACGCCGTTATCAAGATGAAGAAGAGGTCAAAGAGTTAATAGATCTAGCCTTAAAACTTGAAGGTATTACGCGTAATGCAGGTAAACATGCCGGAGGCGTAGTTATAGCGCCCTCGAAGCTTACCGATTTTACCGCAATTTACTGTGAACAAAATTCAACTCAAATCGTTTGCCAATTCGATAAGGACGATGTTGAGGCAGCAGGCTTAGTCAAATTTGACTTTCTAGGGCTTAGAACACTAACAATAATTGATTGGGCCTTGAAAATTATCAATAAGCAAGGCAAAGAAAAAGACGAGGCGCCCATTAACATTGCCCTGATTCCTACGGATGACGAGCAAACTTTTACTCTCTTAAAAGCCTGTCAAACAACTGCCGTTTTCCAGCTAGAATCACGTGGGATGAAGGAGTTAATTCACCGTATCCAGCCCGACTGCTTTGAAGACATCATTGCCTTAGTGGCCTTATTTAGGCCTGGCCCTTTACAATCAGGGATGGTTGATGACTTTATCAACCGCAAACACGGACGCGCAAAGGTAGAATACCCACACCCTGATTTAGAACCAATATTAAAACCAACCTATGGGGTTATTCTCTATCAAGAACAAGTTATGCAAATTGCCCAGGTACTAGCTAACTTTACCTTAGGCGCTGCGGATTTATTACGACGTGCAATGGGTAAGAAAAAACCTGAAGAAATGGCCAAGCAACGCGCTATTTTTACCGCTGGTGCTAAAGAGCGGGGAGTTGAAGAACAAACTGCGACTTATATCTTTGATCTGATGGAAAAATTTGCCGGCTACGGTTTTAACAAATCGCATTCCGCAGCCTATGCACTAGTTGCTTACCAAACAGCTTGGCTAAAAGCTCATTTTCCCGCTTGCTTCATGGCTGCTGTGATGTCTTCTGATATGGATCACACGGAAAAGGTGGTTACCTTCATTGATGAAGGTGCCCAAATGAAGTTGAAGGTTTTACCCCCTTCAGTCAATAGTTCTCATTACCAATTTACTGTGAGTGATAACGACAGCATTTTATATGGTCTTGGGGCAATCAAAGGGGTTGGTGAGTCCGCAATTAATTGCATTATTGATGAGCGCCGCAAAAATGGGCAATACAGTGGCTTATTTAGCTTTTGTCAGCGTTTAGATTTACGTAAGGTTAATCGGCGTGTATTGGAGGCTTTGATTAAAAGCGGCGCGATGGATGATTGGGGAGTTGAACGGTCAATCCTCTTTGCTTCCTTAGAAAAAGCGTTAAAAGTTGCAGAAAAAGTGCACCAAAACCAATCAAGTGGCCAAGTTGATCTCTTTTCTTTATTAGATGATCAAGGCGAACAAGAAGAGTATCTTGAGGCTAAGCCTTGGCCAGAAATGCAACGATTAAATGGTGAAAAGGAAACCTTAGGACTTTATTTAACAGGACATCCCACAAGCCATTATTGCCAGGAATTTAAAGAATTTATTCAACCCATCGCAGGATTAAACCCCTCTGCCATGAAAAAGGCCTTAATTTGTGGCCTTGTCACCTCCATTCGACGGGTTATGACCAAACGAGGAAAGAAATTAACCATAATCAGCCTTGAAGAGGCAAGAGCTAAAATGGATGTGGTCGTTTTTTCAGAAGTTTATGAAGCGCAAGCAGCCAATGTTCAAAATGGGCAAATGCTTGTTGTTGAAGGCGAAATTGCTAACGATGATTACAGTGGTGGCGTAAAAATGACAGCCAGCCAATTGTATTCAATAAGCCAAGCCAGGACACGCTTTGCCAAATGTTTAACTCTAAGTTTGTCGCATGAAATTAATGTGACAATTCCTGCCTTACAATCCGTTTTAAAAAACTATCAGGGTGACTGTGTTGTGCAAATTCGTTATACAAATACCTCAGCCTACGCAACATTGAATTTAGCGCAGCAGTGGCGCGTTTCCCCAACGGATGAGCTGTTAACGATACTTTATGAGTTGATAGGCCAAGAGAAGGTTAAAATGAGTTATTAAACTTGCGCCTAAATCGTTACAGAATTACGATTATCCATTTCCAGTTCAACTATAAAAAATGGTAGTTCGGCGCCCCTTGCCCGACATTTCTTACCCGCGAAGCCAGTGTCGGTCCAGGGG
>JACCWL010000031.1 GCA_013697645.1 Tatlockia sp. | reverse complement strand
TATAACGTATAGGTCGGCGCCCCTGGCCCGACAATGGCTTCGCGGGTAAGAAATGTCTGGCCAGGGGCGCCGACCTACGCGTTTTTTAGTTAAAACAGAAATGGATAATCGTAATTCGGTAACGATTTAATGATAAACCTAGATTACGTTTGCGCTGCATCAAGGCTACAATGAGCCAAAAGTGAATCTAGGCTTCTACTGGATAATAATCTGGGATGCTGGTTGGTTGGTAATTTTCTGCGTCAAAATAAGTGTATTCCCAAGCATCTTGACGCTGCATTAATTCCCTAAGTAAACGATTATTAAGTTCATGTCCCGATTTATAACCTTCAAAGGCGCCTATTAGGCCACAACCTAAGAGATATAAATCGCCGATTGCGTCGAGAACTTTATGAGTGACAAATTCACTTTCAAAGCGAAGACCATCTTCATTAAGAACACGATAATCATCCACAACGATAGCATTATCTAAACTGCCACCTTTTGCTAAATCACATTCACGCAATTTCTCATAATCTGATAAAAAGCCAAAAGTTCTTGCTCGACAAACTTCTTTTACATAAGAAGTAGTAGAGAGATCAAAAGTCGTTGTTTGAGGTTTATCATTAAATACTGGGTGTTCAAAATCAATAGTGAAAGATACCTTGTAGCCATCGTAAGGTAAAAATTGCACGTACTTATCGTTATCTTCAATGCGGATTGATTTCAAAATACGAATAAATCGTTTAGCAGCACTTTGTTCACGAATTCCAGCAGATTGGATGAGAAATACAAAAGGAGCTGCACTTCCATCCATAATAGGTAACTCAGGAGAATTCACATCGACGTAGGCATTATCAATGCCTAAGCCTGCAAAAGCTGAAAGAAGGTGTTCTACGGTTGCGACTTTTACTCCATCACGCTGCAAAGAGGTGCAAAGCATGGTATCGCCAACATGATCATATAAAGCAGGAATTTCAACCACTGGGTTTAGATCAGTTCGTCTAAAAATAATGCCTGTATTGATGGGGGCGGGGTGTAAAGTTAGTAAAACCTTTTCTCCAGAATGTAGAGCAACGCCTGTTGCTTGAATGACTTTTTTAGGAGTTCTTTGTTTTATCATTCAGTGATCACCTTGGCAGATCCCATATTTTGAGCGCAATAAATAACCAAATCATATCAACAATTTATTGATTTGTCTAATATGTTACGCGAGTCTATAGAACAGCTTAAAAGCCGCTCTATAGTAGCTCCTAATTTCAGTCAACCTCTTCTTCTTGACGACGCAAAAAGGCTGGTATATCCAGATAATCTACGTCAGGAACTGAAGCCTCACTCTTCGATTTGACTGGTTCAGCAGCTTGTTTACGCATCACTGCAGGTCTGTCAAAATACTGATAATCCAGCGATCCATCACTACGAGTTGATTCAGGCATGCGATTTTTAGTGATTGTTTGATGCTGTTGACCACGGGCACGTGAATCCCCAAGGCCGGTAACAATTACTGTTACTCGCATTTCATCTGTCATGTCTGGATCTATAACGGTACCAACAACTACTGTTGCATCGTCAGAAGTAAATTGTTTAACCACATCCCCCACTTCTTCAAACTCGCCGATGGACATGTCTAAGCCGGCAGTAATATTAACCAGAATACCTCGCGCTCCAGATAAATTGACATCTTCCAACAAGGGAGATGCAATCGCGGCTTCCGCAGCTTGGCGCGCTCTTTGCTCGCCATGAGCACTACCCGTTCCCATCATTGCCATGCCCATTTCAGACATTACAGTTCGCACGTCTGCAAAATCGACATTGATCAAACCGGGTCGAGTAATTAAGTCAGAAATACCTTTTACTGCGCCTAATAGCACATTATTTGCGGCTTTAAACGCATTAACCAAGCTGATGTTTTTACCCAACACGCTCAGTAATTTGTTGTTTGGAATAGTAATTAGCGAGTCGACTTGTTCTGCCAAGCGACGAATACCTTCTTCTGCAGCCAAGGCGCGTTGCTTGCCTTCAAATGAGAAAGGCTTAGTAACCACGGCAACAGTAAGAATACCTAATTCTTTTGCAATTTCTGCAAAAACTGGAGCAGCTCCAGTTCCTGTGCCACCGCCCATACCGGCTGTGATAAAAATCATATCTGCACCGGCAAGAACTTCCCTAATTTTATCTCGGTCTTCTTCTGCAGCTTCCCGACCAATTTTGGGATTGGCGCCTGCTCCTAGACCTTTAGTCAACTCCTCACCTAATTGAATGTGAACTTTCGCATTCGAATTTTTCAGAGCTTGAGCATCGGTATTGGCAACAATAAATTCAACATCGTTAAATTCTTCAGTGACCATATGTTCAACCGCATTGCCGCCACCACCACCTACTCCAACGACCTTAATTACGGCATTGTCTTGCTGACTTTCCGTTAATTCAAACATAAGATCTCTCCACTTAATACTGTGTATAGATTATCGAAATCCTGATTCAGCAACTGTTGCACCTAAAGCATGTCATAGATTCCAACTGCAAAACCTGGGGTTTGAAGCTACTCAAGGTTAACTTATAATCTCTAGTATCTTTAGTTAACTTTGTGAAGCTCTTTAAAAATTACCTTTAAACCATTCTTTCATTCGTGCCAACATTTTTTTATTATTAACACTTAAGACTGGCACATTATAACCACCTTCATATTGTTGTTGAAAGCCATGAAGCAATAAACCAACTCCAGTCGCTAAAGAAGGGTTAGATTTTGTATCTACTAAACCTGCAATTTGAGGTGGAATACCAAGACGAACTGGCATTTCAAAACACATTTCGGCCAATTCAATAGCCCCTTGAATACAAGACCCACCACCGGTAATTACCATTCCAGCAGCAATCCTTTGTTCAAATCCACTTCGTTTAAGTTCATTGCGTACAAGAGAAAATAATTCTTCGTAACGTGCAGCAACAACTTCTGAAAGTACTTTAGTGGAAATTTTTCGTCCTGATCGTTCGCTGACACTTAAGACTTCAATCATCTCAGTTGCACTAGCTAACTCTGGCATTGCAAAAGCATGGGCTACTTTGATAGCCTCAGCAGCCTTTGTCGGTGTGCGCAAAGCCATTGCAATATCATTAGTAACTTGATCTCCTGCGATGGGTATAACAGCTGTATATTGAATGGCCCCTTCAGCAAAAACAGCGATATCAGTAGTTCCCCCGCCTATATCAATCAGGCAAACTCCGAGCTCTTTTTCATCCTCAGTTAGAACTGCGTGACTTGAAGCAAGTTGCTCAAGAATAATATCGTTAACTTCCAAGCCACAACGGCGCACACATTTAGCTATATTTTGCGCAGCGCTCATAGCGCCAGTCACTATATGCACCCGCGCTTCCAAACGTACACCAGCCATTCCAACTGGCTCGCGTATGCTTCCTTGATTATCAATGATAAATTCTTGTGGCAAGATATGAAGGATTTTTTGATCCGCAGGTATTGCTACTGCTTTTGCGGCATCAATTACTCGCTCAACATCAGTTTGTGTTACTTCCAGATCACGAATTGCTACTATTCCATGTGAATTTAAACTGCGGATATGGCTACCAGCAATACCTGCGTAGACTGTTCGGACTTCACAGCCTGCCTTAAGCTCTGCTTCTTGGACCGCTCGTTGGATAGTGTTAACTGTTGCTTCGATATCAACAACCACACCTCGTTTTAATCCACGTGAAGGGTGATTTCCAATTCCAATGATTTCAATTTTGCCATCTGTGGTCACTTCACCAATTAGTGCCACTACTTTGGAAGTTCCGATATCTAAACCGGTAATGATATTTTTTTCTAATTTTTTTGCCATTATCTTCCTATTTATCTTTTCCACTGCACTGCCATGCCACGTGGATATCTTAAATCTACACTTAACAATTGTTCAGCCCGCGCCCCAAACACCGCAGGGTATGCTTTACAAAATCGAGTTATACGCATCTCTAAATCACGTTTGCCCAAGTGTAATTGCAAACCGCTTGCGAGAGTAAGTTCCCAGGCATGATTATCGCGCCATTCTAACGCTGATGCATTCAATCCATAGATTGATAATATCTTACTCATTTTTTTGTAAACTTGTAAGACCTCTTTCTGTTGATTATCAGGACCTTTAAGACGTGGAAGGACTAAATCGGTCAATTCATTGCCTTTATTGAAAATTTCACCTTCTTCCGTGACCATTGAATTATTCCAGGTTGCGGCGGGAATTTTCTCAACCAGAGTAATTTTTAAGGTGTCTGGCCATATGCGTTCAATTTGAACGTTATTAGCCCAATCTAAACTGGCGAGGTCAGTGTATAATCCTCGAACAGGCAAGGTAAAAAAACTGGATTGCAAATAATTTGAAAGCAAAGATTCCAGCTGTTGGCGGTTAATGTGTTGATAGCTTGCGGCGATTTTCACGGTATTGATTGGAAATCGCTGCGGGGAAGCCATGTATAAATAAATAAGACGCGTAGCCAAAACAAATGCAGCTGCGATTAGCACCATCAAAAAGCTTGCATAGCGTAATCGTCCGGAACCAGCCTCCATTTATTTGCCTCGCTTAAGTACTATTGATAATTGGTGACTAACTGCTGGCGACAACGTTGATGTGTCATTGCCAAATTTACCAATTCGTTTAAAAGATCGCGATAAGCCAACCCGCTGGCCTGCCATAGTTTTGGATACATGCTAATAGAGGTAAATCCGGGTAAGGTATTAATTTCATTAAAATAAATATCACCCGTCTCATCATTCACAAAAAAATCAACTCGCGCCAAGCCCTTACATTTTAAACTTCTAAAGATTTCAGCGGCAACTTCTTGTAATCGACTTAGAGTTTTTTCATTAAGCTTAGCTGGTACATGGAGTTCTGTTTGATTGGTTTCCAGATATTTTGCTGCATAAGAATAAAAGCCATCAGTATGTTTTACACAAATTTCACCCGCTATGCTGACTCTTGGTTTTGTCGGAGAGGACAGATTTTCAAGAACCGCCAATTCAATTTCTCGGCCTTGAATAAACTCTTCAACTAAAATTGTTTCATCGTAACGTAGAGCATCTTCAATGGCATTTGCTAGTTCAGCACTTGAGGTTACTTTGTGGATACCTACACTTGAACCAAGTGAACAAGGCTTGACAAACAAAGGCCATCCTAAGTCAAGTGCTACCTCTTGGCAGAATTGTTCTCTTTCAGTGGTCGAACTATGCCAGGATAGGAGTTTGTAGCGGGCTGAGCGAATGCCATTATTGCAGGCAATGCGTCTTTGCATGTCTTTATCCATCCCGATTGCTGAGGACAACACATCACAACCAACGTAGGCAACATTTGCAAGTTTTAATAACCCTTGCAAACAGCCATCTTCATAAAGAGGGCCATGTACTACTGGGAAAACAACATCAGCTTCAATCGCCAGTTGACCATTAACTAGTAAACTAGGCAAAGGGATAGAGCTTGAGGTTTTAACGGGTAAACTGTTTGGAAATCCGAGCAGTTCCTGATAGTTATTTTGGAAGAAGCAACCGTTTTTATCCATACCTACCGGAATAATATTGAACTGATCGGGATCTAAATTCGCCAATACTGAGGCGGCTGAAATTAATGAAATCTCATGCTCACCAGACTTTCCACCATAGAGCAATACTAGATTTGTTTTTAACATTAAAGATCTCCAATAATGTGTACTTCACGGATTAATTCAATATCCGTTGCCTTATGCACAGTGTCACGAACTAATTCAATGAGTGATTCTATATCATTAGAGGAAGCGACGCCTTGATTAATGATGAAGTTTGCGTGTTTTTCCGAGACAATAGCACCCCCGAGCTTTTTTCCTTTCAAGCCACAAGATTCAATTAGCCTTGCTGCAAAATTACCAGGTGGATTTCTAAAAACAGAGCCACAATTGTATTCATTAGTTGGCTGAGTATTTGCACGGTGAGCTAATAGATCTTTAATAAGTTGTAGGGATTTTTCTTTCTCTCCAGGAGTTAAACGGCAAGTCGCTGCGACAAACCATTCTTCTTCTTGCAATCCTGTAACATGGCGATAGGAAATTTCAAATTCCTCGGGTTTACGCACTTTAATGGTGCCATCACGAGTCATGGTTTCAACTTCAACAACAGACTGCCAAGTTTCTCTACCCGAACAGCCCGCATTCATTCGCAAAGCACCACCCATAGTGCCAGGAATACCTGCCCAGAATTCACCATCGGCTAAATTAGCACGTGCGCAGAACCTTGCCATTGTTGCGCAAGATACACCGGCTTCAACACGCACGAGTGAACCGTCGATCACGGCGATATCTTTTAGACAACCTTGCGTTAGCACGACTGTCCCTGCATAACCGCTGTCTCTGATTAATGAATTAGAGCCCAAGCCCAACCACAACAAAGGCTCATCATGGGAAAGCTGTTTTATGAACCCAGACAAGTCAGCTAGTCCCTTCGGTTTATATATTTTGTTGGCAATGCCACCTACGCGCCAGGTGGTGTAGTTGGCTAAAGGTTCATTAAAAAGCAATTGTCCTTCGTAGGTGTCAGGGTTTATTTCTATCTTGTCAGAGGTTTTCACACGGATTCTCTCACCGATTGCATCAAATTAAGTGCCATCTGGCCTACAGAGCCAGCTCCCTGCATTAAAATCACATTACCTTCTTGAGTTAACTCGTTTAGATTTTCTATCAGGCTTTGTGGAGTCACTAATCTTGCATTCGGGCGTTTTTCTTTAATTTGCAGCAGTAACGATGCGCTGCTCAATCCTGGTATTTCTTGTTCACCTGCAGAATAAATATCTAACAAGAGTAATTCATCAGCCAAGCATAAAGCGCTAACAAATTGTGCGAATAGAGATTGTGTTCGGCTGTAGCGATGCGGTTGAAATACATGGATCAAACGCTTATCAGGCCAAACGCGCCGAAAAGCATCAATAGTCGTCGTTATTTCTTGCGGGTGGTGGCCATAGTCATCAATTACCATTGCTGAGCCTTTTTCAAAGCGTTTCTCACCTAGCAATTGGAATCGTCTCCCTACTCCTTCAAATTTAAACAAACCGTTAATAATGGCCTCATCACTGACGCCAAGCTCTGTTGCAATAGCGATAGCAGCTAGGGCATTTAGGACATTATGTCGTCCCGGCCATTTAAATTGGATTGCTAAAGACTTATGTGGCGCTGGTCGATTAACGGTAAATTCAGAAAGCATGCCATTTTGCGTCCAGTTAAGGGCGCGGTAATGGGCATCTTCTTGAAAACCATAGCTGCGGATTGGGCGTTGAATTGAAGGCAAAATTCTGCATACTTCAGGGTCATCAATGCAAAGTACAGCCAAACCGTAAAAAGGTAAGTGATGAAGAAATTCAATAAACGTATTTGATAATTTTTCAAAATTATCGTCGTAGGTTCCCATGTGATCAGCATCAATATTAGTGACTACTGCCATCATTGGTTTTAGAAATAGAAAGGATGCATCACTTTCATCCGCTTCAGCGACAAAATATTCTGATTTACCTAATTGCGCATTAGAACCACAGCTATTTAGCTTACCACCAATCACAAAGCTTGGGTCTAAACCGCCTTCTGCCAATATTGCGCTAACCAAACTAGTTGTTGTGGTCTTGCCATGGGTGCCAGCTATGGCAATACCGTGGCGAAAACGCATTAATTCTCCAAGCATTATTGCTCTGGGAATGACAGGGATTGATTGCCCTTTGGCTGCAATAATTTCCGGGTTGTCGTCAGTTACAGCTGTGGAACGTACGACAACATCAGCTCCGTTAATATTTTCGACTTGGTGACTTAGATAGACCTTAATCCCTAAGGATTGCAAGCGTTGAACGGTACGGCTTTCACTGAGATCAGAGCCCGTTATACGGTAACCTTGATTGTGGAGCACTTCTGCGATACCACACATACCGGCACCACCTATACCAACAAAATGAATCTGTTCTACTCGTCCCATCCTTGGCGACGAGAAGTGTTCTATGGTGTCCATAGAGAGCTCCCCTTTTCTTACCCTGTTATGATGCTGGCGACCTCAATCCTAGAGCTTGCCAACGATTTTCGTGGTCTATCCGCAACATAAGTGCGATAACCACACAATTAATAACCATACTTGCTCCACCATAACTTAACAGAGGTAAGGTTAACCCCTTAGTTGGTAATAATCCTGAATTTACCCCCATGTTAATTGCAGCTTGCAATCCCAACCAAAACGTTAAACCGTAGGCAGTAAAAGCCGCAAATAATCGCTCCTGGCTATGGGCTCTAAAGCCAATCATTAAACCTCGGACGACTAGTATACAATACAACATGAGTACTAGCGAAACGCCAATCAAGCCTAATTCTTCTGCTAGTACAGCAAATAAAAAATCCGTATGAGCCTCGGGCAAATAAAATAGCTTTTGCACACTTTCACCTAGTCCGACACCAAGCCAACCCCCTCGTCCAAACGCAATAAGGGATTGAGTCAGCTGGTAACCTGAATTAAATTGATCAGCCCAAGGGTCAAGAAAGGCAGTCAGTCTTGCGACTCTGTAGGAAGAAGAAAAAGCAAGAGCAACCAGACTTAAGCAAACAACCACCATTAAGCTCAAGTAATAGCGCAGTTTTACTCCCGCTAAAAATAACATTGCCATGATTGTTCCGGTAATAACAACAGTCGCGCCGAAATCGGGTTCAAGCAAGAGCAAAAAGGCAACCATACCCAAAACCACCATAGGTTTGATAAAGCCTAGAACTGATTGGCGCACAGAGTTTTGCTGACGTACTAAATACCCTGACACATAAAAAATCATCGTCATTTTAATCAGCTCAGAAACCTGAATTCCAATTGGACCGAAGGCAATCCAACGGCGACTGCCATTCACTGATCGGCCAATTCCAGGTACCAAAACAAGCACCAGCATTATTAAACAAATTAAGATCAAGGGGATGCTCATTCGTTCCCAAAAGGCGCTGTCAATGCGCAAGATGATAATGGCTATTAAAAATCCCACGAATAAATAAGCAGATTGCCGAATCAGAAAATGAAAAGGTTGATGATAATATTTGGCTGAAATCATAATTGAGCTTGAGGCAACCATCATTAAGCCTATTATTACTAAGCCAAGCACTGCTCCTAATAACCATTTGTCATAAAGCGCAATAGGCTTATTCGTGGGCTTTCCACGTTGATTATAATGTCGAGGTTGCATAGTGCTCACAAGTTACCTACCAAATGTGCAAAGGAATCGCCTCGGTGGTTAAAATCACGGAACATGTCAAAACTTGCGCAAGCCGGGGATAGTAGTACCACATCGCCTGGTTTTGCCTGTGCTTTTGCTAATTTGACAGCATTATCGAGCGAGGCGGCGCGAAGGACCGGTACGACCTCAGCTAAGGCATCTTCGATTTTATCTGCATCTTCACCAATCAAAACCACTGAGCGAACATATTCGGCCACCGGTTTTCGAAGCTCAGTGAAATCTGCTCCCTTGCCAATCCCACCCGCGATTAATACAATCTTTCCTTGCATGGAACCTCCTATTCCAGAAATCGCAGATATTGCTGCTCCTATATTTGTTCCTTTGGAGTCATTAATCCAATCAACTCCATCCAAATTTTTTAGCCAATGACAACGATGTGGCAAACCTGAAAAAGTTTCTAATACTTTAACCATAGCTTGACGATTAATTCCAGCGGCTTTGGCTAAGGCACAGGCAGCTAAAGCATTTTGCCAATTATGTTTGCCTTTAAGGCGTAAACGTTCAATAGGTAAAAGGGGCTCATTAGCTTCTGCAAGATAAATTATCCCATTATTCTCTAGTATTCCCCATTGACCTTCTGCGTTATCCAGACCAAAACTAGTGGATAAAAGGGTAGTAGCAGGCTCGGTCTGCTGATCTTCTCGATTGTATAAGATAAAGCCTGCATTATTATAAATTCGTTGTTTTGCACCGATATAGGCAGCAAGACTATGATGTCTATCTAAGTGATCTGGGGAAATATTAAGGATAGTTGCCGCAATAGGTTTTAAAGAATGGGTTAATTCCAATTGAAAACTGGATAACTCTAAAACCCAGAGATCATAATGTTTATCATCATCCAAAAGGTCAAGCACAGGTGAGCCAATATTGCCGGCCACTGCAACAGATAAACCCGCTTCTTTAGCCATTTCACCCACTAAGGTGGTTACTGTTGATTTGCCATTTGTACCTGTAATTGCAATAACGGGTTCTTTCAGTTCACGAGCTAGGCATTCAATGTCACCATAGACAGGGATGTTTAAGCGAGAGGCTTGCTGTAAAAATGGCTCGTTAAGGGCTACGCCTGGACTGGCTATGATTGCCGCTAATTGTTCATAAATTTCCGAAGGTAATTCACCTAAAAAGACCTCAACCCCTGGAAACTTACTGGTAAAATCTTCTAAATTGTTCACCTTAGATCTTGTATCATAGACCACAAAAGGTTTATTGCGTCGATGTAAATAGCCTGCGATGGAATGACCCGTTTTTCCCAAACCTGCGACCAGATAAAGTGGTTGGCTCATGATTGCACCTATCGTAATTTTAAAGTTGCCAAACCGCAAAGAACGAAGACTACGGTAATTATCCAAAAACGCACGATTACTTTTGGTTCAGACCATCCTTTGAGTTCAAAATGATGGTGTAAAGGCGCCATACGAAATAACCGTTTACCACCGGTATATTTGAAATAACCTACTTGGAGGATAACCGATACGGTTTCTATTACGAATAGTCCACCCATGATTAGTAGTACCAATTCCTGCCTAACAATAATAGCGACAATGCCAAGAGCAGCTCCTAAGGCTAAAGATCCTACATCGCCCATAAAAACCTGGGCAGGATAGGAATTATACCAAAGAAAACCAAGACCCGCGCCGACGAGTGCCGCGCAAAAAATAGTGAGTTCGCCTGTGTTTGGCACAAAGGGAATACTTAGATAATGAGCGAATACAGCATTGGAACTGGCATAAGCAAAAATTCCCAAAGCGCCAGCAACCATCACAATGGGCATAATCGCTAAACCATCCAAGCCGTCAGTTAGATTGACCGCATTGCTTGATCCGACAATAACGAAATAAGCCAGTAGGAAAAACAAAGGCCCAAGATTTATTAGCACATTCTTAAAAAAGGGTATTGTAAGCTGCGAACTAACTGGGATATCAGTGCTGAAATAGAGATAGGAGACGGCAACTAAAGCAATAAGCGATTGCCAAAAATATTTCCAGCGCCCAGGTAAGCCTTTTGAATTTTTTTGCACTACTTTACGATAATCATCAATCCAGCCAACAATACCAAAGCTTGTTGTTACTAACATGACTAGCCAAAGGGCAGGTTGACGCAGGTCGCCCCAGAGTAGGCAGCTGACTAAAACAGCAAGTAAAATTAACACGCCACCCATCGTTGGCGTGCCGGCTTTGGATAAATGAGTTTTTGGTCCATCATCGCGAACCATTTGTCCTATTTGTAAATTGCGCAACCAATTTATCATTAGTGGACCGCAGAACAAGCCAACGAGAAGTGCGGTTAATGCAGCTAAAATAGAACGAAAGGTTAGATATTGAAATACCCTGAACGCATGGTACTGTCCCTGCAATAGCTGCGTTAACCAATAAAGCATATTTTCTTTACCTCGTAATTGAGAAAAATTTAGCGTATTACACGCCGTGCAAAAAAGTTGCCGATAATAGCATAGACTTATAATCCCAACCACCGTCATCCAGAGCGTAGCGAAGGATCTCCTGAATAGGGCCAGTGCTAATCTTAGGAGATCCTTCGCTGCGCTCTGGATGACCTACCACCGCTCGAGATCACGTTGCTGGCAGTAAGCTATACCACCAGTTGGTGTACAATTTTCTCCATAGCGGCTGTTCGTGACCCTTTTACCAATACTGTAGTGTCTTTATCAAGTTTAGCGAGCAAATCTTGAGCCAACTCTTCTTGATTTTTATAGTGTTTCGCTGTGACGCCAAAGGCATTCGCACTAAATTGACTTTGATTACCGCAAGTCATAAGCAAATCGATACCTCGTAAGTAAGCAGCATGTCCTATTTCTTCGTGATGCTGCTGTGTCCATGCGCCAAGTTCACCTAGATCGCCTAAGACAAGAATCCGACGTCCTTGACGAGCGGATAATACATCGACGGCTGTTAAAACTGATTTAAGATTTGCATTATAAGTATCATCGATAATAATGGACTCATTTTTGCCGCTCAGGAAGGTCATTCGTCCAGGCACTCCACGAAATTGTTTTAGTCCCTCAACAATATCCTCTAAAGAAATACCAACCGCATAGCAACAAGCTGCAGCAGCTAAAGCGTTATATACCGTGTGTTCACCTGGCACTCTTAACTCGATATAGGTATGGCCGACAGGTAATACCAGTTCAAAATGGGCGCAACCTTGGGAATCAATTGAAAGATTTCGGGCATAGACATCTGCTGGTTTTGTTAATGAATAACGCAATACTTTTTTGTTCGCTAAAATATCATTCCAAAAATTGGCATAATCATCATCAGCATTCACCACAGCCATGCCTTCTTCAGAGAGTCCCTGATAAATTTCTCCCTTCGTACGAGCCACACCATCAATTGAACCAAAACCTTCAATATGCGCCGGTGCAATATTATTAATTAATGAGACCTGCGGTTGTACAATGGCCACAGTATAGGCAATCTCGCCAGGATGATTAGCGCCCAGTTCAAACACAGCGTAGCGATGCTCTGGCTGTAATTGCAAAACTGATAAAGGTGCACCAATATGATTATTCAAATTTCCAGGCGTTGCATGAGAGGGTTTCGGTAAAATTGAGGCTATCATTTCTTTAACAGAGGTTTTGCCATTAGAGCCAGTCAAGGCAATTACAGGACAGTGGATGGTTTGTCGATAAAAAGTTGCAAGTTTTGCCAGTGCTTGTTGAGGATCTTTTACAACGATTTGCGGAAGGTCTAGCTTTTTATTGGCTTGCTTACAAATTACAGCAATGGCACCATTTTCAACGGCCACAGGGATAAAATCATGACCATCAAAATTTTCTCCACGTAAGGCAATAAATAAATTTCCTGGTTTCACTTTGCGGCTATCGATACAAATGCCGCTAATTAAGGTGTCATCAGGAAAAGAACAGTTAAATAGTTGCGCGATATTGGCTAAGTTCATTGGCGTATTCAATTATTAAAAGGTTAGTTTACTGATTATTAAAGAAACCCACCAGCCTTAGGTTAATATTGATAGTGCTAAACTCCACATTATCACCATGACAATTGCCATCTAACTTAAACGGTTCCATTAAGAAGCCATCCTTGTATTTAAGCTAAGGCAGGTTCATTCAACTCAATATTTAGCGCCTTTTGATAATAGGCCAAAGTGCGCTCTGTTAGAGGTTGCTTGCGCTCATCAAGTAGATAAGTGTCCAACCCTTCGCTAAGCTGTTTTGCTGATTCATACATAATATGAAATCGTTCGCTATCAATGGTTGTATTACCTGATATCTGCATAAAGAGGCACAATCCACGTACACTAAAAGCGCCAATATTATGCAGATCAAAAACACCACTTGCCGTTGCTGCAGCTAGGCTGCAAAGAATAGGACCTTGACCAGTTACATGTTGATGCCTATGGAATAAATTACCTTCACCAAAACGTAAGCCAGTTGCGAGAATGGTTTGTAATAATTCATACCCAGCGAGTTGTCGATTTTCTTTTGCCAATAAAAACATCATTAGGGTTTTGCCCTTGTTATCTGAGACTTCCCTTGCTTCTGTTTGAGGTTTTGCCTGCATTGGGGGTTTGCTGGGGGCTGTTTTTATAACAATATTTTCTTGAGGTGGGGTTTCGTTTTCAAAGTCAAAATTGACTTTCCTAACAGCAATAATGTCATCGAAGAATTGATTTTCAGTTTGCCCTAAAGCCGGCGGCGGGCTTTCAGGTTTTAAACTGAGACGTCTAGCTTTCATTAAACGGCCAATTGCAATAACGACCCCAACTAGTAACAGTACATTAATGATAAGACTCCAGTTTGTCTGCATGTATTACTCCTGTTCTAAGTTTACCTTGAGTGTTCTTGACATTTCTACTAGGCTGGCGCCCAAGATTAGGGAAATGGCAAAAACCTCAATAATCGCTAAAGGGCTGTCAATATATTAACAGAAATACTCAAGCCTTAGCCATCGCTAAGGCTTCTTCCACATCCACTGCAACAATCCTAGAAACACCGGGTTCTCGCATGGTTACTCCAATTAAATGAGAAGCTAGCTCCATTGTTACCTTGTTATGAGTAATAAATAGGAACTGTACGAATTGCGACATTTCCTTTACCAAATCACAAAATCGTCTCACATTCACATCATCCAAAGGCGCGTCTACTTCATCCAACATGCAAAAGGGCGATGGATTTAATTGGAAAATTGCAAAGACTAATGCAACTGCCGTCATGGCTTTTTCCCCACCCGATAACAAGTGAATCGTAGAGTTTCGTTTACCCGGAGGTTGCGCCATTACAACAACTCCAGCTTCTAGGAGATTATCACAAGTTAACTCTAACATCGCACGTCCACCACCAAAAAGGCGAGGAAAAAGTGATTGAAAAGCGATATTTACTTTATCAAAGGTTGTTTTTAAGCGCTGGTGTGTTTCTTTATCCATTTTTTCAATAGCAGTATCGAGCGTAGTTAGAGCCTCTGTTAGGTCTTGGTATTGCTCATCTAAATGTTGCTTTCGTTGGAATTCGCCGTCATATTCTTCGATTGCCGCTAAGTTAATTGCACCTAATTGCTTAATTTTATTACCAAATTCTTCTATTTCTGCTTCTCGCAAACCTTGATTTACCTCAGCAGGAATTGCAGCAAGAATTACCTCGACCTCAGCATTTAGCTCGGTTAATGTTTCGAGTATACCACCGGCACGCAGGGCTAAAGCCTGTTCCTGCATTTGCTCTTGTTGGATTTTTTCTTGTACAGTTTTGGCAAATTTTTCTTCAGATTTGATTAGCGATTCCCAAGATTCTAATTGATTTGCTAAATTATTTAGTTGCTCTTGCCCTCGGCTAAGTATTTTTTCCAACTCAGCTTGTTGACCAATCTTCTCATCCAAACTCGCTTTCAAAGCATGATCGGGTTCTTCAAGCTCAATTAAGCGTTGTGCAAGGTTTTCTAAACGCGCACTCAGCGTTATCAAATGCAGGTCTTCGCGCTCTAAGTTGTTTTTAAGTTGTTGAATTGTTAAAGTTTTTCTGTCGAATTCTAATTGACTCTGATGAAAGGCTGTACGAGTTTCCTCTAGTGCCATGCGGCTTTGCGCTAAACTTTGATCCCATTTAGCTTTTTCCCTTGCCAATAAGCCTTGCTCTTGCTCCCGAAGCTTTGCTTCATCACTTGCTCTTTTGCATTGTTGTTCTGCATTTTCTTGTTGTTCTACAAGTTCTTCAAGCTTGATTCTGAGCTCTTCTGACTCTGCAATCAAAGAGTTTTTTCTGGTTTCGGCATGTTTAAGTGCTAGATCTTTTTGATTAAGTTCAGCTTCGCAGGCACGAAAGTTTTCGCGGTTTTCGGATAATTGTTGTTTGGCTAGTTCATGTGCCTGGTCTTTGTCTTTGACTTGTTCGTGCAACTCATCGCGTTTGATTTTTAAAATAACTAATTCGTCTGCAGCCGCTGAGAGTGCCACTTTGATCGCAGTCAATTCCTCTTGTTGAACTATTAAAGAGCCGTTCGTTGTTGTGCCTGCAATTTTCACCCAATCTTTGCCTAGCCAATGACCGTCTGCGGTAATGACTGATTCATCAGCATTGAGACGTGGCTGCAAAGCAAGTGCTTCCTCAAGTGAAGAAGCCGTGTAAATTTTATCAAGGCAGGGCAGGCAACTTGGTTTAGGGCTTTTAATTTTCGCTGCCAAACTTGTATGAACTTCATTAATTTCGGCTGATTGAGCATAGCTCATAAATCCCGCGGAGGAGCCTTGTAATTTTGCTAGATCCGGCCACAAAGTACCTAGCGAATCAAGCACAATGGCTTGCAAACCCTCAGCGAGGACAAATTCACAGGCTAATTGCCAACTTTTTTCAACCTTAAGTGTTTCAACCAAACGCGGATGGTTTGCCCAGTGGGCTAGATTTTCTTTTTGATTCGCATCAAGTCCAAAGGCGGCTTGCTGGGCTGCTTTTAAACCTGCTTGTTGGGTATGCAAGCGATGAACCTCATCTTGTGCCTGATGCAATAATTTTTCTGTTTCGCTTAATTGCTGACGAACTAAAGAAGCATCAGTTGATAGTTGCTGATGAAGATCCTCGGCAGACTTTGTTTTTATTTGCAGTGTTTTCAGCAAGTTTTGTTGATTATCTAAGGCTTCGCTCAAACTGGCCGTTGCAATAAAGGCTAATTCATTATTGATTTTTTCAAAACGCACTAATGTCTGTTGGCGGTTCTCACTAAGATTTTGCAAACGAAGCTGCAGAACCTGCGCCTCACGCAGAGCCTTAGAGAATGCGGCTTGTAGCTCTTGTGTTTTACCGAGCCAGCTTGCTTGTTGCTCCTGTTGTAGCTCTAAGTCTTTTTGTTTTAAATTGAATTGGTTCTGCTCAAGCTCTAGATTTTTTTGCAACTCGATTAATAAAATTTCACTGCTAGCTAAGCTTTCCTTATTTTGCTTAAGTTGGCTATTTGCATTTTGCCAATCATTTTGCATTTGCTGCTGGTCGCTTTCTAAGCGCATTTTTTCTCGTTGATGCTGTTGAAGCCCTTCTTCTAGACGGGCAATCTCGGTTGCCAATTGATAAAAACTTGCCTGTACCTGCTGGAAACTATCATTCTCATCATGACGTTTTTCACGTAGGTTGGTGCTTTGTTTATAGGCGTTGGCCGCATTTGCCAGATGTTCTTCATAAGCTTGTACTAACTGCATTAATTCATGTTGCTTTTTTTGTTGTTCTTGAGTTAAAGCTTGCCATTTTAGAGCTAAGATTTCCGTTTTACACAAATGTTCTTTGGCCTTTAAACTTTTAAATCGCTCTGCGGTTTTAGCTTGGCGTTCAAGTCGTTGCAATTGTTTTTCGAGTTCATTGCGAATGTCAGCGACTCGGGTTAAGTTTTCACGAGTATGTTCGATACGCGATAGGGTTTCTCGCCGACGTTCCTTGTATTTTGATATGCCTGAAGCTTCTTCAAAATAAGTTCTTAATTCTTCGGGACGTGCTTCGATTATTCGCGAAATCGTTCCCTGACCAATAATGGAATAGCCACGCGCACCAGCCCCTGTGCCTAAGAAAATATCGGTAATATCACGGCGGCGGCAACGGCTGCCATTGAGAAAATAAGCGGATTCTCCATCTCGGCTCACCACACGTTTGACCGCAATTTCTTGATATGAAGCATATTGGCCAGTTAGGCGGCCTAAGCTGTTATCGAAAGTTAATTCAACAGAGGCTTGGCCCAGGGCTTTGCGTTGGGAAGAACCGTTGAAAATAACGTCTGTCATCGATTCACCACGCAGATTTTTCGCGGAGCTTTCACCCATAACCCATCGCACTGCATCGATGATATTCGATTTGCCACAACCATTAGGCCCGACAACAGCGGCTAACTGGCTGGGAAAGGGTACAATAGTGGGATCGACAAAGGACTTAAACCCTGCCAGTTTTAGCTGTTTTAGGTGCATAGACAAGGAAAGTGAAAAGAATTGAGTATAACTATAATGGGAAAAATTTGCATCCTTGCAGGTTTTTCTTTAATGACAATTTTACACCTTGAGCGATACAACTTTTTCTATTTTTTTAGGATCAACGCCAATTGAGAGCGCTAATTTCTCTATCTTTTCCATCGTGGTAGTTGGTATGCCAAAAATCCTTGAGGTGATATTTTGACCTTTACTTAAGATGTCAACGCGCGTTTGTAATTTAGTGTTGCCTCTCTCGCTATAAAACTGTATTAAAAATTCTTTCATCTGAGTGACATTGTGAAGGCTGACAAAATCAGTTAGGAATTGATTTAAAACCCCTGCTTTTTTCACGCTATAATCTCCAAAGCACCAATAACTATGGCTGCGAGTATCCTTGTGTAAAACATCCATAAGATATGTTTGTAACTCTTTAAATGCTGTTAAGTTCTCAATGAGGCTCTGAAATTCAGGATGCGCTTCACCTTTATAATTAATTGCAGATTCAGGTCTAAGTTGCGAAGGTTCTAAAATAGGGAGAGGGGCTTTGAATTTAAAGTTGGGATAAATTTGGTAATAAGCCCTTTTAAAGATATTAAATTGTTTATCAATGAAGTCTTGTCGAGTTTTAAACTGATCATCTTCCCGATTCTTAATTAGGAAATTAGCAGCATAGTTAAGGGCGACTGCAAAATTTCTTAGAGTCTGTTCATATTTATTTTCCTTATGAGCTTGTCTACGAAACCCAATTTCGTGCTGAATTCGATCCCAGGTGTGATGCCTATCAATATTCATTATAATTGTATTTTTCTTGCGGTATTCAGCTTCTATATTATCGATAAAATTTACTATCTGTTTTAAATCATAAGTCATTAAAGGTAGTCCAACTGTTTAAAATATTTTCATTATATACATTTAAGACAAGGTGGTAAAGCAAAAAAAGTACAATTTGTAGTTATTTTAAGATTGGTTGATTAGGCGTAGGTTTGCATCCCAGCGAGTTTTAGTCTTTATTTAAAGAGATTCCTTACTCCAGACACATTCTGAGTGTTAAAGTCTACAGATTTTGCTATAGCATCGATTTTAGATAGGGTGGTTGTCTTTATCCCAAAAAGCCAAGTAAAAAGATCTTGACCTGTATTTAAGATCTCATACCGTGAGTTGGTACAGTTTTTACCGCTATAAAATTCCCTTAAAACTTCGCTCACTCCCTCTTTATCTGTTTGAGCTTTAAGCTTAACGAGCAATGCATCCACATAATAAGCTTTTCTTTTTTCTGCAAATTTCATACAGAAGAAGGTATGGCTACGTTTATCCTCTATTAGGTAATCTTTAAGATATGTTTCTAAAGCTGCAAAGGATGGGGAAGTTGTCAATTTTAACTGAAAGGCGTTTAGAGCTTGTGGCCTTCGGGACTGTAAATTTGGATGACTCGTTTTGTTATTGGATTCACTGCTGCTGGTTGCTATTGGTTTTGGTGCTTTTATTTGACCATTTGGGGAGAGCTGGCGATAAACTTTGTCTAAATTTTCCAGATGTAAATTAATAAATTGTTGTTGTTCCTTATTAACCTCATTTCTTATTAGAAAATTAACAGCATATTGAAGAGCTTGGGCATAAAATCCCAGATATTCTTGAGTTGGCCCTCTTCGTCTAATATTGGCAGCTAAAGCCCCTGCTAGATCACTGTACTCTTTCCAACAGTTGGATGTGCTAATTTTCAGCGGTCTGCTAAAAAATTCTTTGCGAATCTTATCTGCAAAAGTTGCCACTTGTTTTAAATCATAGGTCATGTTGTATCCCTAGTCATTTGAATCTCGCCATTGTAATAAAATGACAATTAAATGTCCATGTGGATTTATTTTAACTCGTTATGGATGAGTCAATTTCATTAAAAACAACAACAGCTCGAAGTTAGATCCGCTTTTGTTTTATCAAAGCCAACTGCCTCAGCTAATTTATCTATTAAAACACCCGTTGTGGCTTGAAAGCCAAATATCCAATAGGTAAAGTTTTGGGGGACGTTTAGAATATCAAGACGCGATCGTGAATCTCCCTTATAAGTTTGTACTTCAGCTTGATTATAAAATTCCTTAAAGAAAGCCATAAGTTCTTCTTGACTTTGTTGAGCTTTAAAATCGGTAATAAATTGATTTAAAACCTCAAATTTTTGAGTTTCGCTAAAATCTAACCAACCGAAGAAATAAGTATGGCTGCGTTTATCCTCCTGTAAAATCCGAAGATGTTTTTTTAATTCTTTCAGCTCATTCTGAAAGGAGCCGTGGTCGATAGGTGTTGTTTCTTTCTTTTTCGAAAAAAAACTCCAGTAACTTGTTGAGCGCTGAGTTGGTTTTACGATTGGAAGTGGCGTTTTTATATCGCCCTTAGGAAAAATTTCTCGATAAGCCTTTTTTAAGTTTTCTAAATATTGATTAATGATGGCTTCTCTTTGTTTTTTTTCCTTCTCACCTCTAGGTTCTTCATTGCGGTTAAGGAAATTAGTAGCATTTCTAAGCGTTAAGGCACAGCCTTTCAGAGTATGTTTGTTTTTTAAACCTTTCCACTTAGCCTCAGTTTCCATTATTGAGTTAAAATGGGAGCCCCAAGTGTTTCTTGATGAAACAATCACATCTTCTCCCTGGCATGCCTTTGCAATTTTGTCAGCATAGACTGCTACTTTTTTTAAATCGTAAGTCATTAATTAACCCTAATCATTTGAATTTTCGCGATGATAATACAATGACGATAAAAAGTGTACAGCCTGATTTAATCATAATCCATAATTGACGAACCCCTATAAACCACGTGAGAATAGACTTAGATCTTACCCTCAGGAGCTCGGATGACCCAGGACGTAGAACTTAGTCAAATCATGCAAACCGTTGCCGAAAAAAGTATGCGAATTCTAGCAGGATATAAAAAACAACCGGCGCAATTATCCAAACTTTTAAAGCAATATATTGATTTAACTAAAGATTTCCAATCTTTGGTTACTGTCATCTTGAAAAACCCTGAGGAAGTTTGGCGTATGCAACTGGCTTATTGGCAAGATGCCTATAGCCTTGCCCAAGATCAAATGAAACATTGGATGGAAGGCACGCCCATGCCCATTTCTGATCACCGATTTAGTAGCGAGGAATGGGTGACTAATCCTTTTTTTAATTTTATGAGTCAGCATTATTTGCTCGCTAGTGAGCACATGAATTCCTTACTTGAACATATAGAATATGGCGATAAGCAACTTGCCAAAAGAGTGCAATTCTTTGCGCGACAATATTTAGATGCTTTGTCCCCTGCCAATTTCTTGCATACCAATCCGCAATTAATGGCCGAAACGGTGCAAAGTCATGGCAAAAATCTATTGCTAGGCTTGCAGAACTTGTTGACGGATATGGAGGCGGGGCCTTCACGTTTGATTATTAAAATGACTGATACGGAGGCTTTCAAAGTTGGGTTAAATATAGCCACAACGCCTGGAAAGGTTATTTATCGTAATGATATGATGGAGTTGATTCAATTTATTCCTCAAACCCCAAAGGTGAAAACGCTGCCTTTGTTAATGATTCCAGCGTGGATTAACAAGTATTATATTCTCGATTTAAGCAAGAATAATTCATTTATTGATTGGTTAGTCAAACAGGGTATTAGCGTTTTCGTCATTTCTTGGGTGAATCCTGACAAGAGTTATGCCGATAAGGGATTGTTTGATTACCTTAACGAAGGGCCTTTGACCGCTATTAACATTATTCAAAAACAACTTAAGGTGAAACAAGTCAATACCCTTGGCTTTTGTATTGGTGGAACCTTACTTGCTTGTGGGCTTGCCTATCTCAAGGCGATTAACAAAAACCCTGTCCGCTCTGCGACTTTTTTAGCCTCGATGATCGATTTCAGTGATCCTGGTGATATTTCAGTCTTCATCGATGAACAGCAAATTGTGCAAATTGAGGAAGAAATGCATTCAAAAGGCTTTTTAGATGGACGTTTTATGGCGAGTACCTTTAATTCTTTGCGAGCCAATGACCTGGTATGGTCGTTTTTTATTAAAAATTACCTGCAGGGAAAAAATCCCGTGCCTTTTGATATTTTATATTGGAATTCCGATTCGACTAACTTGCCAGCCAAAATGCATTCGCAATATCTACGCTGGATGTATCTTCATAATAACTTAGTAAAACCTGGAAAAATAAAGCTTAATCATGTTCCCTTAGATGTTAGTAAAATTGATGTGCCAACTTTTTTCGTTTCTACTAGAAAAGACCATATTGCACCTTGGCAGACAACTTATATGGGTTTCCAACTAATGAGCGGGGAAAAGAAATTTTTAATTGGGGGTTCTGGGCATATTGCGGGAATTATCAATCCACCGGCTAAACTTGCAAAATATAATCACTACGTTAATCCGAGAACAGACCAAACTGCAGACCAATGGCTAGAATCCGCGAAGGAGCACCCTGGTTCTTGGTGGCCGGAATGGCTGAAGTGGCTGAAAAAAGAATCTGGCCCCTTTATCAAAGCACCTGATTTGGCTAAGTTACCCTATCCGGGATTAATGGATGCTCCTGGCTCTTATGTGATGAAAGTTTACAAAGATGAGCATCATGAGACTAAAAAAGAGGAACCTAATCTGACTTAACACGGTGAAAACATACACATTCGGACTGAGACAGCGCTATTTTGCTCTCTCAGCCCGAAGATTGCTTCTAGTGTTTGTTTCCTGATTTTTTTACTTCTTGCACGAAAGAAAGCATTGCTTTTTCATAAATTTCAAATGATTTTTGCATATAATCGAGCGCTTTGTGGCCATTTTCAACAGCGAGACTAATGTGTTTTTCGATTAGTTCTTCTGGCTTTTTCAAGTGAGTTAGTTCTTCTGGTTTTAAAAAAGTTAATCCTTGCAGAGTCTGTACATTTAACTCAGCAATTGCTTGAAGTGGCTCTTGAATTTTTTTAGTGAGCTCAGTAAATTTCTCAAAAGGTTGGTTCATAATATTCTCCTGAATGTTGCATTGCACAATATAAGATTAGTACTCTTGTTATACGCCTGTCAAGAGTTTTCAAGGATTTTTTTGCACTGCAGCAAATTGCCCCGCTAAGAGCAGCTATACCTTGAAAAATCCCTGCCATTGCTTCATTAGCTGTTGCATTTGCTCATTCCAAGCCTCTGTTGTTTTTTGATAATCAGTTAACAAAGGATTAGTTTCCAGCGTTTTTTCCATGCCCTTAAACATTTGCCCTAACACATCCTTAAAAGACTTATGCATTGGATGCTGTGCAAGCGTTATTAAGTGTCGTAACATTTCAGTGGATAAAAACTGGGTAGAGCCTGATTCCATTTCAACAAAAATTTGCAGCAGAGTTGCATTGCTAATGTCCTTGCTAGTGGTTGAATCTTCCACACGAAAATCAATGCCATCGATGACATAGCGTTGTAAATCCTCAACCGTAACGTATTGACTTTTTTCAGTATCATAAAGTCTTCGGTTTTTATATTTCTTAATTAACCTTGTCATAGTCATAAACCTTAAATTATTGCTTAATACATATGCAAACCACCATTCACAGATAGATTAGCACCGGAGATATAACGGCTTTTATCATTGGCTAGAAACTCGACAACCCAAGCCACTTCTTCAGGCTCAGCTAATCGTTTAGCAGGAATAAGCTGGATAATTGCCTCTAAAATATCCGGTCGAATATTTTGCATCAAGCGAGTATTTACATAACCAGGTGAAATACTATTGACTGTTATATTTTTTGACATGAGTTCCTGGGCAAGACTTTTGGTAAATCCATACACACCTGCCTTGGATGCTGCATAGTTGGCTTGTGAGAACTGTCCTTTTTGCGCATTAACTGATGAAATGTTGATAATCCGGCCAGATTCTTGGGAACGCATGTAATCAACAACATGTCTAGTTACATTAAACATGCCATCTAAGTTAACTCCAAGCACTTCATTCCACTGCTGTTGGGTCATTTTGTTGAATACAGCATCGCGGGTGATGCCGGCATTATTAATCAATACATCAATGCGGCCAAATTCTTTAAAGATGCTATCAATCACCAGCTTACAATTGTCAAAATTGGTCACATCCATTTGACGATAACCCACCTGGTGATAACCCTGTTCATGTAACTCAGATAACCATAGGTCTCCTTTTTCGAGGGAAATTATGTCAAGGGCAATAACTTTGCCATAAAGGGGATCCAATTGTTTGGCAAGCGCTGTGCCAATGTCACCGGTGCCACCGGTGATTAATGCGACTTTGTCTTTTTGCATCTAATCCTCATTCTTAAAAGCCATAGGCTTACATGTATTGGCCGCCATTAATATCAATATTAGCGCCCGTTATGAATGCAGCCTTTGGGGATGAAAGGAAGGCTACTGCCTCGGCAATTTCTTCAGGTTTGCCCAAGCGGCCAACCGGAATAGCTGAAATGATTGAATCCATGACTTCTGGCTTAATGGATGAAAGCATCGGCGTATCAATGTATCCTGGAGAAATTGTATTCACAGTGATGCCTTTTAATGCGAACTCTAGGGCTAAACTTTTAGAAAAACCAAAAAGAGCAGCCTTTGTCGCGGCATAATTGCTTTGACCAAATTGACCTTTACGACCGTTAATAGATGAAATAGAAATAATTCGT
>JACCWL010000024.1 GCA_013697645.1 Tatlockia sp. | reverse complement strand
TTTCCATAAATCTTGTGCTTGTGTTTTCGCTGATGCTTTCATTTAAATACCCCTGTGTTAGTCAACGTCAGCAAGTATCTGAAATAATTTTTCGATTGAATAGATGGGGTTTATTAACCGCTTACAGTTTTTTCAAAAGAGGAAGATCTTCTTTAGCCTTAAGCTCGCTAATTTTTACCCTAGTCAAAAATTTTTGTTGTTCTATTTTAGGTAGTTTAATGAAATCTGACATTTTGGTGTTTCGAATTAACTCTTTAGTCATTAGCTATGCTCTATAAAAATTTGCATCATTATAGAGCAAATTGATCTTAAAGTAAAAAATTTATAGAATCAATGTAGCCTGGTTTAACAAGAGAAGAGGGCCCCCGAGTCTACTAAGCCGCTTTTATTGGCAGAGCTAATTCATCCATTTCCACCAGCTCCGCAACAGGCACACGTCTCGAAATCATCAAATAAGCAAAGGGCACGACAAACAAAGAAAATAAGGTTCCAACAGTCATACCGCAGCTAATGACTAAGCCTAATTGCCGCCTGCTTTCACCGCCAGCCCCACTTGACAAGGCTAAGGGCAGGGCACCGAGAACCATCGCTAGAGTTGTCATTAAGATGGGCCGCAAGCGAATACGAGCACTTTCTATTACAGCCTGGCGTTTATCCTTGCCAAGTTGTAATTGCTTATTGGCAAATTCAGTAATCATAATGCCATGTTTGGTAATGAGTCCTATCAAAGTAATCATTCCAATATTGGTATAAATTGATAAATTTTCGCCAAATATATAGAGCGCGCAAACGGCACCAACTAAGCATAAAGGTACAGAGAATAGAACAATTAACGGATCAATGAAACTTTCAAATTGCGCTGCTAAAACGAGATAAATAAAAACCAAAGCAAGCAAAAAAGCATAGAAGCTACTATCAGACGATTCAATGTAATCTTTCACTGAGCCAATAAAACGATATTGAATATCATCGGGAAGTTTCTCTTTAAAAAGTTGTTTAACGTCCCGTATCACATCATTTAAATGGGCCCCTGGAGCCAACTCTGCACTGATATTGGCAGCACGTAAACGGTTTAAATGAGGAAGACTGTCTGGACCAATCGTATTATCAATTTGAATTAAGGTCGATAAAGGAATCATCCGTCCTCGCCCGCTTTGCACATAAAGCTTATTTAGAACAGAAACATCGCGGCGTTCAGATTGCTGTAATTGCAAAATTACTTTATAGGATTGGCCATCGTAATTAAAGTTCACAGGATTTGAGCCACCGAGCATGGTCGAGAGAAGTTCGGCAACATCTGCTAAATTGACATCCAAATCCGCAGCTAATTGCCTATCAATTTTGATATCAATTTGCTCTGAATCAAGCGTCAAGTTATTTTTTACATGTCTAAGTCTTCGGTCATCAGATAAGGCTTTTACAATGTCGCTACTAATCTCATTTAGTCTCAAATAGGAGCTATTGCCGAGAAGAGATACGCTGAACTGAGAGTTATTGCCACCGCGGTGACCAAAAGGGTTAGGGCTAACAGGAAAAACGCTGACGCCAGTAATTTTTTGCATTTTATCACTCAGCTCATTAGAAATTTCCTTTTGAGACCGACTACGTTCATTCCAAGGTACTAATTTTAAGAGAGTAAATGCGGAGGAAGGTTTTACAGAAGTAAGGTAGGCTGCTTTCTCGGGGATGGTTTCATAGATAGCCTCAAGCTCACGACTATATTGATCGGTGTAGCGCGTACTTGAATTGGTCGGTGATGAGATTGGTCCGATAATGTAGGATTGATCTTCTATAGGTGCAAGCTCAGCACCTAAATTGTGATAGCAAAAAAAGCCGAGCAGGCAGAAAACGATTAGATATTTAATCAACCGGCGTGGGTGACTTAAAGCAAAATTCAAACTTTGCTGATAACGAGAACCCAGGGCTTCAAAGTGCTTATCAAGCCAGCGGCTGTAACGGCCTTCTTCGGGTTTTAATAGTTTTGAGCACATCATTGGTGATAGGCTCAAGGCAATTAGACCTGAAATAATGACAGCGAGAGCGAGAGTTGTACCAAATTGTAAAAATAATTTCCCGGTAAAACCGGCAACAAAACCCATTGGCGCATAGACGGCAGCTAAAGTAATTGTCATCGCTAGGACTACGAAGACAATTTCATTTGAGCCGAATATCGAGGCTTGTTTGGGATTTAATCCCGATTTCATATGGCGGTGGCAATTTTCCAACACAACAATAGCATCGTCCACGACTAAACCAATCGCTAAGACCATTGCTAAGAGAGTAAGAGTATTGAGTTCAAAGCCAAGCCAGTACATGGGCCAAAAAGCACTAACCAAGCAAATGGGTATTGTAATTATGGGAATCAACGTGGCACGCAGATTACCAAGAAAAAGAAACACAACTAGGCCGACAAACAAAATAGCTTCGATAAAGGTTTTATACACCTCGTGAATGGATTGTTTAATATAACGCGTGGAATCAAAAAACACTTGAATATTAAAGCCTCGAGGAAGGTGTTGACGCAGGGAGACAATAACTTTTTTTACAGCAGCAGCAACTTCAACAGGGTTTGCCGTAGATTGAGCAAGGACTGCAAGGCCCACCGCGGGTTTGCCATTAATTCTTAATAAATTGTCCTCATTTTCGCTAGCTACTCGAACACGGGCAACCTCACCTAAGCGGATAGGTTGTTTATTGCGTTGTGAGATAACCAAGTCAGAAAAGTGTTTGGCATCTTGCAACCGAGCATGAGTGACAACAGTATAATAGCGATTTTCACTCTTAATCTGCCCGCTGGGAACATCGATATTCTGTTGCATAAGTGCGGCTTTGACCTCTGCCACAGTGACCTTGTGGGCTGCCATTTTTACCGGATCAAGTGCAATTTTAACGGCATAATCACGCCCGCCATGAAAGGTTACCTCACCAACGCCTTTTATTTCCTGCAAAATTGGTTTGATGTTACGGTTTACATAATCAGTAATTTCCAATGAATTTCTGGATTTATCATTAAAGCCAATGACTGCAACAGGATTGGCATCGGCATCATTTTTAGAGACAGTGGGTGGATGGCTGTCTTTAGGCAGTTTGGCTTGAAGGGCTGATAGTTTATTACGAATATCAGATACCGCTTCGTTAATATCAATTCCTAATTGAAAATCAATATTAATACGGCTTTTACCCAGCAAGCTGGTCGAGTGGAGGGTATCAATGCCTGAGATCCCGGAGATTGCATTTTCTATGGGAATGGTAATCTCTTTTTCTACCAGTTCAGGACTTGCCCCATCGAAATCAGTGGCAATATGAATGATAGGTTTGTCAATGTTCGGTAAGTGTCGCAGCGGCAATTTACCAAAATGGATTAATCCCCCAATCACCAAAATTAAGGTGAAGACAATAGTAAATACGGGGCGTTTTATACAGCGTTCTGGAAAATTCAAAATTTCGTCTACCCTGAATGGAGATTAATTACCTGACTACCTTCTTTCAATTTGTGTTGTCCCCGAATAATGACAACGTCGGTAGATTTCAAACCACTGCAAATTTCAGTCATAGACGCGTGATGCGAGCCAGTTTTAACCTTGATGGCCACTGCTCTTTTTCCACGCAACACAAAAATTTTCTGGCCGTTAATTGTAGGTATCAAACTTTCTTCGGGGACAAGCATTCGTATTTTTCTTTCGCCAAACTGATGGCTCACTCGAACAAACAAACCGGTAGATAACTGGCGCTCTGTATTATCGATTAAAGCTTCAACTGCTATTGTACGAGTTTCTTTATCAACAGCCGGATCAATATAATTAACCACTCCCACATAGGTTTTATTAAGGAAGGCATCAGAGCGCACTTTCACCGTTTGGCCGAGATGGAGTTTTGGTAAATAGCGTTCAGGTAAATGGTATTCGACTCGCAATTTCTGATTGGCAACTAAGCGAACCAAGGGTTGCCCAACTTTCACATACTGACCAATGCTGACTTGTCTAGAGCCTAAAGTTCCTGAGAATGGCGCGCGGAGACTTAATTTTTCAAGTTGGGCTTTTTTAACTTTAACTGTGTTTTGTTTTTCTTGCAGATCAGCTAAGGTTCTATCCAAAGCTTGTTCGGATGTAATATTTCGTTTGGTTAATTCTTTTGTGCGATTATGATTTGTTTCACTCAATATTAAATTAGCATCAGCACTAGCAAGCTGGCTTTTTAAAACCGTGTCATCCAGTTGTATTAATAATGTCCCTTTTTTAACCCAAGAGCCTGGGGTGAAGTAGATTCCCGCAATTTGTCCTGCCAATTCCGAAGAGATATCAATGTTATCAGTACTAGCCAAACTTCCTAAGGTCTGAAAATGCTCTGCTAAAATTTTTTCAGTAACAGGTGCTGTTTCCACAATAATTGCTTTGGATTCATTTAAGCTGGATTTAGTTTTTTGGTGATGAGAAATAAATAAATAGCTTAAAAAAACAAGGACTAGGCATAGGAGAAATAGAGCAATTAAACGGTGTTTCATGCAGTCGGATGCCAAGGGGGTCTAGCGATAGATTATAAATCACTTTGAGCGAAAATTCAAAATTTGGTTTATTAAGACTTCAGCACAAAGTGATGACGCTAAATGGGTTTTATCGGGTTAGACCTTATCCAGTTCTAACCAGCCTGTTAATACCTCGATAACTTTGCGGGCTTGATCTTCACTAGAAATATTAAATTTTGATTTCAACCAATATTGATTATTACGCTTTTGATAACGCCTGATAGAGTACTTCACCGGGCCGTATGCCTGCTTGGAATTATCCCAATCCTGATAACGATACATAATGGTAGTCCATGCGCCTTTTGACAGAACATGTTTGCCTAATTCCTTAACGGTTTCAGTACCATCTTCGCTATAAGCAATTGTTAGATCATCAATTGTTTCACTCATTCATCTCTACCCGTTTTTAAATTAATCGATGGATTGTAGTTTGCCATTAACAAAAGTCAAGGTAATTGGCGGTTGATAATCAGTTGGTTGATAAATCCATACCTGGGTTTTTGCATTAGATAGTAAGGGTTGGTTGATAAAACTGTTATTGACTACAGAAGGATTTCCGCAAGCACCATAAACCTTCGATGCCGGGTCACCAGCCTGGATGCTGATACCGCCGCAGATAGAAAAGGCATTAGTACCTGAGCCATTTATTACAATAGATTTTACTTTATTATCAACAATATTAACTTGTAACTTTGCACCAGAGTCAGTGCCCGTCGGGATAGCATAGACGCCATAAAACACTTTTTGAGCCCCAATCGCATTAAATGTAAGCTCTTGGACGGGGACTTTTTGCATGACTGGGCGATTGGTTTCTTGTTTGCTTATTGGTACTCCACAGGCATCACCGACCTGATCGGTGCTCATGCCTAAGTTAATATACTTATGATTTTGAGGGCAATAGTAGGATTGCTGACTTGCTATAGCATTGAATGTAAAGGAAATTAGACCAACCGCCAAAACTTTTCGGATACTCATGGAGCTAACCTCGGCCCTAAACTTAATCCAAGTATAGCTCCTCTTTTCATTTCTGCTGTTATTAAACAAGCCTAATTGGTAAAGAAGCAGTCATAAATAAGGTAATTACTTCCAAAATGACTAAAATAATAAAAGGTGAAAAATCGATACCAGAAATCACCGGTATAAAACTACGCCCAAAAGCTAAAATGGGGTTGGTTATTGCACGAATGACTTCTTCAAGCGGGTTTCTCCAGTTTGGATTGACCCAACTCATGATAACTCGAATCAAAATGAGGTAAAAAAGTAGATTACAGGGTTGGACAACTAAATCGACGATTACAAATAAAATCAAATAGCCCAAAGGCATCATTGTGTGGTAGAGCAGAAAAGAAAGGATAATATACTTAACGATTTCGACAATAATTATCAGCATAAAACAAGCCAAATCATAACGTGAGGGCCTTTTAGTTTTCGCAGAAAGTCGGTTTGTAATCGGTCTGATAAAGGGATCGACCAATGAATTGATCGATTGACTAATCGGATGTAAGGAGCTGATTTTGAAATAACGTAGAAAAATGCGTCCCCATAATAAAAATAATACTAAGCTAAAAAAAAGTGTTACTAGAAAATGAATAACTACTGTAAAACCTGACATTTTATCCTCACCAATTAGTTAGAGCTCAGCTCTTCTGCACGTGCTTTTGCTGCTGACATTGCCTTAAATATCAACTCTTTAAATCCTTGATCTTCAAAGACCGCGATTGCTGCTGCGGTTGTACCAGCAGGAGAAGTCACTTTTTTTCGCAATTCATCAATTGCGAGGTCAGAGAGAGTTGCCATTTCAACAGCGCCTGCCATCGTTTGCAATGCAAAGCGTTTGGCAATGTCCTCATTGAGCCCCAATTTTTTCGCAGCGTCAATCATTGCTTCCAGAAAGAGAAAAACATAGGCCGGGCCACTACCTGATAAAGCGGTAAAAGCATCAATGTCATTTTCATCATTAGTCCAGGAGATAATCCCCGAACAATTAAAAAGTTCCTCTGTCCAGCGTTTTTGATCTGAACTTACATGTTGATTAGCAATCAAAGGTGTTGCGCCTTTTTCAATTGTTGCAGGAAGATTCGGCATCGAACGGATAATGGCTTGTCCTTCAGGACAATGTTGTTCTAACCATTTAAGACTTAGCCCGGCAGCAACGGAAAGTAACAAGCAGTGTTCCGGGAGTTTTGTTTTAATTTGGCTGAGAACTTCTGCCATCTTGCTGGGTTTTACCGCTAAAATGATCAGATCTGCATTAGCAAGACCTGCTAAATTATCAGGGGTTGTAACGATGCCAGTAGAAGTTCGGCCTTCCTTGAGAGAAGGCGCTGTGGCAACAATTTGATAATTGCTGCTGTGATTACAAAGGCCTTCTGCGATTGCTTTTGCCATATTACCAAAGCCGATAAAACAAATTTTCATGCTCTTAACTCCTTCGCTCACCAAAAATTGCCCGACCAATTCGCAAAATTGTTGATCCTGCTCGAATGGCTGCGATTAAATCTTCGCTCATGCCCATTGAAAGCGTATCCATGGATAAATTAAGTTCTTTGTTGATAAAGTTTAATAACTCAGCTAAGCGTCGGAGGCTTTCATATTGCTCTTGCTCGCCTGCCAAGGGTTTAGGGATTGCCATTAAACCGCGCAGTTGCAAACGCGGTAATTGACTTACTACTAAGGCCAGTTTGGCCAGGTGCTGCATAGAAACACCCGATTTAGTAGGTTCATCATCCAGATTAACCTGAAGGCAAATGTTCAAAGGCAGCATCTTCGCTGGACGATTGTTTGCAAGATCTTGGGCAATTTTTTCCCGATCTAAACTATGAACCCAGCTAAAATTTTGCGCTATACCTGCTGTTTTATTCGATTGAATGGGGCCGATAAAATGCCAATCGATTGCAAGATCCGCTAAATCTTGAATTTTCATTTGCGCCTCTTGGAGATAATTTTCACCAAAACTAGTCAAGCCAGCTGCAAAAGCTTCACGAATTGCGCTCGCTGGCTGTCCTTTGGAAACAGCCAATAAGTGAATATCTTTAGGCGAGCGCTGACAGGATTCTGCTGTATTGGTAATAATTTGCTGAATTTGAGCTAATCGATCAGCAATCGTCATGATTAAATCCTTAAGCCTAGGCAAAGTTTCACTGTCTAATAGAGAACCGTAGCCTGGATGCAGCGTAGCGTAATCCGGGATCAGTGGCACGACATAGCCGGATTAAGTTCCCTTATATCCGGTATCGTAGGTCGGCGCCCCTGGCC
>JACCWL010000023.1 GCA_013697645.1 Tatlockia sp. | reverse complement strand
GGCCAGGGGCGCCGACCTACTACACTGGTATCAAAACAGTCGTGGCCATAATTCAGTGATAGCGTAATCAAGGTTTTCATTTAAAAAGTCTCTTCTTCACCTAAGTAAATAACGTTTAGCTTCTTGTATTACTGTCTCTATGAATACTTGATAGCGCTTCGCTGGTAATTGCCAATAATGCCAATAAAGGGGCATTAGCCAGCGCTTTTCTGGGCAAATTTCAACTAAATCACCTTTAGCCAGTTCTTTTTTGATATCCAAATGGGGAACTAGGCCATAACCATACCCATGTAGAACGAATTGCTTATATCCCTGGACTGAAGGCACTTTATGATAATGACCTAAAGCAAAGGGTTTTTTAAAAAAATGCTTAAAATATTGTTCAGGCAGACGATCGCGATTATCAAAAATAATAACCGCGGCGCTGACTAAATTCTCTGCCAGGGTTTTTTTATTTTTAAAATAACGATTAATAAAATCGGGCGTGGCGACTAACAAATAATCCATATGTCCTAGCAGCAAACATTCAGAACCCGGTAAAGCCTTGTCATAGCTAGAAATGCAAGTTGAAACCGACCCTTGGCGAAAATAATCAATAGTGACTTCTTGGTCATCGGTGATTATGTCCATAGAGGTACTTTCAAGCAGAGTTAGCTTATCCAGCACATGAATAAACCAAGTTTCTAAAGTGTCGCGATTTAAAGCAATTGAGAGCCTTGTTGGCAAATTATGCTGAATTTCTTGCAAAAAATGCTCTTCCAGTAAACGAGTGCGTCGCAATAAAGATAGCAATTTTTCCCCTAAGGGAGTTGCATGGTAGGGCTTGGTTCGTATGAGCAAGGGTTGGCCAAACTGAGTTTCTAATTGCTTAATTCTCGTAGTAACAGCAGGTTGGGTAATAAATAATTGTTTTGCTGCCTCAGCAAAACTCTGAGTCTGGATCACTGCATCTAAAGCCTGGAGGCCACGCTGTTCTATTCTCATAAATGAAATTTATCAATCATAATAATTATTAATTTTAATTATAATACAAAATGGAGGATAATTATCAGTCTGTTCATAAAAGGCGTCCTATATCATGTTTGTTTATTTCAACGGATTAATGTTAGGTATGTCACTTATTGCAGCTTTAGGGCCGCAAAATATTTTTCTTATTCGTCAGGGCGCTCAACGCAAACATGCACTCTTATCGGCCTTAATTTGTTTTTTCTGCGACATCATTTTAGTTTGCGCATCGGTTGCAGGCCTTCATGAAGCGCTAAAAGTACATCCTTCTTTACAGGTATGGATCACGGCTTTCGGCGTTGCTTTTCTTTCCTATTATGGAATTAAGGCGTTTAAACAAGCATTTAACACTAAGACAAAAGAAGAAACTAAAAAGCAACAAGACAGAAGTCGTCTGCAAATCGTGATGTTAGCTTTGGGTTTTAGTTTGCTTAATCCTCATGCAATCATTGATAGCTTGATTATAATTGGTAGTGGCAGCAGCCAATTTCCAGAGCATCCCCAAGCGTTTTTGATGGGGGTTATTTCTGCGAGTTTCCTGTGGCTGAGTACTTTAACCTTTACTACACATTATTTCGCTGAAACTATCTCTCGTGTCGCTGTTTGGCGTCGCATTGAATTTTTTAGTGGCATGCTAATGATTTTTTTAAGTGTTAAACTTGCTTTGACTTTGCTGTAGCTATAAACCCTATCGCATCCATAACCGGGGATTCAGAAACCCGGTTATCGCTATCGCGCTAACCAGGCTACCCATACCATTTCACCTTTAGATCTTCATTATTAAATTAGAATGTTCTAAGCCTTTCCCCTCCAGCTCATTTATACGAAGCTTAATCTTCTCAATCCTGTCCAAGCTCATTTTTTCACTGACTGTTTCATCATTAAAAATTAGCGCATCCCGATAATGCTGCAGTGACTCAGCGATCAAATCAGGACTTACAGGATGGTGATGCCCTAATTTATCTTTGATGATGGCTAAATGATAAGACGTGGCTTGGGGAACTGAGTTATTATTTTTTTTCTGAAAATAATTATCGGCTTTTGACAGTAAGTTTAAAGCCTCCTGCAAATGGCGGGTATTTCCGTCATGCTCGAATAGATTTGTGAGCATAAGTCCAAGCATGCCATAAAATCGACCATAGGATAAATGGGCATGTTTGCTTTCTCCATCTTTAAATTGACCAAATCTATGGAGACTCTCGTTATAATCTTCATAGATGTGAGGTTTTATTTTATCCTGCAAATAGGCAAGCACAGTGAAGGGTAAATCCATGAGGTCTAAAAAATCGTTCTGTAAAGCACGTTGGCTGAGACTCTGATTATTCCTCTGCTTCTCTTCTCCAATGGCTTTATATCGCTTTTCACCTTCTTCCCATTTTTTCTGAGAGCTAGCCTTGATGTTTTTATTTTCAATAGCCCATAGCTCTCCTTCTTCCCGAATTCTTTTCTCCCTACTCTCTGCTGCTTGTTCTTTAATCTGTTTTTTTAAAGCACGTATCGATTCAATATTTTTATAAATTATCGAAGTTGTTTCCCTAAGCTCTTGTTGATTTCCTCTGATACATTCTTGTAAATTTTGCTGGTCTTTGATTTTATCTAATTGCGATAGGGCCTTGTGTTTATTTTTCAATGTAACTAAATGGTAATAGTCTAGAACGACATGGGTAAATCGTTGGAAGATTGACACTTGTTCATTAGAATAGATCGCAATCTCTTTTTTTGATCGCCGAGTTAATTCTATATTTAGCGCGATCGCTTTTGGCATCAACGCTCTTGCAAGAAGAAGTGCCTCCTCATCGATTATCTGAAGCTGTTCAAGGCTAGGGTTAATGATCATTGATACATTAAAATCCTCTTCCTCATCGCTCTCTGATTCATTTTGACTTTGAGAATTGTTGCTAATTTTAAGTGGGCGAAGGGGATG
>JACCWL010000022.1 GCA_013697645.1 Tatlockia sp. | reverse complement strand
GGCCAGGGGCGCCGACCTAGGTTAATCTAAAATAACTTCCTGTGCTGCCTGCCTGAGATTATAATTTGAACTCATGCAATGGCCATAAGCGCCAGTATTGGCAATCAGGATCACATCGTTTTCAAAGGTTTTAGGCAAGAGACGATCATAGCCCAGCGTATCGCCTGATTCGCAAATTGGTCCAACAACATGGGCAAAATCAGTTCTGTCCTCATGCAAACGACTTAAATTGACAATCTCATGATAAGCCCCATAAAGCGCAGGTCGCATCAGACTATTCATTCCTGTTTCAATGCCGATAAATTGGGTTTTTCCTTTCACTTTGCATTGCGTAACCTTGGCAAGAATAACCCCACATTCAGCCACAAAAAATCGACCGGGCTCAAGCCAGAATGACAGCTGGTTAAACTCTGGTTTTAGAGCTAGAAGTGCTTCATCAAGGGCAGGTAAATCCAAAGCTTGCTGGCTTGGTTTTTCTACAATTCCCAAGCCGCCGCCTAAATTGATTATCCTAACTTCAGGAAATTGCGAGGCAAGCGTGCTAAGCATCAGTGCTGTTTGCTGCCAAAGTTCTGGAGTTAAGATGCCTGAGCCAGAATGAGAATGTAATCCGATGACTTTAACCTGATTTTTTTTGACTAACTCTATCAGGTAAGGCAAGTCATTTTGCGGTATGCCAAATTTTGATTCATTACCTCCGGTGCAAACGTATTTATGGTGTCCAGCTCCCATGCCTGGATCGATTCTTAATAAAATCGCTTGATTTTTAAAGAGCTCAGGCCAATTTTCCAAGGGATATAAATTATCAACCGTCACATAACATCCTAAAGAAAGTGCAAAGTCATATTCGCTTTTTGCGGCAAAATTAGGCGTAAAAAGTAAACGTTTCATATCGATATCAGGGAACAAAGCCAAGACATGCTTTAATTCATCGATGGAAACACATTCAAAGTTAATTCCTTTGGCATAAAGTGTTTGCAAAAGAGCAGCCTGAGGATTGGCTTTAATGGCGTAAAATAATTGATTAATCGCTTTTAAAGCTAACAATTCTTGAGCTTTAGCCTCAAGTTTCTTGCGATGATAGACATAGCAAGGTGATTTTATAGTTGCCAATTCAAGCAAATTTTTCTGTTCTTTTTCCCACCAAGGCGTTTCTCTCAAACTTGGCTTGCCAAATTCTTCTTGCCAACTTTTCGAGTAATAAAAGCTTTGCGGGTTATTCTCAATTAGAAGTGCATGGAGTTTTTGGCACAATTTATCAGCCTGTGCCTCGTCAACCACAAAGGTTAGGTTCAAATCATTTGAGGCTAGAGACATCAGATAAATTTGCTGGGCTTCAAAGACTTCAAGAGTAGGGCCTAACTGTGGAAGAACTGTGCGAATATGATGACCGACTAAACTGACTGCAGAACAAGATTCGATTAATTTGGCTCGTCCAAATCCATTGAGATCAGCAATCAAAGCATCAAGGGCTCGGCGGTTATGAAGTTTGCCGTTGCTATCTAATGAAAGGGTGACGTTAAACTCAGAAGAGGATAATAAATCAACTGAAAAACCATGAGATTTAAAGGCAGTAAACACATCGGCTAAGAAGCCCACTTGCTGCCACATATTTAGCGTATCAATTGAGATTAAAATAACGCTTTTTTTCACTTGAATGGATTTAATAGGCGGTGCTTTTTCATCACTTTCATTGGAAATTCGTGTCCCAGAATGCTCAGGCATGCGGGTGAATTTAACCACCATAGGAATACCGGCTTTACGCACTGGTGGTAGGCAATTTGGATGCAAGACTTTAGCGCCCATAGAAGCAATTTCTTGAGCTTCATAATAATCCAATTGTTTGAGAAGCCGCGCATGGGGCAATTGATGGGGATTGGCAGTATAAATACCAGGAACATCTGTCCAAATTTCGCAGGCAGAGGCTTGTAAAATTGCGGCAAGTAGAGCCGCTGAAGTGTCAGAGCCACCTCGTCCTAGTAAGACCGTATCGCCCTCGGGGTTCGCTGCAAAAAAACCTTGAGTAATGATTGCTTCTGCACCGGAGTCAATTAATTTTTTGCTCAGTTTTGGGTTGGCTTCGGAGTTACAACGTGCAGCTAAATAATTGATAGTATCGCCACCAGGAACTGGTGTAGAAACAAGCGCTTCACGTACATCAAACCATAAACAATTGATGCCTTGTTTGCAAAGAAAAGCATGACCCAATCGGGTCATCATTAGCTCACCAGAACTTAAAATTTGTGCCCTTGTTTTGGGGGGTGCTTCTTTTAACAGCGCAATCCCTCTAAACCATTGTTGTAACTGAGTTAAATCATCAGCTATTAGTTCTGCTGAAACGTCTAAGGCTTTTGCTAAGTCCAAATAACTTTGACTGATTTCTGTTTCAATATTTTGATGTTGATTTAAAAGGGCTGCTTCTATGGCTTTTTCTAATTTGTCGGAGACTTTCGTTAAAGCAGAGCAGACTATGACGGGTTGTACCCCGGTAGCTAAATGTTGTTTTGTAATCGCGGCAATATTTTCCCAGGTTTGTAAGGAGGAGACGCTGGTCCCGCCAAATTTGGTAACGAGTTGTTGCATGTTTTTTACGCACAAAAAAAGAACACCTTATCATGGACTGAATAGCCTTGACAAGACGATCGGCTAAGATAATTCTGTTATTAAATTTTCATTGTGAATTGATTCTACACATTTTGAATTTTATATGTGTTGTTAATGATTTTATTAACAATTTTTTCTTTCTTACAGTTGAAAAGACGCATAATTACTTTATCATCTTTGCTGTTTTGCAAGATTTGGGATGCAGTATAGAGGAGTGTGGAGTGAGAAACATGAAAAGACCAATTATAACCATCGTCAGTGCAGCCGTTGCAGCAATGGTCGTAAACACTACCGCAACTGCGGGGAGTTTTTCTCTTTACACTGAAAGCAGCGCAGCTGCCATTGGTAATTATGCAGCGGGTATAGCAGCTGAAGCGGCTGATGCATCAATAGGTTGGTATAATCCTGCGGGTCTTTCCTTGCTCCATAGTACCCAAGGTGTTTTTGGGTTAGTAGCCATTGCTCCCTATGCAGAACTAGCCGGTTTCAGTCGTTTTTCATCTGTGGGTATCCCGCCTTACATCCAGCAATTCTCTGGCTTAAAAGGCGCTAAAATGGGTTATGTCCCGTCATTTCATGCAGCCCTGCCTGTTGGTCCAAACACTACTGTTGGTTTGAGTATGGTTTCTCCTTTTGGTTTATCAACTTATTGGAATGAAACGGGGCCAACCCGCTATCAGGCAACGAATTCCAAATTAATTACGACAAATCTGTCTCCTGAAATTGGCTCAAGATTCAGTGAGCATTTTGCTGTAGGTGCCGGTATAGATTTACAATATGCACGTGTTACCTTTAACCGCGTGCTGGGATCCCCGGATGCTATGGTTGCGGCAAGGCTTCCAGCAACTTTCCTTGATTCATTTAGCACCAATAAAGGAACGTCTTTTGGTGTTGGTTTCCATGCGGGATTAATGGCTTTGTTTAATGCAGATCACAGCCGTATTGGCTTGAATTACCAATCGCAAGTGCGCCATCGTTTTAATGGATATAGCATTTTAACCGGCCGTTTAGCCAATTTAAGTCCTATTGTTACTCCTGCCTCACTTTTGGCTGCTAGCCCAACTGCTAGTTTCAGATCGAACGATTTGGCATCTAATAATGTAAATCTTCCTGATGTAACGACCTTAAGTGCCTATCAAGATATTACTAATCGATTTGCCTTGTTGGGATCTGTGGTTTATACCGGCTGGAATTCTTTGCAAAAACTCGAATTAAAACGAGTTGCTGCTTTTGCACCTAGAGTAGGCCAGGTTGTTCTCAACTCAGAATCCATTCAAAATTATCACAATACCTGGCGAGCGGCTCTTGGGGCCAATTTCCGTGTTAATGAGAAAATCATGTTGCGTGTGGGTGGCGGTTATGATCAGACACCAACTAATGATGAATTCAGGGATATTCGTGTACCCGATTCTAACCGGTGGGCTGCCTCAGTAGGTACTCATTATCAGGTAAGACCAAATATTGGTATTGATTTAGGTTATACCCATTTATTTTCAGCTGAGACTTCAAGAATTAACAGGTCTGATC
>JACCWL010000016.1 GCA_013697645.1 Tatlockia sp. | reverse complement strand
CATTCAAGGCTGCCTGTGACATGGCTCGAAAAGCGCTAAGTGGATATAGAATCAGCTTCACGCCAACTTGTGCAAGTTCTTCACGGGTAAATAAGGGGGTCTGACCAAACTCGGTAATATTGGCCAAGATGGGTACTTTTACCTGCTTGGAAAAAAATTCATAGTCTGCCAGCGTGGTCATTGCTTCAGGAAAGATCATATCGGCACCTTGTTCGACACAAAGTTGCGCCCGTTCGATAGCAGCATTCATGCCCTCTACGGCATAGGCATCTGTACGCGCCATGATAACAAAGTTCGGATCTTTTCTTGCGTCAACGGCGATTTTAATGCGATCAGCCATTTCTTGCATGGAAACAATGGCTTTGTTGGGACGATGGCCGCAACGTTTAGCCAGCACCTGATCTTCAATATGGATAGCAGCAACCCCTGAACGTTCCATCAGTTCTACGGTACGAGCGATATTAAAAGCATGCCCCCAACCGGTATCGACATCGACTAAAAGCGGTAATGAACAAGCTTGAGTAATGCGACGCACATCTTCCAAAACCTCAGTCAAAGAAGTCATTCCTAAATCAGGAAGTCCATAAGAGGCATTTGCAACACCAGCGCCTGACAAATAAATAGCCTGGCAACCAGCGGATTCAGCAAGCATCGCGCAATAGGCATTAATAGTGCCAACAATTTGTAATGGTGTGTTATTTTCAATCAATAGCCGAAATTTTTTGCCTGCAGAATAAGACATTTAACCCGCTCCATGCTTTTGTGAATTGCCTTTTTAACATGCTCGCAAGCGGATAGCAACTGGCTTTATAGAGCGTAAATGCCTCAAAGAAATTACTATAAGCACAATGGAGAAGATGAATACAAGAGGAGAGCTAGCTTTGACATTCAACAGAGGTAGCCTTGATGTATTAACCCCTAATCAAGGTTACAAATGAATGAATGCCAGGGATAAATTCTAGGTCGGGCCACAGGCCTGACCTATATAGCTTCAGTCTTACTTAGAGATTGAGACTTTGATCGGAGTCTTCTCGTTCTTCGTTCGAACTATCAGTGGTTAGATCAACAACATTTGAAATGTTATTTGAAACCACATGGGTGATAATTGCACTTTCTGAATTTTGATTTGAAATCAAATGGGTGATAACTGCACTGGGCGAAGACATTGACTTACCCAGCTTGGAAATGGCTTTAGATGCTCCATTGTATAGTGGATCCTCTACCTCCATAGTACCAACCACAGTATTCACTCTTGCAGGTTCATTTAGCTTAGCTGTACCAAGCGCAAGAGGAACGCCAACAAGAGCTAAGCCGCCACCGAAGGCAGCAGCTAATCCTAGAAGGCCCCAAATACCGAGACCAAAAGGAGCGAAAACTCCAGAAGCTACTAAGGCCCCACCAATTATAGCCCCAAACACCAAACCGAATGATACAAAGAAGCCTAGGAAAAACCCTTTATGCCTAGCAATTGTTTTTTGCAGGGAAGGCTCTTCTGCAAATTCTTGCTCAATAAGTTTAGGGTCGTGTTTTTGGTTTAGCCCCCTCTCATCTGAATCTAAAACCTTATAGGTATTAACTCCGTCAAGATAAGTTTGAGCTTCAAAGAGCGATTTTTGCAGTGCTGCAATCTGTTCTTCCGATTTCAGGCAATCACTATTCAACAGGTCATTTGCTTCTCTTATAGTGTTCTTTGCCCCTGCAATTTTATCCTCTTGTTTTGCAAGTGAAAATTTTGCGATAGAAGTATCTAAGTTCTTCACGTGTTTATAAACACTTTGGTAGGGATCGTGGCCGTGAAAATAGCTAAGTTGGTAACCATTTAGAGTGCTTGGACGAGCATCTTCAGTGTCTTTAAGCTTATCCCAACGGTTCCAAATAAGATTAATTAAAGGAGACCTGGCAATTTCTTCCGCTGTCATATTGTCACGATCGGAAAGATTTTTAATATTACAATAGTCATGAAGCCGGTTTGCTTGCACAATCAGGCTAAATTTGGTGTTAATTTTATCAATTGTTGCAGCCAGGGCTTCTTTATTGGAATCGTTATAAACAACTCTAAACTGGTTGGCAATCTGTTTAATCAGATCAAATCTTACCGGTGCATGGGTGTGTAAGCTAATCCCCTTGTCATCTAAGGTGTAATCAAGCGCTTTGAGAGTAGGTTTATATACCGAATTAACCAGATTGATAAGTTCATCTTTGGTAACAAGCCCTTCTTTATAAGCGAACTGTAGTCCTACGAACGATGCTTTCTGATTATCGTCTATTGCATTTGCAGGTGAAAATTCACCGTTTGTATTTAAATTCTCATAGGCAGTAATGAATTCGTTACTATGATTTGAAATTATAATCGTTGTTTTTACACCGTTTATCTGGAGCAATTCTATTATTTTCAGTATGAAGTAATCATTTGACCCGCGATCGCAAAGTTCGTCGCCCATCCAACGCACGAATACATCCCTATCGTTAACTTCAAGCTGATTTAGGAATTGATGAAAATCATTGAAAATATGAAACAGCTTTACACGAAGAGCTTCTATTTGATTCTGAAAATCTGCTTTATTTCGAATGGCTTTATCTAAATTCTGCTGGAGTCTTTGCGGGTTAAGGCTTAAAAATTCTTGTTCAAGTTTATCGTCCCGTGGGTTAGTAGCTGCTAGCTGGTTATAGAGTTCGATTTTTTGGGTATTAAAATCAATTTTTTGCTGCTCCAGGCCGACACCGCTCTTATTGAAGAGATAAAGATTCGGAATTGTGTCGCTTTCTTCATAAAGATCTACGAACTGTTGATAGACTTGTTCTGGATGTTTAACACTGTCTTTAAATTTTAAAACGTTGTGACGCAAGAGAAAATGAACCCCTTTAACAGCATTGGAGTGAAGGTCACCTATCGTTACCGAACCGGAATTACCTTCAAATTCTTTAGGGTATTTAAAGATATCAATTTCTTTATTAATAAGTGTGTTAGTCATTTAGAGTCCCAATTAGATTAAATTGTTGGCGAGTATAAACTAAGTGACCTTAACAAAACATTAAGGGTTTTTTAAAACAAGCGTAGCCTGGTTAGCGCGATAGCGATAACCGGGTTTCCATTTACGCCATCTCGGTTATCGCTGAGCACTAACTAGGCTACTTACGTTTCCTTGAACGGTGTATTTGCGAAGCTGCTGCTTGCGCAGTTGGCATGATTAACATTTCGGCAATATCGACATGTTGCGGTCTGGTTAAGCAATAATGAGCGGCATCTGCAATATCTTCCGCCAAGAGTGGGTCAAAGTCTTCATAAAAGGACTTTGCCTTCTCTTTGTTTTGCCAACGGACTTCGCTAAATTCTGTTTCAACTGCTCCTGGGGCAATTTCCGATACTCTAATTGGCGTTCCATTCAAATCAAGGCGCATTGATTTGGTCAGTGCTCTAACGGCAAATTTGGTAGCGCAATAGACATTACCGTTAGGGTAACATTCATGTCCGGCAATTGAGCCGATATTAATGATATGTCCACGCTGGCGAGCTAACATACCAGGCAAGATAGTCCTTGTGATATAGAGCAAACCTTTAATATTGGTATCAATCATGGTGTCCCAGTTAGCTAAAGAACCGTGCTGAATGGGATCGCTGGAAAGGGCAAGCCCGGCATTATTCACTAGCATATCAATGGCTTGCCAGGGTTCTGGTAAATTGTTTATACGATTTTGTACTTCTATTTTGTCCTGCACATCCAGTAAAAGTGCTAGGGATTCTGTTCCATGAGCCTCTTGTAATTCTTTCGCAAGGTTATCTAGCCGCTCTTTCCGGCGCGCACAAAGAATTAGTTTTGCACCAGCTTTGGCAAAAAGTCGTGAGCAAGCTTGACCTATGCCAGAAGATGCGCCGGTAATTAAAATAATTTTATCTTTTAAATCTGGCATTTAGGGACTCCGAAGACGTCTTATTTTAAGGAGATAACAATTGTTTAGACCATTGATTAGCTTGAAAATTATATTCTGAGACATCTGATAATTCATCTAAACGATAGGCATAAAATATAAATTTTTTAGGTTTAATGCGAAAACCGCAGTAGAAAGGGTGTAAGGGCAGTTTTTTATTTAGGTATTCCTGTTCAATGGCGTGTTTCTTATCTTCAATTAACTGTTTAGTGGAGATTTGATGCATGGAAGTTGGTGCATAAGCTGAGAATCGTAGTTGTGCTGAGCGGGGATTGGTTTGCCAATAATATTCGAGCTCTTCAGGAGAAAGAGGCTTTGCTAAACCTTCGATAATCACCTCACGCTGATTTATCTCAAACCAAAAAGTCAGCGATACCTGCGGCTTTTCAGTTATTTCAATGACCTTTCGAGTTCCTTTTTGAGTGAAAAAAATTAACTCTTGCTCTGTAATTTCGCGAATGGCGATAACTCGGCTATGCGGGATACCAAACAAGGTTGAAGTCGCTAAAACTGCTTGTTGAGCGTTTGGAGCGCCTGCATCATTTTCTTCTTTAATCCATTGATTTAATAGCTTAAATGGCATGCAAATTCTCAGTAATTATTTGGATTAATTATAGCATTCAACAATAAATAACCTATTGAAATCGGCAAAAGAGATGGCCTGAAAATTGAGATTACCCCATCAAAACGTGAATGAATGAAAATTATCATTAATAATAGCTCTTTGTATTAATGCGAAACCATAAATCTGTCCCATTTACCAATACTAGGAATTTTATTAATTATTGATTAATAAATAGTTTTATAACTAAATATTAAAAATTTAATTTAAGCATAAATCACCCAAACAAATACTTTACAATTTAGTTAATAATTGGTTAATAAACTAAGACCATACTACTTAATATAGCTTGCAATAATTATTAAGTTGTGTGGTGTCAATTATGAAAATATCTGTAGGCCAAGCCTTATTAATTCTTTTAGATAAATATCGTCATAATAATGATAAATTCATTCAATTAAAAAAGCTTTATTTAATAGGTGCAAAAGATATTGAAAGTCTTGATTTAATTAACAGATATTTGATGGATGACTCATTAAAAAAATACGAAATCTCCCGTGATCCAGTTATCATTAACAATGATGGGTCTCGTCGATATTTTGAAACTCATTTATCTTATGAAACAATTTACCAAAAAATTGATAAAGTGGAATTGAAAGAGCTTAATAATTACTCGGAATCGGTGCAAAAATTAGTCCCTGTAAACTATAGTGGTTTTGGGAACATGTTGTTAGTTACCATGCAGGAGCCTCAGATAATACTGAAAAGGAGTACAGCGATTTCCTTGAAAAATTACAAAGAAAGTTAATATTTAATGAGCCTGACATTTCAGATGAAAACAGAGCGAAAATTTCGTCTATGATTTCTACTTCTTTCATAGCCACAACTATAGCTGCAAATGCCCCTGATCTTCTTCCATTAGATATTTATGGTGAAGGAGTTTATTTAGAAAGAGGAAAAGTCCATAAGAAAGGTCAGTACACCACGCAGACACGCTCTTATGGGCTGCTGAAAGGGCATACACCCTTGCCAACTAATGATGCGGCTTTAATGAACAGAACCCATAAAATACTTAAGCCATCCGATCAATCAGATTTTGATCCCAATGCCCAATGGGTTATAGATAATTTTGCAAGACTAGTTCATCCATTTTCGAATTCGCTTTCAGGAACTATGCTTTGTCAATTGCGAGTACTGCTTAAGGTTTTAGAAAATAGTTTAGACGAATCAAAAAATGACAAAAATTCTCTGCCTTTTTCAACGGAAAAATTAAAAGATTTTATAACCATTTTTACCTCTGCAATGATTTTTAATTCGGGCGGACATACTTTACACGAATATACCGCTATATTTGAGTTAGACAAAGTTAGAAAGGCATTTTCAGCAGTTGATGGCTTTGAAGATTTTAATCTTGAAGAGCTATTTCTAACCTCTAATCAAAAGGCATTTGATGCCGCTTTAGAAAAAACAATAAAATACAATAATCGCCAATTATCCCTGTCAAATGTTCATGAACAATTGGAAGAGAAAAAATATGAATTTGATAAAAACGAATTGCCTATATCCATTGATTTACTGATTAATAATATTGATAATTCACCCTTTAAAGATGAGATAAAAGATGCGTTTAAACAAGTCATAAATGAGGATTTTGACAAAGCTAAACTCTGTTTTAAAACCGCAGAGAATTTAAGCATTTATTTAAGAGATAATAAGTCTCGAATCGAGGGGGAATTATTTCACAATTACAGGCAAGGTTCAAAACGTCATAACATGATTAATACTAAACTAAACCAAGCAATAACTTGTTTAAGCCAAGGTGATTTAAGTCAAGCAAAAGGGCTGATCAACGAGACAATTGATGAACTCAAATTCTACAAGGTTAACACTACAAATGTGTTGTTTAAAGCCAGCGTCCCCGAACTCGCGCCACTCATTAAATTGTCTCAGGCGATGGACTATGTAGCCGATTCGGCTCAGCAAATGAAACTTTAATTAATCTAAACTGGTAAATCTATACTGCGTAGGTCTGCGCCCCTGGCCCGATGAGTGGAGAAGCACGGGTAAGAAATGTCGGGCCAGGGGCGCTGACTTACGTTTTTTTTAAAAATAATCCAGTCTACGGAACTTGCCAAGACATTGAACTTCAGGTGTTAACCCCCTGTCAAAATTGTCAGTAATCTTTACACGTTGAAAAAAATATAATGTATAGGTAATTAATAGCACAGATGGGTGATAAAATGATAAAAATGCCAAAGTTAAAAAAGATAGCTTTTCAGCTTGCTCTAATTCTTAGTATTTCACTGCTAAGTCTAGGCGGGCTTGAATCACGGGCTGCGTCAAACGATCTAGGGCCTACCAAAGCTGGTAAAATTCTAACCGTTTATCTACTGATTGATAAAATTCCACTATTAAATCAATACATTGATGATTTAGAAAAAATAGCTAAGCCCAATTTTAATCGCGTAATTTTTTCCTTTGTTAAGCCGAGCCTTGACGAATATATTAGTGGCGATTTGACAAACACAGGCATTCTTGGTTATTTCGATCAAAAAGATGAGGATGGAAAATCCAAAGAAGCATTCAATTTATTGAAAGAAGCTATCTCTTTATCAAAGCAAAAAAATATCCAAACCTTTTTATCGGTTGGTGGTTGGAATTACAGTTGTGATCCTAATGGCGGATTTTATTGCGGAGCTGCAAGCGATCGCTATGATTATTTTCCTGATCCAACTGACCCTCAACAAGCTGAAAAAGCAAAAGTTTCTTATGCAAACCTTGTCAAATTAGCCAATGATTTGGGTGTCGAAGGAATCGATTTTGATTATGAAGAGTTTTGGCATGCAGATAAATACGCAGCTCATTGGGCACCGAGCACTTCAGGCGATTGGTCAACTACCATTGCAAATGCAATTTTAACCGCTGGCGGGCCTTCCTATGACAACCTTATGCAATACGGTGCAACAGGTTCAGAAGGAGCTTTTGTGATGCCAAAAACTGTTGAAAAAGTAGCGGCTATTTTGCATGAAATTACCGATAATCCTGCCGCTAAAAATTTACAACTAGCGACAGCTGCTCCACCAGTTGGCGCAAGACCAATTAGTGGCTTTGTTTATAGCGATAGTCATCCCGCAATTAATCAAAAAGGCGGTATATGGTGGAAAGGGAATTTAAAGGGCCTTTGGTATAATCTTGCTAACAAAGATAAAGATCTCGTTTCACGCTTTGATAGTCTTGGTTTAATGACTTACGACTTGTGCGGTGATGATGCTCAAACCTGTGCACCTTATGCGGGTGGACCTTTGGATTTAGCCGGTCAAGTTTCTGCCTATATGAACGATTATTCGAATTGGTTAAAAACGACAGACTCAGAGGCAGAATTGTCGGTATCTAATATAGGGAAAGTCGAATTTTTTCCCGCAAAATATAAGCTGAATACTAAAATTCAATTTGGTTTTGAAGTGAATAAACCTGCTTATCCGCGAAATGAAAAAGGTCAATTGCAATTAACAAATCAACTGGTTGACACTATTTTACAGCAACAAAAAAATTCAGAAGGCGTCATTATTTGGCAACTTTATTCGCAACAAAATAGAGAAGTTGCAGATGCAACTAGCATCAATTATACCCTAAAAAAATCCTGTGAAACATTTTTAGCCAACGATGAGCGCTATGATTGCCAAGCTGATTTTCCAAGTTCAATGACGAAAAAGGCTGCAGATGTTAATTAAATTTTTAGTAATTCCAAGCCTATTTATCTTCAATCTTACAGCGATAAATCCAAGCTTTGCCACGTCCAATTATTGGCAAAACCCCACTCTAACCTATAAATTAATCATTAATAACAAATACTTAAGCTACTATCTCGCGGAAATAGAGCTAAAAAATCTTCCGCATACAGGCAAATGGCAGCTAGCTTTTAACTCCTCCAGACCCATTTTATCGCTTGAAAATGCAGAGCTTTTAGAGCAAAAGCAAGGCGGAGATTTCTACCAGATTGGGCTAACAATTCCAAAAGATAAAGAGCAAATAACCTTTCAACTGAAGGGAAAATTTGCAATTAATAAGTATAGCGATGCACCTTCAGGTTATTTTTTAATTGATAAATCCTCAATTTTACCCCTAGAAGCAATTACAATTATCCCTGATTGGCAGCTAAATCCTGGAAAGGAAGAGGCTGACAATCAGACAAAAATAAATACATCCATCGAAGGCAATCCAATTGCAACAAATCTCAGCCCAGAAACCTCTCTCATCGTTCCTATTCCGGCTGAACTTGAACGTAAAGAAGGTAATTTTAATTTAAATAAAAACACGGTTATTATTTATGATTTAGAAGCAAAAAAATCTGCTGAATTTTTTGCAACTTTAATTCAGCCTGCCACTGGTTTTATACTTGAACTTAAAGAAAATAATCAAACTCAGTCGAAAGAAAACTCTATTTTACTGACGACAAAGGGCGTAGAAAGTTTCGATGAGAAACAGGGTGACGAAGGCTATATTTTAGAGGTTAAATCGTCTGCAATAATTATTCGTGCGCTTAGTGAAAAAGGGTTTTTCTACGGCCTGCAAACTTTAAGGCAATTAGCACCGGCTAAAATATATAGTCAAACACCACAATTGGATAGCGATTGGCAAATTCCTGGCGTTTATATTCGGGACTTTCCACGTTTTGAATATCGTGGTTTGATGCTCGATGTAGCCAGAAATTTTCGCTCAGTTTCAGAGATTAAACGCTTGATTGATTTGATGTCCATTCACAAATTAAATTATTTTCAGTGGCATTTAAGCGATGATGAAGGGTTTCGCATTGAAATAAAAAAATATCCACAACTGACAGAGATTGGAGCATGGCGCGGTTATCAAAAAAATTCTCAAGGACTGGCCCTAATGCCGGCTTATGGTTCTGGTGCTGGCAATTACGGTGGTTTTTATACACAGAAAGAAATTCGAGATATTGTTCGTTATGCCGCAGACCGCCAGATTACTATAATTCCCGAGATTGATCTTCCAGGCCATGCCAGGGCAATGATTGTGAGTCTGGCCAAAGAACTGATAGACCAGAACGATTCCTCTGTCTACACTAGCGTTCAAGGCTATCATGATAATGTTTTATCACCTTGCAAGAAGGAAACCTTTCAAATTATTGATGGAATTTTAAGCGAAATTGCCGAACTATTTCCTGGAAAGTTTATACATGTAGGTGGTGATGAAGTCCCCAAAGGCGCATGGCAAAAATCGTGTATGGCAGATAAATTTGATCCTAAGGATCCTCATTTTACGGAACTAGTACAAAACGATTTTATGCAAGAAATTCAAGCACTTATTCAAAGCAAAGGAAAAATCATGGCTGGCTGGGAAGAAGTAGCGGGGGATAATAGTACTCTGGCTTCACCATTAAGAGCTTATATATGGAATTCATCCAAAATTGACCAAAGTTATAAAAATTCTCTTGAGAAGGGCTTTGAGGTGATTATGAGTCCGGCCGAAAATCTTTATTTTGATCTGGCTTACAGTGCTGATCCTAAAGACCCAGGTTCCTACTGGGCAGGCTATGTCGATACTTTTTCGGTTTATTCCTTTAGCCCAATCGATAGTTTAAAGGGTCAATCTAGTGCGCTAATCAAAGGAGTGCAGGGACAATTGTGGTCTGAACAAATTCTTTCAGCGACCCATTTAGACTACCTTGCCTTTCCTAAAATGACTGCATTGGCAGAACTCGCTTGGTCTTTACCGACAAGGCGAAATTGGCAAAATTTTTCTGAGCGGCTGCGTGAAAAACATTTACCTCGTCTTGATTATTACGGTGTTGCTTATCGGAAAAAGGAGTTTAGTTAAGAACACCATGCCATTGTTTAAGAACGCTATCTTAATTTGACTTTAATTAAAAATACATATAATGTGCTCAATTTTGTCAGTATGAACAATTTAAGGTGTTAAGCTATGAAAAAATACGAATCCTTTTCTAATTTACCTATCACTGAACATCCATTAATCAAGCACTGCTATGCGGGTAAATTTCCTCAAGAACAATGGGAATTTTTGGCAAAAATTGAAATTAAAGCGTTTCATGAAGTTAACTTAGATGATCAATTTCTCCTTAAATTTTTTGCAGGAATTTATGAGGTTTCAAATTATGACCATGTTAAAGAAGCCTTAGAGTCGAATAATGTTAGTTTTAAAGACTTAGTTAATATGCAAATCGAGGATGAAAAAACTCATCATTTGTCAAAGCAAAACAAAGAATTATCAATAGTCAATAATGAGGAGCAACCTTTGACTGGAATGCTCTATTTGCTTGCTAAGGGCTTTAAATCAGAGGTATTAGATGAATTGATGCATATAGCTAGCGCTGAAGGGGTAGTAGAACATACAACCTTTATCTCTAAAGTGTGCAAGTCTGAAATGACTCATGAAATAAAAAAACAAATATGCAAAGATTATTGGGATTTTCAGGGACTCAAGGTATTTTTTAAGGATTTTTTAGGGAAGAAAGAGTTTTCGCCTAAGGAATTCTTTGATTTCATCAATACCAGTTATAGTTATGAAAACTTTAAAACACTAAGCAAATCCAAGGTTGCTTCTTTTTTTAATGACAGCACTAGTATGGAGTCTTATAATAAATCGGCTCGAATTTATAAGGGATTAGCAAATTTCTTTATTCATGCTGAAAATCTGATTAATGCGTTGCCTAAGGATGCATGTTTAGAAGAAACTGTTGAAGGATTTGCTAAGATTACTTTGTAAGTAGCTAGTAGATATAAACCAAGAAGCCGGGCATAGAAATGGATTTCTTTTAATGAATAAATTAGTAGTTATTACCGGTTGTTCTGGTGGTGGAAAATCAACAATTATCGCAGAATTAAAAGACCAAGGATACACAGTTGTTGAAGAGGCTGGCTTGGCCCTTCTTAGAGAACAAATAGCGAAAAACTCTGACATTACACCATGGCAAAATCCCATACCATTTTGTGAATTGATGGTTGAGAAATCAATCGATTTATTTCATCAAGCAAAAAAAATTCAGTCTGTAAAAAATCAGGTGATTTTTTTTGATCGCTGCGTCTTGGAAGGTGTTAGTTATTTTCAAAATTTGGGTAGACAGGAATACGATTATTTGATTGAGGAACTGAGATATTATCCACTCATTTTTATTACCCCTTCATGGGAAGAAATTTATTGTAATGATGAAGAACGAAAGCATTCCTTTGAGAAAGCATTGAAAAACTATGAACGGGAAGTCGAATTTTATCCAAAATGTGGTTATCAAATAATAGAAGTTCCCAAGCAAAGCGTAAAAGAAAGGGTTAAATTTATACTTTCTGCCATTGCGGATACTAAATGAGTAGTATCAAATTAGTCCCAACAGAAAGTACGCCATTCCATAATTCCTTTGTCTTGATTATAAACCTTAATAGTAGGGCAGGCTGTTCTACCCATAGGCATTCCAATTCCTCCAGCGGGGGGTGCAGCTGAATTGCAGCTCACACCGCAGGGATAGTCAATATCATATAAACTGGCGCACAAAGCCCGGTCAGTGCCTTCACAATTGCATTTACAGGCCACTGCGTAGATTTCTGTGGAAAACAGGAAGCTTATGACTAAGGCAAACAGTTTTATTTTCATAATATTTCCTTATAGAGTGGATCTTTCGCTGCGCTCTGTATGACTTAGATCCCGCGTTCTGGATAACCAAGCTTCTTCTAGCCTGCCTGATAATAGATTGACAATCATGATTAAAAATATAGCACATTAGGCTGAAATCTTTTCAAAATCAATAAAACGCTTCTCCAAATCCCATTGTATTGCTGCTTTTTCACTGGTTTTTATAAATTTTTGACAAGGCTGAGAAGGTTTTTCTGATCCTAAAGCGTCATTCTGGCAAGCTGGATGTGGCAGTTGATAAGCCTTATCAACCCATAAAGAGTCCCCAGGCAAAAAAGAAAACTTTAGGCTATTGCGGGCAAAGGTTTTCAAGGTGAGGTAATCGAGATTGAATGCCTCAGCAGCCTGTTTATATTCCTTGCTGAGATTAGATCGATTAACACCCTCATCGTCAGTAGAAAGTGTAAGTGGCACGCCGTACTGCAAGTACAAAGGCAAAGGATGATTTTCTCCTTTTACGTTTAATATCAGAGCATTAGAGCTCAGGTTAACTTCAACTAAAATTCCATTTTCTGCCATTGTTTTCAGCAATTGCTCTGCATTGTCTTCTTCTCTGATATCAACGCCATGCCCGATTCGCTGAGATTTTGCAAGATTAACCGCTTGATTAATATGAAATTTAACGCCTTCCTGACCTGCAAGCATTTGATTTAGTTCACCGGCATGTAAACTATAGGTTACCTTAGGATAAAGTTTGTGAAGGTAGGCAACCATTTTCATATGCAAGGAATAGTCGCGCATGGAAAAGGGGCCATCTTCCGCTTGAACTAAATTTAAACCCACCACACGACTATCATGGCTTGCCGCTTCAAATCCGGCCAATAATTGGCCAAACACCATTTCCGGAGGCTGTTCACGTGAAGCTTGGTATAAGTAGCGGACTTTGACTTGACAACCTGGCTTGGGATTAGCGCTATTGCAACCAAGAATCGATTTCATTGCCTTTTCTTTTTGATCGAGAAAAGGGGGGATCTTTTTGATAATTCCCTCAAAATCATGAGAAAACAAGGCTTTACGCATAAGGTTAAAATCGGGGTTCCAGCCTAATTGTTTAGCGAGTTTTCCAGAGGCATTGCCATCTAAGGTGAACATAATCTCCATGTAGGATTCATTGTGTAAGCCAGCGCGGTTTGCAGTTTCAGCCAACATTTCACCTTGATGAATAGAGCTAATCGCTGCAAATTTGGCGAAAGTAGAAAAAAAGTGATCATGGCCTGATTCCACCGTTTCTTTAAAATTACGCATGGACCAAGAATCAATCACCTCCTGATATAAATTAATATTTTTATCAAGAGTAGATACAAAGCTTTGTTGGTCACAATTTGGACTGTGGAATACCGTAAAAGTTTGATGATTTAAACACAAGGGATCATTGGTCGTATAACTAATTAATTGTTCGGCATAGCTTGAACCAGATAGGTGATTATGCAAATCGCCGCCTTTGGGCATCGCTTTTATTAGGGTGTATAATTTTTGCGGATTGGCTTTGATGGACTCAAAATAGCTTTCTGTCTTAATTTCTGCCGCTGTGAGGGCGAAAACAAAGGAAGAGATTGATAATCCACTGCAAATTAAAATTAATTTTTTGAACATCTTTATTTTGCTCCTAAAGAAGAACCATCGTTACTTCTTTTACTATGTTTGTACCTACCTAGGACTGAGCTATCCGAGAGGATATGAAGTGGTAGGTCGGCGCCTCTGGCCCGAGATGAGAGTACGGG
>JACCWL010000011.1 GCA_013697645.1 Tatlockia sp. | reverse complement strand
ATATAAATCCATCCTCAATTCTCCCATGCCGATCTCCCTTTTTCGGCAACACCAATATTGAGGCAACGATGCAATTTACATACTGATTCACACATCCGTTCGGCAACAGTTAATTTGAGGCAATTCGGATAAATTGAATAACAGGAGTCCTTAATATTTTCTTAATCAATTGAGAGTAGAATCCCCTCAAAAATCCCTCTTAATTTGCTTAACTTTTGGTTAAAAATGACTTTATTTCAATTGCTAGATTTTCTTAGTGAATTTAAAGAAAATTATCCTGAATTCACTCAGCTAGTTAACGAGCTTAAAGAAAAAATAGCCTTAAGAATGGAGCATCAAAATTTCCAGAGTTTATATGATGATGAAATTAAAACTCAATCTAAACACATTGAGAACAATCCTCTAATTAAAGAATTCCAAACAATACAAGATACATTAAGGGCTGCATATATACGTTATCTGGCTGGCAAATTTAAAAATCCAGTCCCCTCCCTTTTACGAAATGAGATTATTCAAAGTTATTTAGAGATTATTGAATCCATCGAAGATCGTTTCAAAGACAACAACATTCATTCTACTTTTAATTACTTTAAACAATTAAAAAAGACACTTAGAAATAGAATTGATACCCTTCAAGGCCGGAGCTTTTTAATCGAGTTAGAATTTATAAAAACTGTGCTAATAAATTTAAATAACTATAATCAAACCAGTGATCAATTTACCAGACCTCTGTTAAAAGAAATTAAGCAAAAATTCAACCTAATAATCAATGATGAAGTGCAGCGTGAGAGGGTTCCCATACTTCAAAAGTCTTATGAAAAATATCAAAGTTCCCAGTATAAAATCCAGGACATAAACCAACATTTTCTTCCTGAAGCAGCTGATAGCGAAGGACTCTGTTATGGAATTGTACATGCTATGATAATCCCTGAGTCAAATCCCTATCTAAAAGCCAACCAAAACAAACTTTTTCGGGTAACATCTGAGATAGATTTTTTTCAGTATCATCAAGCCTCTGAAATTGAAGATAGAAAAGTTATAAAAAAGACTCGCCTAACCCGTGAGCATTCCTGTCCCAATTTACAAAAACAAGCTCAAGAAATTTTTACTAGAGCTAAGCAACATCTTGGCAAAGATCTGCAATTAAAACTAGGTCAACCTTTTAGACATTTCCATCTTTGCTATATCAATGTGATCTCAGAGAATGAAATTCGTTATATGGATCCAAATCATGGAGCATATTGCTTTTTTAGCAAAGAAGAATTCATTGAATTTTATGTTTCCTCTAATCAAATATTAACTTCAGCAACAAGTTATGTACGGTATGAATTATCAGAACTCCGGTATGCACCTAACGAACTAGAAACACCTCACAAAATTTTTGAGGGAAAATTTCGTAGTTTTTTAACCGGTTCAAAATATCTAAATCCTTCATTTGAGATAGCTCTTATATTTTTTCATGTGGGGCTAGGCTTAGTTTTGGGTTCTTCATTAGGATTTACTTTGTCCCAAAGCTTAATAGAAATGATAGTGCTGGTAATTTTTTACAACCTTGCCAGAATTGGCTTCGGATATTCAGGAGCTTTAGCTATTCCTCGATATTTTAAAAATGAGTTCGCGCTTCTTTTTCAAGATAATCTAATCAGCTATCAACCTAGTTCAACAAATATTATGCAACAGCATTTAGGAAGACCAATAATAAATGCAGGAAAACAACCACTCCAGGAGAATTTAAGATCTCAGTTGTTTGCAAATCTTAAGCCCTTAGAGCCTGAAGATTCTAATGAATTAAGAGAAAGGCACTCAAACCCAAGGTAACCTTAACCGATAAGAATTAAATTTGCCGTCTAGCTTCTAACACATTAGGTATTTGTTCAAGTTTATTTAGTAAACGAGAAAGACTAGATAAACCGTCAATTTCCACAGTCAGAGTAATAAAAGCGGTATTTTCTTGCTTATTAATCTGTGTCTGCAAGGCATAAACATGTGCTTTTTCATTAGAAAGGAGCGAAATGATATCTTTCAACAGCGTCGATCGATCAAAGGCTTTGATAATTACATCGACAATATAATGATCTCTAGTTTTAGAACCCCAACTGACTTGCAAGAAGCGTTGACGATTCGTTTCCCCAGCGTGAATGATGTTAGGACAATCCTGACGGTGCACAGAAACGCCACGTCCGAGAGTGACATAACCCATTACCTCATCACCAGGTACAGGTTGACAGCAACGAGCCATGTGAGTCAGAAGATTACCCACTCCTTCTATGCGTAAATCGCTACCACGATTATCAGATTTCGCGGGTGGTTTATGAAGATGTAGCACCTGAGTGGTTGTTATTTCAGGAGGTGCGATGCGGTTAATAATTTGACTGACTTTGACATCGCCGCGCCCAACTGCCGCCAACAAATCATCAAAACGCTTAAAATTAAAGGAGGCAAGTATATCCTCTACATTCTCGATTTTAATGCCTAAGGTTTTTAATTCTTTATCCAGAATTTCATGGCCTTCGGATTTATTTTTATCGTAATCCTGCATTTTAAACCAATGTAAAACCTTGGCCTTAGCGCGAGATGTTTTTAGATAATTATGATGTGGATTTATCCAATCCCTTGAAGGACGCGCCTCTTTACCGGTTAAAACTTCGACCTTATCACCTGTTTGTAAAGCGTAAGTTAAAGGAACTATAGCGCCATTAACCTTAGCACCGCGGCATCGATGGCCAATTTGAGAATGAACATGGTAGGCAAAATCAAGCGGTGTCACTCCTTGAGGTAAATCAAGCACATCACCGTCTGGGGTAAACACATAGACTCTATCTTCTAAAAATTCGGTTTCAATCGCTTCAGAAACGCCTCTGTTAGTCGCCATTTCTTTATGCCAAGCCAATACATCACGCAGCCATTCAATTTTACGCTCATGGCTTTCTTTCTGTTTGCCAGCGCCTTCCTTATATTTCCAATGGGCAGCTACTCCCATTTCCGCAAAATCATGCATCTCAAAGGTACGAATTTGCACTTCAAATGCACGCTCTTCAGGACCATCTACTGCCGTGTGCAACGATTGGTAGCCGTTTGATTTTGGGTTAATGATATAATCATCATATTCTGCTGGAATCTGCGGCCACAAACCATGGACAAGGCCCAAGGTTTCATAGCATTGCTCCTTGGTTTCTACTAAAATTCGTACGGCTGTTGCATCGTAGATCTCATCTAAAGAAACGTTTTTGCGTTTCATCTTCTTATAAATACTGTGAATATGTTTAGAACGGCCGTATACGGCAAAATGATGAATGCCAGCCGCAGAGATTTGATGATTCAGCATATCAACAATTAAATCAACGTAGCGATCACGCTCTAAGCGCTTAGACTTTAACCCCTTGGCAATTTCTTTATAATCTTCAGGATGTAAATCGCGAAAAGCAAGGTCTTCCATTTCCCATTTAATAGCACCAATACCCAATCGATTCGCAAGAGGCGCATAAATTTCCATTGCTTCTGTCGCTATCAGTTTACGCATGGACTCAGGCAATTGCGATGAAGCACGCAAAACACAAAGGCGTTCTGCTAATTTGATAAGTACGACGCGCACATCATCAACCATAGCAAGCAACATTTTACGGACGTTATCTAGCTGATGCTTATTTTGCGGATATCGATTAAGCGCTTGCAAATTATGCATTGCAGACATTTTTTCAATGCCTTTAACCAATTTTGCAATGTTGGGACCTAATTGCTCTTCCACATCATCCAAAGAAAGTTCAGCGTAATGAACGTTTTCAAAAATAATCGCTGCAGTTAATGTTTCCTGATCAACTTCGAGATCAGCCAAAACATCAGCCATTGTTAAACCTTGCTGCAAACAGGAAACACCTGTTTCTGTTGCATGGTCATGCCCTGCTAACTGGCTCAGTGTACAAGCATTGCGGATTAGCTCTAAGTCTTGAAAATACCCTTTAGCGCCTAATTGATGTAACCATTGTTCAACATCAATGCCGGCTTCTGTTAACCAAGGTGTATACTCTTTAACCTTAACCATCCGACTTATCCTTTTCAAATAAAGCGATAGATTCAACATGGGCAGTATGCGGAAACATATCCATAACACCCACTGCCTGTAATCGATATCCTTTATGATTCACTAAAATATCACTATCTCTTGCCAAGGTCGCAGGATTACAGGAAACGTAAACGATTCGTTTAGGTTTTAGTTTATGGATTTGCTTTACAATTTCCAGTGCTCCAGAACGCGGCGGATCTATTAAAAGTTTAGTAAATCGCTGTGCTAATAGCATTGTCAAAGCAGCAATTTGCTCTAAATTTGCACTAAAAAATTCGGTGTTCGTTATACCATTCGCTTTGGCATTCATACGAGCTCTTTCTACCATTGTCTCGGACCCCTCTACGCCAATCACTTTTGCACAATGCTTAGCCAGAGGTAGAGAAAAATTACCCAAGCCGCAAAATAAATCCAAGACAATATCATCTTTAGTTAGAGCCATTAACTCGAGGGCTTTAGCGACCATTAAGCGATTTAAACCCGCATTCACTTGCGTAAAATCAGTTGGATGAAATTGGAATTGAATGTTTTCTTCAGGTATTGCATAACTTAAAAATTCACTTTGCCCCTTGGGGTGGAAAAGATAAACGGAATCAGCATCCCCAGGTTGGAGAAAGAGCCGGAATTTGCTTTTATGACCAAAATCACGAAACTTTTCTTCATCGGCAAGACTTAAAGGTTCAAGATTACGGAATATTAAGGCGATATCCTCATCACCTGCTGCTACTTCTACCTGAGCTATCGCATGAGGCTTATCCAAAGATTGCAATAAGCCGCGCAGAGCCAGTATTTGGCTGTCAATTTTGGAGTTGAGTATTGGACATTGATCAATTTCAGCGATAAACCGAGGATTAGATTTTTCTCTAAAACCCAGAGTCAATGCATTTTTATTTCTCATGAAACGGGCACTTAATCGTGCTTTATTGCGATAATTCCAACTATTGGCTTGCAAAGGCTTAAGTATTGTCTCTGGCGCACAATGACCTATACGTTGCAAGATATCGAGTAGCAAAGCTTGTTTTTCATGAATTTGTGCATCTTCGTCGAGATGTTGTAAAGAACAACCGCCACATTGATTATAATGCGAACAACGGGGCTCTACGCGCAATGGCGAAGGTAGAATCAGAGAGTCAATTCGTCCTTCATCGAAATCACGTTTAACACGGGTATATTTAAAAGAAACCGTTTCACCTGGCAAGGCCCCTTGAATAAATGTAGTTTTACCAGAAATTCGAGCAATGCCCCGGCCATCGTGACTAAATTTCTCTATTTCAGCAGTCGCTATTGCTGTAGGTAAGCGTTGGTGATGATTTTTTCTAGTCATTTTTTAATAGATAAATAGTTAAAATCTGAAAATCTATGGGAGGGAAGGATACCACAGGCGACCCGTTGATGCCATGAGAAGAGCACCGAGTATTACTGGATAGCCAGGTTAGCGCGTTAGCAAATAACCTGGATTCTATTAACGACCGTCCCGGTTATTGCTAACGCGCTAACCAGGCTACGACAACAATGCTATTTTTTTTGTGGGATAATTTTACCCTTTCCGCCCTTTGGATCAGAAAGTAGAGCTAAAAAGCTTTCAACTTCTTTTAGCGTTAATTCTTTATAATCACCTCTTGCAAGGTAACGAGGCATGGTTAATTGGCCGTAACGTATGCGGATGAGGCGGCTTACTTGTAGGCCTTGTGATTCCCACAAACGTCGCACCTCACGATTTCGCCCTTCGGTGAGCGTTACGTTGTACCAGCTGTTTGTGCCTTCTCCGCCTTTGAAATCAATACGTTTGAATTTAGCTTTGCCATCGTCTAGCTCAACTCCTTTTAACAAAGCTTTAATCATATCTTCACTAACTTGACCATGAACCCGCACGGAATATTCTCTTTCTAATTGATATTTAGGATGCATCAAACGATTTGCTAATTCACCATCATTAGTAAAAATCAAAAGGCCAGAAGTGTTAATATCTAAGCGTCCTACTTGTACCCAACGACCCTGTTTTAAAGGGGGTAATTTATCAAAAACTGTTTCGCTATGCTTTGGATCACTGCGGCTTGAAATTTCACCTACTGGTTTATGATAGATCATGACCCTTGTATTTAATTTCTCTTTCAGGGGATTTTTTACCAACTTGCCTTTTACATAGATATTGTCTTCGGCAGTTGCGCTGTCACCCAATTTGGCAACATCACCATTAACCGCTACCATTCCCTGCTCAATCCAACGTTCCATTTCACGTCTTGAACCCAACCCTAGTTGGCTTAATATTTTTTGTAAGCGTTCACTACTCATTCTTCTCTACACTCTTCGTTTTGTTGCTCCGCAATTGGAGCAAAATTAAGGGTTGTCTGCAGGGCAGGCAAATTATTCAGGCTTGTTAAGTTAAAATAATCAAGAAAGGTTTTTGTTGTGGCATAAACTGCAGGTTTTCCAGGGACATCACGATGCCCGGCTACTCGAACCCATTCGCGCTCAAGCAGAGTTTTTAAAATGCCAGAACTTACAGACACTCCCCGGATATCTTCAATATCCGCCCGAGTGACTGGTTGTTGATAGCAAATTATCGCTAAGGTTTCCAAAAGAGCTCGTGAATATTTAGTTGGTTTTTCAGCATGTAAACTGCTAATCCATGGGCTATATTCCACTCTGGTTTGCAAGCTAAAACCTAAAGCTAACTCTTTTAACTCTATTGCTCTATTTTCATAATCCTTGGCTAACTCCTTTAATGCAGCAAGCAGGCTTTCGCGGTTTGGCCTTTGCCATTCCTCAAAGACTAGAGCAAGTTCCTCCAAGGACAGCGGCTTAGCCGAATTCATTAACAAAGCTTCGAGTACGAGTTTAAGGACCGAATCATTCATGTCCCACTGCCTGTAAATAAATTGTCGCATAAGCATTTGGTTGGATAATGGTCAGTAAAGACTGTCTTGCAAGTTCTAATACGGCTAGGAAGGTAACAACTAAGCCCATTCGTCCTTCAGCTGAACTAAATAATTGGCTAAAAGCGATTGTTTTCTGGCGATCTAAGCTTTCTAAGACGGCGGTCATTCGTTCGCGTACTGATAAAATTTCCCTGGTAATTTGATGATGAACCGAATGGCTTTGGCGCTTCATTAAATCCCGCATAGCCTCAGTTAAATTAGCTAATTGAACCTCAGGGTGGATTATGGCAGATTCTATCGTTTCACAAGCTATAGAAAACCGAAAAAAATCGCGGTCACAGCGTGGCAAATCATCCAACAATGAAGCCGCATTTTTAATCTGTTCATAGGCTTGTAATTTGCGGATTAACTCCATGCGCGGATCAGCTTCTATCCCTTCTTCCTGACTTGGGCTTAAGGGTAATAACATGCGTGATTTAATCTCAGCTAGCATAGCCGCCATCACCAAATAATCAGCGGCTAATTCTAAGCGATGCGTTTCCATCAGTTCAATATATTGCATGTATTGATGCGTAATGTGAGCAATAGGAATATCTAAAATATCAATATTCTGACGACGAATCAGATAGAGTAATAAATCGAGCGGACCTGCAAAAGAATCCAATAATACTTCAAGCGCATCAGGTGGAATAAATAAATCAGCAGGCGTTTCCGTAAAAGGAAGTCCTGCGACTAAGGCTAAAACTGGTAAGGGCGCGGCTATACTTGAATCCAACATTAATAATCCAATCCCATAGCTTCTCGAATGATCGATAAATTTTTATTCGCTTCTTCTCTGGCTGCTTCAGACCCTTCAGCAACAATTCGCTTCACCGAACCAAGATCAGCTTCATAATCCTTAATCCCCTCTTGGATGGGAAGCAATTCCGCATTAATTGCATCAACGATTGGCCTTTTACATTCTAAACAACCAATCCCTGCTGTGGTGCAACCGGTTTTAACCCAGTCTTTAATTTCCGCTGAGGAATAAATTTTGTGCAGTTGCCATACCGGGCATTTATCAGGATTACCCGGATCGGTGCGTTTAACGCGGGCAGGGTCAGTAGGCATGGTTAAAATTTTCTTTTCTACTTGGGCAGGCTCCTCGCGCAAATTAATCGTATTATGATAAGACTTGGACATTTTCTGCCCATCGGTCCCAGGCATTTTTGAAGTCTCGGTTAATAAGGGCTGAGGTTCATTTAAAATGATTTTGCCAGTCCCATCTAAATAGCCTAACAAGCGTTCTTTATCGCCAATCGACAAATTATTTTGATTGGTAATGAGCGCTTTGGCTGTGCTTAGGGATTCATGGGAGCCATCTTGCTGAAACTCTTTACGAAGCTCGGAATAGAGCTTGCTATTTTTTTTACCCATTTTTTTTATTGCTTCTTCCGCTAAAGCTTCAAAATTGGGCTCACGACCATAAATAAAATTAAAACGTCTAGCTACTTCACGGGTTAACTCGATATGAGAGATCTGATCTTCACCCACTGGCACATAATCAGCCTGATACAGTAGTACATCCGCTGATTGCAAAAGAGGGTAGCCTAGAAATCCATAGGTTGATAAATCCTTGCCATGTAATTTAGCTTGCTGGTCCTTATAAGTGGGAACTCGTTCAAGCCAGCCGACTGGCGTAATCATGGACAATAGTAGATGCAATTCAGCATGCTCTGGCACCCATGATTGGATAAAAATCTTTGATAAACTAGGGTTAATACCACATGCCAGCCAATCAATGACCATGTCCCAAAGAATAGTCTCGATAAAACCAGGTTCATCATAGCGTGTGGTTAGGCCATGCCAATCTGCCACAAAAAAATAACAATCGTATTGATGTTGCAGCTTAAGCCAATTTTGGAGCACACCATGATAATGCCCAAGATGTAAGCGGCCAGAGGCCCGCATACCCGATACAACCCGCTTATTAGCGCTAAATAAAGCTGACATCAAAATCCTTAACCTTAACAATAAAAATTATCAAAAAAATAGGGTTAGGCCCTAAGCACTTTCATTTATCTAAAGGGCTCAGGATCCCCTTTGCCTTCACGAAGAATAACAGGATAATCGCCAGTCAAATCGATAACTGTGGTCGGTTCATGATTACAGTTACCCCCGTCAATGATTAAATCCGTTTGATTACCGAGCAAATCTTTAATCGCCTCAGGCTCGCTGAGAGGCGCTGAAGCTCCAGGTAAAACCAGGGTTGTGCTCATTAGGGGCATTTCAAGGCATTCAAGTAGCGACAAAGTGATATTGTTTTCAGGTACTCGTAAGCCTAAGGTTTTACGCTTCGGATGCAACATTAATCTTGGCACTTCGTTTGTGGCATTAAGAATAAAAGTGTAGGAACCTGGCGTGAATGCCTTTAGTAACCTAAAAATTGCATTGGAGACCTTCGCATAAATACCCAATTGTGATAAATCACGACAGACCAAGGTCATATTATGGTTTTTATCCAAATGCCGAAGACGCCTGATACGCTCTAAAGCAGCTTTGTTGCCTAAGCGACAACCTAATGCATAACCTGAATCAGTCGGATAAACGATTACCCCACCCTCTTCAACAATAGCTGCTGCTTGCCTTAACAAGCGCGATTGTGGATTATCAGGATGAATTGCAAAAAACTGACTCATTAAAGTCCCCTGTTAAATAGTCCATTGATGCCAGACAGGCGTACAGTTTAACGGTAGTTGTGCCTGCCTTCCAAGAGGAATTCGCGATAAAGCACTGCCATGATAATCCGAGCCTGTTGAAGCTAAAAGCTGATATCGCACACTAAGGCCGGCCACTTCCTGGATTTGCTTCACCGTCATCTCCCCTGAGACAACTTCTAAGCCAACCCCGCCTGCCTCTTTGAAATCTGCGATTAGCTCGCCTAACTTAGTCCTTGTTAATTTATATTTTAAAGGGTGAGCAATAACTGCTTGCCCTTTTGCCGCAAGTATACCTTCAATAGCCTGAGGAATAGAAATCCAGGGGGTTGCGACGTAGGCAGGTTTACCCTTGGATAAAAATCGTTTAAAGGCAGTTTGCATATCCTTTGCTAAACCTTCATTTATAATAACTTGAGCAAAATGAGGACGTCCCACTCTGTCATGTTTTGCAATTGCACAAGCTTTTTCGTAAGCCTCATCTATACCTGATAATTTTATTTTTTCAGCTATTTGGTGAGCCCGATTAATGCGACTTTCATTTTGGATCGCTATTAGTTTAAGAAGTTGCGGATTTTCCGGATCAATATTTAACCCAAGAATATGAATATCGTAATTTTTCCAACGGGTACTAAATTCTATGCCATTAATAATTTTAATTGGATGAACACCGGCTGCTTGATGAAGGGACTTAAGGCCCTCAATAGTGTCGTGGTCTGTCAATGCCAAAATTTGGAGTTTCGAGACCAAAGCTCTGGATATTAATTCTTCAGGACTAAGTTTCCCATCAGAAAAGCAAGAGTGGCAATGTAGATCAATCATAAGCACGTTATTTTAAGTAGCTAGCTAAGGAAAACGATTAGTATAGCAAAAAACCCCAGTCTAAAGGGTCTTTCCGGATAAATTTATCTTCTTTGCTATACTTTAGGCAGGATAGCCTACTTTGAGACTCTATATGGTTACTGCACCCGCTCGAGAGGATGCATTCTTGATTGTTTTAGTTGAGAATGACTCCCGTCAACGAAATAAAATGACCAAATTTCTCATGGAATGCTTTCCTTCTTGTGAAGTAAAACCAATCACTCATGGTATCGAGGCCATGAATTTCCTGCTCACCCCAGTCAATAAGTACCACTTAGTTATCCTTGATGGAAGTTTAGAAACCTACCCCAAAACCTTTATAACAGCAGTCAATGGCCCGGATATAGCTAAGGCCATGAAAGAAAAAAACATAGATGTGCCTGTTGTACTGTGGACAAACGATCCCAACATGCTAGCCCGCTTTGATGAGGTCTATGAGGGAAAGAGGCTTCCAGAAATTGAAAAACCTTGCAGACGCTCAAACATTGACGTTATATTGCGACCGATTATTGAGGCATTAAGCAATCCTCCTAAGCAGAATATAGTTATTGAAGATAATAGCTATCCTCAGGGTTCTGCCCCCTAAATCGATTGTAAAATCAGTTTAAATCTTGCAAATCCTCTAGTTTATGAACTATTCTTCACAAACAGAAACCAATTAAATAATCACCTTGAGCAGTTCTTCGCATAACATCAAAATTGCCTTCCCTCACTTGAGTCCAAGCCAACTGGCCAATCTTTGTGGTGAACGTCATGAAAATATCAAATTGATGGAGCATTTTTATAATTTAAGGATTCAAATTGGTCATAATGAAGCCCAGTTGCATGGTCATTCTGACAAATTTTTCCACCACGCTAAGCTTGTAATAAAACAACTTCATAAACTTGCTGATAATCCAATTTATCCTCAACAAGTTAATGCCTTATTGAATGAATATGGATCAAAATTTGAAATGACTCACCCTATACGATTAACCCGAAAAGCCATAAGTCCTCGTAATGATAAACAGGCAGCCTATCTAGATAGTATAAATAAATACGATATTGTTTTTGCCGTAGGACCTGCTGGTACAGGTAAAACCTATCTTGCGGTAGCAAAGGCGATTGAATGCTTTGAAAAAGGCGAGATTCAGCGCCTTATCTTTGTTCGGCCAGCCGTTGAAGCCGGGGAAAAATTAGGCTTTCTCCCTGGTGACTTAGTCGAAAAAGTGCTTCCCTACTTAAGGCCAATTTATGATGCCTTATTTGAAATGATAGGCTTTAAGGAGACGCAAAGGTTAATTAAATCAGATGTTATCGAGGTTTTACCCCTCGCTTTTATGCGCGGCAGAACCTTAAATGAAGCCTTTATTATTTTGGATGAAGCACAAAACACCACAATTTTGCAAATGAAAATGTTTTTAACACGCATGGGCTTTGGCTCAAAAGCCGTTGTCACTGGCGACATGACCCAAGTGGATTTACCAACAGGAACCGCCTCTGGGTTATCTCACGCGGTGAAATTGCTTGCAAACATTGATAAAATTGCTATTCATAGCTTTACCAGCCGCGAAGTCGTTCGCCATCCCTTGGTTTCTCGTATTGTTGATTGCTATGACGAGGAAAAAGATAAAAAACCATGAATTATCAAATAGATATACAACGTGCTTCTGAAGAAGCCTCTCTCATTAGCGATGAACTATTAATAAAGTGGGCAGAACTTACACTGCTTGACCACCAAGATACTGCCGAACTAACCTTGCGTCTTGTTGATATCAAGGAAATGACAGAGCTCAACAATAATTACCGTGACCAGAATAAGCCAACGAATGTCCTTGCTTTTCCAAGCGAAATTCCTGATACCATTGAGCTTGATTTTCCCTTGCTTGGCGATGTGATAATTTGCCCTGCCGTGCTAGCTAAAGAAAGCATCGAACAAGGTAAAACGCTAGAAGAACACTGGGCGCACATCGTAATTCATGGGGTTTTACATTTATTAGGCTATGATCATATTAAGGATAATGATGCAAATCTGATGCAAGCACTTGAAACAAAATTGCTTGCAAAACTGGGTTTTGCTGATCCTTACCAGATAGAGGATGAAGATTTTGGCTAAAGATGATAATGGCTCCTTGTTTTCACGCTTATGGCAGTTTTTACAGATAGAGCCGAAGAATAAGGATGAATTAATTGGTCTTTTACGTGACGCTCATAGCCGTTCACTAATCGATTCAGAAACCTTAGGAATGATCGAAGGCGTTATTGAATTCGCTCAGATGAGGGTTCGGGATATTATGTTACCCAAAAAACAGATGACCTGCATTTCAGACGAGGCTGAACTAAAGGAAATCTTTGAGATAGTGACAAGCTCAGGCCACTCCCGTTTTCCTGTTACAACTGATCATGGTGATGAGATTATCGGCATTTTACATGCTAAGGATTTGCTGCGTTATAAGGCACAAGATGACCCTGATTTTGACATCTCTGATATCATCCGCTTTGCGACCTTTGTTCCAGAAAGCAAACGGCTAGACATTCTACTAAGTGAATTTCGTAATAATCGCAATCACATGGCCATCGTTGTTGACGAATACGGTGCTGTGAACGGTTTTGTTACCATTGAGGATATTATTGAACAAATAATCGGTGATATCGAAGATGAGTTCGATATCGATGAAGAAGCTTATATTAAAGCGCATGACGATAATTATTTCATCGTAAAAGCACATACACCTATTGAAGAATTTAATGAGCAAATGCATGCTAACTTTAGTGATGATAGTTATGACACTATCGGAGGTATTGTGATGACCAATTTTGGCTACTTACCTAAACGCGGCGAAGCGATTACAATTGATCATTTCGAATTTAAAATTATAAATGCTGACGCAAGACGAATTAAGTTATTAGCATGTTTTGATAAACGGACTAAAGCTTGAGATAGCATAAATATTAGGACTCTAAGCAATGAACAGCAACATTTTAATTGTCGATGACGATACTGAATTGACCGATCTTCTATTACAGTACCTTGAACCGGAAGGGTTTAATGTTATCTGTGTTCACGATGGTGAGAATGCCGTTAAAATGGCGCTCAATAAAACCTTTGATGCGATAATACTTGATGTCATGCTGCCTAAACTGAATGGTTTTGAGGTGCTAAAAGCGATTCGCGAACATTTGGAAACACCTGTCCTAATGTTAACCGCCCGTGGTGATGATATTGATCGTATTGTTGGTCTTGAGATTGGTGCAGATGATTATCTACCCAAACCCTGCAATCCCCGTGAACTCGTTGCAAGATTACGCGCAATTCTTAGACGAACTCAGAAAATACCAACGCAACGTCCGATTATTGAACATCATAACATCGTAGTAAATTGTTCCAAACGCACAGCGACTCATGAAGGAGAGCTCATGGAACTTACCAACGCTGAGTTTAATATCCTCGAAATGCTAATCAAATCACCAGGGCAAGCCTTTTCAAAAGAAGAATTGACTGAATACGCACTGGGCAGGAAGTACACAGCTTACGATCGCTCTATTGATGTTCATATTTCTAATTTACGTAATAAACTGGGTGAAAATCAGGAAGGTGAACCAATCGTTAAAACGGTCCGAGGGTTTGGGTACATGTTTAATGCGTAGTTTGTACTGGAAGATATTCCTTACTTTTTGGCTTGCAACGATATTAATCATTTTTACAACAGCTTGGGTAACCAGCGAAATTGCTCAGAAATCATCCATCCCTGCGCGCGAACGTGTTTTCATGGATAGCTATGCCCATGCCGCTGTGATTACCTTTGAATCAGGTCAATACAAAGCACTAAAACAATGGCTTGCTCACATGGGCGCCTCCAAACAAATGACCTTATATCTCTTAACAAACACTGGCGAAATTATTGGCAATCAACAACCTCCTGAAATTGTTAATCAAATTTCTGCCAATCTTGCTAAAGATGAGCTCGATGATGGCTTGTTAAAGTTTGGCGATATCATTGTTAGTCATGAAATTATATCGCTTTCAGGAAAAGCCTATCGACTAGTTGCAGTCTCTAAAAAACCCCTAGCCCACTTTGTTGAAATTCCCTGGGCAGGCTTAACCTTACGTTTAGGAATTGCGACTATTATTAGCGGTTTTATTTGCTATCTTCTTTCGGTTTATCTGACTAAACCGCTGCGATTATTAAGAATTGCAGCACGTTCAATCGCAACCGGCAACCTACATACCCGTGTTGGCCATTTTAAGGGTCATTATCGGGATGAAATTGCGGAATTAAGCGGTGAATTTGATAAAATGGCCGAGCAGTTAGAAGAAATAATGAACTCTAAAGAGCGCTTATTACAGGATATTTCCCATGAGTTACGCTCACCTCTGGCGAGAATGCAAATTGCTATTGAGTTAGGCCGAAATAAAGCCACTCAAGGTGCTGAGGCAGAATTTGAACGGATGGAAACCGAATGCCTACGATTAAATGCATTGATAGGCGAAATTCTTGACTTTGCAAGACTTGATAATCCCTCAACTCGCTTGAATAAGACTCTGGTTAATTTACCTGATTTAGTAAAGCAGGTTGTCGATGATGCCAATTTTGAAGTCGGTGGGTTAGAGCCAGTCGTCGTATTCCACCCTTCACCAAACTGTGAATTATTTTTAGAAGGACGCTTAGTTCATCGTGCGATTGAAAACATCATAAGAAATGCAATACGATACTCCATCCCGAATCCACAGATAAATATCCATTTGTATCAGGCAGAATCGAATAGGGAAATAATTATTGATATTGAAGATAATGGACCAGGTGTACCAGAAGAAGAATTAGAAAAAATCTTCAATCCCTTTTATCGAGTAGATCCATCTAGAGAGAAGAAAACAGGAGGTTACGGTCTTGGCTTATCCATAGCCCAACAAGCTATCAAACTCCATCATGGTTGTATACGAGCAGTTAACCGTCAAGGTGGTGGTTTGAAAGTTACAATTGTCTTTCCTATTTTGGTAAATCAAACCAATGAAATTATTTAAATCACTCTATTTCTGGATTCTTTTAGCCTTTAGTTTGAGATCCCCACTCGGATTATTAGCATCAGACCAAGGTCTTGCCTGGAACCCTTAGGCATTACAAGCCCGATAAGAAAGTCTGTAAAATGGGAAGAGGCACTAAGGTCGAAACGAACTATTCTAGAGTACGCACTAGGCTCATCTCTAGCAGAGGAATATTATCAGAATGGGCACGAATAAATGGAACCAGGCAAAATTTTGTTGATTCAATACTTCCTAATCAGCTAGAGGCTGTCTAATGGCAATCAAAAAGGGGGCTTTTGAGCTATATACTCAAGAAAGGAAACTTCCAGATAAAAAGCCTACAAATTCATTAAAAAAAAATTTCTTTGAAGATTCTTATAATAAAGAGATCGGTTCACAAACGGTTCACACACGGTTTGCAAATAATGATGTAACTTTGATCTCCTCTGAGAACACTAAAGAAGTGATCTTGCAACCTTTTAGTGGACACTATGAAGCAAGACGTGCTGTTGTTTCTGCCATTTTGTTTCAAAAATCATTGGCGAGAGGTAGCCTAATGTCGAATGGCTCCTCTTGCGGTTATAAAACAC
>JACCWL010000006.1 GCA_013697645.1 Tatlockia sp. | reverse complement strand
ATGCATTACGTAACGAGAAAACTTGTAAAAAAGGGATAAAAGCCAAGCGATTCAAAGCAACCTTGCAACCTGATTATGCGCAAAAAGTGCTAAGTGGTATTTTTTGAGCACTCATGCGTTTGCCCTGGATTGGTACCTCTTGCGAAAGCAAGCCAACGGTGATACAACCGAACCCACCCAAGCTAATGCCGATAATATGGCCGCATGGCTCAACACGCGTCAACAAGCAGTTGATGATGCGAGAAGAGATTTTCCCTCTAAATCAAAAATTTATTTTTACGCCGAATTGAATCGCGTTTTAGACGCCACTCGCGACAAGAAATTACGCATGGCCAACGCCGTTCTTCATCAGACTAATGTTGATTATGTGTCCTACTCTGCCTACGACGTGCAAAATCAAAGTCAGGAAGTGATTAACTCTACTTTGGACTATATTCAAGCCCAGCTAAAACCAAAAGCCGACATAACAGGAAAACGGGTTTTTATTGGCGAAATGGGAATGCAGGCCTTAGCATTCAACGGCGATCAGAAAAAACACGAGCAGAAAAATCGTGAGATTATGCTTAAATTTTTACAATGGAAAGTCCCCTATATTCTTTATTGGCAAATCTACAATAATGAAATTGATAATGGAAAACAGGTAGGTTTCTGGCTTATTGATAAATCAGATCACAAGTGGCCTCTTTGGTATACCTTATATGATCTTTATAACAACCAAAAAAACGAAGTAGAGCATAGTGGTGATAGTTCCTATGACTTTGTGAACGAAAAAACTCGCACATACCTGCTCAATCCTTAAGCAGCAACGAATATTTAAATAAAAGCTTGTATCTCTTACCCTAAAATTGGAAGATCTCCTCTTGGGTGTTGGATTAGAGTGTAAATGATGCGTAGTTTAATTCAATTGGTAACTCATGCTGAAGTGCGTGTTGATGAAAAAATCATTGGCGCTATTGAGACAGGGATTTTGGCTTTAATCGGCATTGAGAAAACAGATACGGAAAAGGAAGTTGAAAAACTTTTTAATAAGATAATCAATTACCGAATATTTCCAGATTCTGAAGGTAAAACAAATCTTAGCTTGAAAGATATTCAAGGAGAATTGCTGCTAGTCCCACAATTCACATTGGTTGCTGAAACCTCTAAAGGGATGCGTCCAGGTTTTTCAACAGGAATGAATCCACAAGAAGGCAAAAGAATGTTTGAATATTTTGTCAATTATGCAAATAATCACTACGCATCTATTGCTAGCGGGAGTTTTGGAGCTTACATGCAAGTGAGTTTGTGTAATGATGGACCAATGACATTTATGCTTCAGGTATAAAAAATATCTAATTTAAATAAGCTGAGAAATCTCCTATGACAGAATTTTTTAAGGGTATGAGTTATTTGATCTTGGGTATTCGCCATCTGTTCACCAATGGACTTAAGCGTTTCGTTTTATTACCCATGATCTTTAATTTTTTGTTGTTTATCGGATTATTCTACCTTGTGTACCATTATGCCTTTCCTTACTCTCATTACTATATTAGTCAGCTACCTTCTTGGTTGCACTTTCTCTCTGGGTTATTTTTAGTTATTTTTGCAATCAGTTTTTTCTTGTTATTTCTTTCGATGTTTACTGTGCTTTTTAATTTAGTAGCGGCTCCATTTAATGGGCTATTAGCAGAAAAAGCGCAGATCTTACTTTACCACAGCAAGATTCCCTCCTTATCGTTAACAGAGATTACCATTCGAACAATTAAACGTCAGGCGCAATTTTTAGGCTATTTTCTTCCTCGTTTTATTGGAATGATTCTTTTGTTTTTTGTTCCTTTTATTCATCCTTTCTATCCTTTTTTGTGGTTTCTGTTTAATGCTTGGATTCTGAGTGTTCAATATCAGGATTTTGTGATGGATAATAATCTGATTAATTTTCAAGAAATGCGATTAAAGATGAAAGACAAAAGAACCTTGTCTTTGGGATTTGGTTCTTTAATTAATCTTGTCAGTTTTATTCCATTTTTAAATTTAATCACTTTGCCCGCTGCTGTTATTGGCGGTGTGATCTTATTTTGTGAAGAACATAAGAATTTGTTAAAACTTACTCAAAAGAGATTAAATTAAAAGATTCATTTTTGCAGCCAGGCCACCTATGCGGGTTAAGGCCTATTTTCGATTAAAATAAGAACTTGTTGATCACATAAAAAACTGACAGTATAATGAAGAACGAAAAATAACCGGTATTGTTCGAATGGGTCAAGCAGATAATAGTTCTGAGGCTGAAGTGCGTGTCTTCACACAGTTGTGTAAAAAAGCAAATATTAGTCTCTTTGGTAACGCAATGACCATATACCCTAAATTGAAGGGTGTTACCATTGGTGACGCAAGGTGCAGCGGTACATCAAAGAAACTCAGCTTGTTATAGAAAATCCTACACAAGACAATGTTGATAAACTTTATGAAATGGGTATGAAAGCTCAGGGTAGTCCTTCCTTGCTTTGGCAAGCCTTAGGTTTGTCATTAATGCTGCTTGGTGCAGCTATGGTTGTGGCCGCTATAGTTATTGCTGCATCTGGGTGGGTATAGCATTTGGACTTGCCTTGGGAGGATTTGGTCTATTCACAGCAGGAGGCTTTGGTTTACGACATGGTAGGCAAGATGGGGTATCCAAGAACTTGACCGAATTATGTACTTCTATTAAAGACAGCTTAGATGAGGAAGAAAAACCTTCTTATATTATTTGAAAGAATAAACATGCTTATAACTTATAGATGTTTGATTGGTTAAATCAAAAAGAAACGTGGTTCATAAGAACAATTAAAATTTAATCGGCTCAAATATCAAGCCGATTAAAACTTTTATTCGGCGCATTATTGTTAGTTATACCTTCCGGTTTATCACTATTGCCTAAAACTGCGATACTTCAATCATTCAAATTGATAAAAGTTCCTGTCAAAAATCAATTCACTTTGCTGAATTTGATAGTGGGTTGATTTGATTAATGTAAGCGGTTAATAGTAACCGTTCGGCCAACTACACCTAGCGCTAAAATAGGAGCGCATTAAACTGATCACTTTCACAAACAGGAGGCGATCATGAAATACAAAGAAGACTGGCAAGCATTAATCAATGAATATGAGTCCAGTGGATT
>JACCWL010000289.1 GCA_013697645.1 Tatlockia sp. | reverse complement strand
TCGCGCCACCTTTATGCCAAAAAATTATCCAAGGAAATCTCAGATAACATTCATCTCTTAGGCATGCCTAAAGGACAGGTTGATATTGACTTGAGCGCTTTGGAAAAAATGCAGGCTCATGGTCTCGACAAGGTTGAATATAAGGTCTGTACCAATCCAGGCATGGCGCCCGATTCTTTGGCAAAAATTGCTTCGGGTGGGGAATTATCACGCATAAGTCTAGCAATTCAAATGATCACAGCACAACGCGGCACCACTCCAACACTGTTCTTTGATGAGGTTGATGTGGGCATCGGAGGCGCAACAGCCGCACTTGTCGGCCAGATGCTTCGTAAATTAGGCGAGCGACTGCAAGTCTTTTGCGTAACTCACCAACCCCAAGTAGCTTCTAACGCTCACCACCATTTTGTGGTAGAAAAATTTTCCGACGATGAACAAACTTTTTCACGCATTCTGTCATTGAATCATTCAGAAAAAGTAGAAGAAATTGCCCGGATGCTAGGCGGTTTAACCATTACAGAACAAACCCGCTCACATGCAAAAGAACTTCTAACCTCAGCGTAGTCTCACTACCATTAAGGTTTTTCATCCTCTGAAACATTAAGCTACAAGACAAACTCTAATCACCATCTTCACTATTTTTTGGAGAATGAAAACCTAGCCGCTTTATCAACTCTGACGCATAATAATTAACACGCAAGGGTAAAAAGCAAACAAAAAACCACTGTAGTTGAGAAATATAATCCGGTCGGTTAGACCCCAATGCATAGTTAAAAAATGCATAAATGATGACTAGACCTAAAACAAAAAGAAGCGTTGCGAGTAACTTATGCGTAAGGAGATTTTCCCCCTGTTTTTTTGCTGTAATTTTCTCGGCAATTATTAATCCCCAAAGCCCATAATAGTCTTCCCAAACATAGGGAGTTGGGTAGCGAAGATGGATATAAATGATTAAACAAGTTGCAAAGCAGAGTACAATCCAAGCTAACTTTTCCGGCCATTTTAGATAAGCAAGGTAATAAAAAATTAATAAAAGAAGCGCAAAAAAAACACCGCCCAGAACCTGAAAAAAGTCATGATAGCCAAAATACATTAGGCTCCAAGCAAACCCGATAAGTAAGAGTAGGATTACCCCGCTAAACCACGTTTTTTTGACTTGTAAAGCTAAGGCAAGATACAAGCTTGTTACCAACTGCATATGGCCGCTAGGAAAGCCAAACCCCACTTTTCCTAGCCCAGGTAGAAGTGGAATTTGAAAAGAAATTTTGAGTGCCACATTGACTGGAATCGACAATAGGGTCAAACACGCCGCATGGTAGAAGACTTTCCTGTCTAACCAGATTAGGCCAAAAGCAAGTAGGGGAATAACCAAAGGAGCATTCCCAAACATTAAGAAGCTCTCTGCAAGATAATACATATTGCTTATATGATCCAAATTTGATGACTCACGATGTTATTAAATGCTGAAAAATAAAGCAAAGGAATTAGAGAGACTGTAGACATTTTTAGTTACCTGGCACCTAAACCTAGCGAAATGTCTCCAGGCCCTTCACACCATCATTGGTAGAATTAGAAACAATCATCTAAGTCTTAGTTTTTTCAGCAATTCAAATAGAAATCCACACAGTTATCCACAGATTTTGTGGATTATATAAGCAAGTAAAATTATTTAAAAATCCAATAAAATTCAATAACTTAAAAATTATTATGCTTTTTATTCTGGCTGTTTATTCTTTTTTAAACAACTTTATCCACAAACCCTTTGTTTATAAGGTTGATGCGCGCCAAAACTTCTTCTAAAGTTGGCCATGCTTCTAAATCGCCGATAAACTCTCCCCCCCAAGGAGAGGTTCGTTTTGGATCAGTTACGCCAAAAATACCTAAGGTCTTTACACCCACAGAGGTGGCTATATGCATAGGGCCACTATCATTCGCTATCACTTGTTCTGCCTGAGATAAAAGAGCTGCAAACTCAGATAAATTAAGATCTGCTAATACCGTTGCTCCTGGAACTAAAGATTCACATAAGTGCTCATCATTCTTTCCCGGACAGACTACCGTAGGGTGTTTAGATAAATGCTTTGAAAGAGAAGCCCAATGCGGCCATATTTTAGATTGACCATTTTTTCCACTTCCGTGCGCAAAAGGACAAAGCACCCAAAAGGGTTTTGAAATGTTACTCTCAGCTAAGCGCTGCTTAATTTTTTCCAATGTCAAAGGATTGGGACTTAAGTTTAATCCCGGGATCTGTTCTGGCCAAGTAATAAGAGGAAACCAATGCTTTGCTGCAAATCGGCTAATTTCCCAGAAATATTGCACCTCATGAAGATGAGGGCGTTTGGCAATTCCCGCATTTAATAAAACCCGTCGATTATCTGTTGTATAGCCTATGATTTTTTTATGCGCTAATCGCGCCATTAAGGCGCTTGAAAAGCTATTGGTTAGTAATAAAACTTTATCATTGGGAATAGCCGCCAGTTTTTTTCTATTCGACCAAAATCCAGACTCTAAACTATGTAGAGGAAAATTACTTGTTGCCAATAAATCTTTTATCCACGGCTTGCCAAACAGTTGCAGTTCAATACCTTGTTGGTGAAAGGTTTGTAAAGTAGGAAGGGTCATCATGACATCACCAACCCAATTAGGTAAACGCACTATCAATGAATGGGTGTTCAAAAAAATACTCCAATAGATTAGCCACTTCAATTGCTGGCTATGGTAATAAGATTCACCAAGTTGTCAATAAAGACCACCAG
>JACCWL010000287.1 GCA_013697645.1 Tatlockia sp. | reverse complement strand
AGCTAGTTCTATACCTTCAATACCAATGTCATCAATATTGGTAAAGCCAAGTAAGGGAGCAGCGCTCTCTCCTTCAGGATAGAAGCGTTTAAATTCTTGTTGAAAATTTATACCTGGTATTTTGAGCTCTTCAATAGATTTAGACAACATTGGGGGCAATTGACGGTGTAAATACAGGAATTCACGAGCACTGGCATGCTTAACATTGGTCAGCAAACTTTTGGGTGAAATCTGTAATAGTCGACTTAGTTCAGCTAATTGGGCAGCATTGGGTGAGAAGGTTTTTGGATTAACCCACAAGGATTGAACAGGGGTTGAAACTGCGAGCGGAGTTCCCTGGCGATCAGTAATCATACCCCGGTGCGCTGGAATTTCCAGTACACGAAGGCTTCGAGCATCCCCTTGCACTTGTAAAAATTGTCGGTGCAAAACGGTTAAATCCAGCATTCTCCACAACAGAACGCTAAGTAAAGCGACGAAAAAAAACGACAGGACTATTAATCGTGTCTGATGGCCTTTATTTTTCATTGGGGTAGTGCTCAGCCCTACAAGGGGAACGATAACTTGACCTAACTTAAGGAAATGTCGGGCTAAGGGGCGCGACATTTCTCACAATAGAACTCAAATCTACTCGTTCGTGGAAACAATAACATCCCCTCTTGAGCTAAAGCTCACTGGGTCAGTAATACAAAAATTTCTTTATCGGTTGGCAATCTCATTTGCAATTTTTCTCTAGCCAATTGTTCTACTCTTGCGGGAGTTGCAAGACTGGCCTGCTCTAAAAGCAATTGCCCCCATTGCAATTGTAACTGGTTACTTTGTTGCACTTGACGCTGTAACTCAATAAAGTTCATGCGATATTCGTTGGTAGTATAAACAATAGCAAGCGCACTCACCAGAACAGCAAGAATTAGAACCAAAAGAAAGCTAAGTTGTTTTGATATGCGCATTTCCAGTAGCTGCCCATTGAAGAAATTGCTTTGATTTATCGCTCTAGCTGCGGCATTCATGCTATTTTTTCTCCTATTCTCAAAACTGCACTACGCGCCCTAACATTCTGCTTGACCTCACTATCGGTTGCTTTTATAGCCTTACCTATTCTTTTAAAATTAGTTTTAATCTCAAAATGACGTATTGGAACTCCTATTGGGGGGCGCTCCCCATATTCTTTCGCGCGCATAAACTGCTTAACGATACGATCCTCAAGGGAATGAAAACTAATCACCGACAAGCGACCACCAGGAGCTAGTGCCTCCAGAGCCACCTCAAGACAGCGACTAAGATCGCTTAATTCCTGGTTGATATGAATGCGAATAGCTTGAAAAATTCTTGTTGCTGGATGCTTATGTTTTTCCCATTTTGGATTAGCTTCTTTAATAATTTCTGCCAATACTGCTGTATTTTGAATGGGTGATTCGTTGCGTGCGGCAACAATTGCTCTTGCTATACGCATTGCATAGCGTTCTTCACCATATTCTCTAAAAATGGAGGCCAGATCTTCTGCTTCAGCCTCATTGATAAACTTTGCCGCATCAAGTTTTTGATCTAAATCCATGCGCATATCCAAAGGACCTTGCTGCATAAAACTAAAACCACGTTCTGGATTATCTAGCTGTGGTGAAGAAACGCCAAGATCTAGCAAAATGCCATTGACGTTGCCAAAGGCTCCTGCCTTTTTGGTGAATTCGTCAAGGTTAGCAAAAGAACCCTGGTAAATTTGAAAACGTAGGTCATTGGAAAAATGCACTTGAGCATAATCAATTGCTTCTTGATCCTTATCAATAGCGATAAGTCGCCCTACTGGCGATAATTGCTGCAAAATAGCACGGCTATGACCACCACGACCAAAGGTACCATCAACATAGATACCATCTGCCTTGATTGCCAAGCCTTCTATCGCTTCTTGCAATAATACTGCTTGATGCCCCATCATTTTTTTTCCATTACAAAGAAAACGTTTTCATTTCATCAGGCAAACCATCTTCTTTAGATGCCTCTGCCACTAGCCAATCTTCTCTTCTTGATTGCCATAGGTTTTCATCCCAGACCTCAAATTTATTACCTTGACCAATCATCACTACTCGTTTATCGAGCTGCGCATAGTCTCGAAGTACAGTAGGCAATAACACACGTCCATTACCATCTAACTCAACGTCAGTCGCATGCCCAATCAGCAGACGCTGGATTCGACGCGCAGCCGCATTAAAACTAGGTAAAGCTTGCAATTTATCCTCAATTATTTGCCATTGAGCTGTCGGATAAAGCAATAAGCAGGTTTCCTCAGTATCAATTGTCACCACGAATGACGTCTTCGCTTGCTCACTCAACGCATCTCGATAACGCGTTGGTACGGCAAGTCGTCCTTTTCCGTCGATAGTGATAGCATTGATTCCACGAAACATGTCGTTATTTTATGCTAGAAGGTTGAATTGTAAACTTATTAACCTTAATTTTATCTACAGGTTGTATAAGTTACGACATCCTCCCCACATTTCTCCACTTTTTAGTTATATTAAACCACATTTATACACTATAGGAGTATAGATTCCCAAGCGTCAACACATAAAACATAATTTTTTGAAAAAAATACATAGCAAAAACCTGAGCAGATCAAGATTGGCTTGATTATTCACGTAATGAGATATTTTTATACATTAAAAAATTAAGATGTTTATCCTGGAAAAAATTAGACTAAAAACAGATGTACAACTGATTTATCTATTTAACTCTGCTGCGATACGAATTCCCTGCAGTACCAAATCAGGCAGCAGATGATCGTAGATCCCTTGTTTATCGAATAAAGAAGCAAAACCGCCAGTTGCCAGGACTATAACTTCATGATTGGCAAAAGATTCTTGTTTTATACGCGTAATTAATTCACGACAGGCGCCTAAAACACCATAATATACACCGGATTGAATACTCTCTATTGTTGAGCGACCAACTACTTGCTCAATTTTAATGATTTCCACGGCAGGTAATTTGGCCGTCTTTGATGCGAGGGCGTCCATCGATAGTCGTATGCCTGGTAAAATTGCCCCCCCTAAATAAGCTTTTTGCGAATTGATTACACAAAATGTCGTTGCAGTGCCGTAGTCTATGACGATGATGTTTTTCCCGGGGAATGTCTGAGTTGCAGCAATTGCATTCGCAATACGATCCGCTCCAACCTCAATAGGATTGCGATATTTAATATTCAAACCCGTTTTTACCCCAGCTTGGAGAGAAAAAGGTTCTACTGAAAAATACTTAAGGCACGCAGCTCGTAAGGAATAATCCAACTGGGGGACTACAGAACAAATTGCGATTTGATTAATTGCTTCTGGTGTACATTGATTCTCTCTCAACACCGCTTTGAGAAAAATACCAAGTTCGTCAGAAGTACTAACCTTTGAAGTGTGGCGGAATCGAAGAAGAATTTCTTCACCGTCAAATACGCCACCATAAATATGGGAATTTCCAACATCAAGACATAACAACATAGCAAAACTCGATTAGTAAACTTCTCTTACACCCAACTATATTTATCATTCTAGAGGAAGCTTATTATAAACCGGTGATAGTAAATTGAGTTGTGCGAAGAATCAAGAGCAGACCCCATTCTTGAGGCAAAACCCTAAGATCTAAGGCAATAGTTTAGGAGGCGATGGTAATGATTCCACGAACGGTCAGATTTGAGTCCAGGTTGAGAGAACAGCGTGCTAAAAAAGCGCAGCATAGATAGCTATGTGAGCATTTTTTAGCACGCTGTTCTCTCCAGATGGGCCAAATATGGCCTTTCCCTTTGTGGAGCTGAGTTCTTATGAAAAAGTCGGTCGATAAGCCGGGTTCTGTCGCGGACAATCATTCATCTGGGACATGCGTCACCACATGCCTCAAGCAACCTACCCGAATCCTGTACGGGCCGTACATTATTATCCTAAGATAAAATGGATTCCTATTTGGTCTTGCTCCGGGTGGGGTTTTCCCTGCCACGACTGTTGCCAATCGCGCGGTGCGCTCTTACCGCACCATTTCACCCTTACTTACTCTCAAAGAGAACAAGCGGTATATTTTCTGTGGCACTTTCCGTAGGCTTTCGCCTCCCAGGCGTTACCTGGCACCCTGCCCTGTGGAGCCCGGACTTTCCTCCCTTTGTTAGACAAAGAGCGATTGCCTGACCGACTTCGCAATTATACTAGCAGAGTGCCTAATAGAAGACCAGAATTATCTCAGATAATTATCCACGAGTACCAATGAATTCATCATCAAAATAACGCTTGAGCTTAGTACGTAAAGTACCGCGACTTACACCCAAAACTCGAGCTGCTTTAGATTGGTTGTAACGCGTCAGTTCCATAACTGTACGGAACAAAGGCGCTTCAACTTCTTCAACAATCAGCTGATAAAGATTCAAATTAGTTTCTTTAGAACCAATTGCATTTAAATAACCTTTGACTGCCCCAACAACTTGCTGAGCTAGTGCATCGTTATATTGTTCCACTTGTTGCATAACTGCATTCATTTTCTTCTCCACTTACTAAAAAATAGTTTTGATTTAAAAGCAATCCGTTCAATCATACAGAGAACATCATGGGCTAAATAGTACCAAATATCGCAAAGTATGTAAACATTGTTTTATTGATATTCATTTATTAAGGGAAGCTTAAGGAAATTTTAACTATTTTGCAAGCATTTTTGCGCGAATTGAAGTAAATTAATTCATTTAATGGTCAAAAAACTAATTTTTGTACATTTTTAGCGCGATTAATGCAAAGAAAGCTTAAGAATTCTTTGCTAATTTAGAATTTCAGCAGACCTGAGACCAACAGTGACTACAATTAGGATAAAAAAATTTTTACCTACTTGCCGTGGCTTATCCGCGGAAAGCAGGTTTACTTAATATATTGGCAGTTGAGAGCAAAAGCCACTACAAAAAGAGGTTGTAGGAATTAAAGACAAAGCAAAAAGTCTTCATTCGTTTACGGTAAAGCTTTCACCACAACCACACTGGCCGGTCTGATTTGGATTATCGAAAATAAATTTAGAATTTAACCCTTGTTTAACATAATCGATATGCATACCTTTGAGGTAGGGATAAGACGCTTTGTCTATGTAAAGCTGATAATTTACTGTAAGTATCTGCACAAAATCATTGTCTTTCGGAGCGCTAACAAAATCAACAACATAAGAAAGACCAGAACAGCCTGTTTTTTTTACGGCAAAGCGAATACCTTTACACTCTTCCTGTTTGGCAAGATAAGATAAAATATGATTCATGGCTGCCTCAGATAAGACCACGCCAGACTTAGTATCATTTGTATATTGCATTACCTCGCTCATCAGTCTCCCCTTTTTAATTTCTGCTTCATTATTTGCACTAACTCTCGATAACCATCTTCAATTAGCAAAGCCACTGGATAGCGTGCTTTGGGTATTTCTAATTTTTGTAATAGATAAGCATAATCAAAACAGGGATGCTCATCTATTTGAGAGCCCTCGAGTTGCCGACAAAGCCATTCTGCTGCCGCTATAAAATAAGGATTACCATAAGCTTTAAAGCGTGCCTTTAGTATATTGCCTTTTTCATCGCAAAGCAGATAAAAATCAAAAACATCGCCACGCCCTGCTTCTCCTCCACGGTAAAAGGCACTCAAATTTTCTGTTAAATCCAAAATTCCAACATGTCTGGGGTTGAAAAAACAGGTTTCTACAAGCTTATTATACATCATAGTGGTGAAATATTATGCAATCGATCAATCTGATAGCAGATTATATCAATAATTTTGCTAATTTCAGCCTCCGTTGTGAAACGACCAATCGAGAGTCGAATCGAACTATACGCTAATTCATCATCAATGCCCAAAGCCCGCAAGACATAAGATGGTTGTTGACTCGCAGCAGTACAGGCAGAAGTCGATGACAGCGCTAATTCATGTAAGGCAAATAATAAAGAGTCGCCATCAACTCCGGCAAAGGATAGGTTAAGATTACCAGCAATCCGTTGGGATTCATTGCCATTTAATTGAATGCCAGGAATATTTTTAATGCCTTGCCATAATTGTTGTCGCAAAAGCAAAATTCTTGCTTGTTCTTGCAGACGTGAAGCTTCAGCTAAGGCAAAGGCTTCACTTAAGCCTACTATTTGATGGGTGGGGAGAGTGCCGGAACGCATACCATTTTCATGGCTGCCACCAAAGGTAAGCGGCTGTAGTCGAATGCGTGGTTTATGGCGAACATATAAAGCCCCTACTCCTTTTGGGCCATAGATTTTATGTCCTGAAAAAGACATAAGATCAACGGGGATCTCAGTCAAATCAATAGCCACTTTCCCAGCAGATTGGGCAGCATCGACATGGAAAATAATCCCTTTGTTTTTTAGTAGAGTCCCAATTGCAGCTAGATCTTGAATCACACCAATCTCATTATTAACATGCATGATAGATACTAAAATTGTTTCTTCTCTTAATGCCTGTTCTAAATCTTTTATATTGAGTAAACCATCGGGTTGAGGGTTTAAATAAGTCACACTAAAGCCTTCTTTTTCCAACTGCTGAAAACTATCAAGCACGGCTTTATGCTCTGTACGCATTGTGATTGCATGCCGTCCTTTGCGTTGATAAAAATGAGCAGCTCCTAAAATAGCCAGATTATCAGCCTCTGTAGCTCCAGAAGTAAAAATAATATCTTGCGGCTCTGCGTGAATTTGAGAAGCTATCTGAGCACGCGCATATTCCACTGCCTCAGCCGCTAATTGACCATATATATGAGTTATTGAAGCTGGATTACCAAAACAACCCTCTGGACCGAGGTAGGGGATCATTTTCTCAATCACTCGCGGGTCGACCGGCGTGGTGGCCATGTAGTCTAAGTAAATGGGACGCATTTTCAAGGCTTAATCTCCTTTACTCGAAGATTTCAATGCATAGAGCACCTGACTTAGAATGCCGCGTAAAATCGTCACTTCCTTATTTTCCAATCGCGCTCGATTAAACAAACGGCGAATTCGCTGCTGCAAACGTTTTGTCGGGTTCGTTGGTTTTAAAAACTCTATCGTTGTCATCACTTCCGTTAGATGAACATAAAATTTTTCAATTTCATCCGCAGTTGCAAGCCTATCGGTACGAAGTTCAACCTCAGCTTTTGGCGCTAGTAAACTCATTCTCACTTCATAGGCAATAATTTGTACTGCCTGAGCAAGATTTAAGGAGCTAAATTCAGGATTTGAAGGAATATTGACATGATAGTGACAGCGTAATAATTCCTCATTGGTTAACCCTGCGTGTTCTCTGCCAAAGACAATAGCAACTTCAATATTATCGGACTGCTCGGCAACTAATTGGGCGCAACCTGCTGGAGTCAGCCCGGGTAAGGAAAGTCCTCTTGGTCTGGCCGAGGTCGCAAGAATTAATTGACAACCCTTGAGTGCTTCATCCAATGAGTCAGTTACCACAGCTTGATTTAAAATATCATCTGCACCTGCTGCCAATTCCCGGGCTTTTTGATCCGGGAATAATTTAGGCGTTACCAAATATAACTTAGACAAGCCCATTGTCTTCATGGCTCTTGCTGTTGAGCCAATATTTCCGGGGTGTGAGGTTGCAACTAACACTACTCTAATCGAATCAAATTTCATAATTACAAACAATAATGATTTAAAGTTTGCAACTATATCAGCAATGACTTCTCTCTGTACAAAAAAAAATGTGTTAAACTCGCTGACTTTGTTGGAAAAGAGCCTAACTATGCACCCCATATTAAACATTGCAATTAGCGCCGCACGTCTTGCCGGCGATATTATTATTCGTCACATGGAGCAAGTGGATCGGTTAAAAATTACTGCCAAGGGCAGCGATGAGTTCTTCTCTGAGGTTGATGTAAAAGCAGAGCAAGCAATCATTAATACAATTCACAAAGCTTATCCGGAACATGGAATTATTGCTGAAGAATCTGGAATTTTTAATAGTGATTCAGAAGCAACTTGGATAATTGACCCTCTTGATGGTACAACAAATTATTTGCATGGCTTTCCTTGTTTTTCGGTATCAATTGCACATCGTGTTAAAAATCGTATTGAACATGCTGTTGTTTTTGATCCCCTGCGTCATGAATGCTTTTCTGCAAGCCGTGGTCGTGGTGCGCAGCTTAATGATCGTCGCATTCGAGTTTCTAAACAAACCCAATTAACTAACTCTTTGCTAGGTATTGGTTTTCCTCATCGCAATGTCTTGCAAGGCCAACGTTATTTACCTACTTTTGAAGCCTTAATGGGTAAATGTGCAGGCATAAGACGAACGGGCTCAGCAGCACTCGATCTGGCCTATGTCGCCTGTGGACGGCTGGACGGGCTTTGGGAATTTGGTTTACGGCCTTGGGACATCGCCGCAGGTACTTTGCTCATTAAAGAAGCCGGGGGTTTAGTAAGTGATACTCAAGGTAGCGAAGACTATATGAAAC
>JACCWL010000267.1 GCA_013697645.1 Tatlockia sp. | reverse complement strand
GCCGACCTACGCAGGGATAAGCCCTGAGCTTGGCAGCTCTAGGACTTTTCCCTTAAGGTAGGCCATTGAATTCAGCAGGAGTAGCCTTACATATTCTTGGCGGTAGAGACCTGATCAACATCTGCCGCTGGAGAGCAAAGAGCCATAATTAATTTACATAGGGCATAGGCGATAAGGACCAGTGTGCCTGGACCTATCACAATTACACAACTAATCAGCATCCACGTTGGCATTTCCCAACTCTGATTTTTTCCTTCTTCACTTGAGGAAGAGGATGAAGGTTCATGGCTTAGCTTCGACCTTATATTGGATTCGTTGGAATGCTCATTACTCTCATCAGCTTGCTCATTATGCGAGAACATTGTTCCTTGATACTTACCTATACTTTTATTTGGCTTAATTTCATTTTCTGAAGGTGAGTCAACCAGCAATGAGTTGTCTTCCTTCTTTGAGTCAATAGTTTGAGCCAAGTTAATAATGTCTAGTAGGGTAAGAGGCTTTTCGCTTATTTGTGGGAGAGGTTGTTCTTCCTTTTGGCTCTTTACTTCTTGCAGTCTAGTTTTGTAGTCCACATTTTGATTCGGAATATTCAAAGCTGCAGAAGATCGAGGTATTTGCAAAGTGGTTTCGCTAGCAACTTTCTCCTCAGGTACACTAATTTTCTCAGATTTACTTCGAGAAACTGCTCTTTTAAGTCTGCTGGTCTTTTTAGACTTCGTCTCTACATCATTGGCGTTCGATACGCTTTGACTTAGGTGATCTTTTTTATCCGTTTTGTTTTCCATTGCCCCAAGATCAAAGGAAGAGAAGACAGCGCTAAAGCGCTCTCCTAATTGAGACGTAGGAAGTTTAGCGATGTTAATGATGCTACTAATTAAATCGGAATCCTTAATTTTAGCTAGTTCTTTATTAAAAAGTCTGATTTGTTTGCGATTAGGGAGTAAAACAGAGAACTTATCGATTTTCGCACTAATTTTTGATGAAAGGCTCTTTTTTTTGTAACTATATATTACTTCACTCTTTTCCTCATCTTCATTATTAATGCTGGATGGTAAAGGCTTGATTATTTCCTCTTTAGAGCTACTGGAACTTTGAGTTTTGACTTCATCATTAGAACTAACATTTGGGATTGAAATCTTAGGCTCATCAAATGAAGTAGATACTCCAATTGGCTCATAATCGCTGCTAACATTTTTAGTATATTCATTTTCAAATTCGTAAATTTTAGCTCTAATTTTTTCATGAAACCTTTGAGCGATTTTTTTAAGATTGACTGTTTTTTCACCTAAGACTGGGATCTGGACGGTTATTCTATCTGATTCAAACACAGTCCCGTGGTAGTTTCCATGCATATTGGAGACTGATTCTATGAAAGCCGCAAGCCTTAAGACATCTTTATAAGAGGACTCGGTCACTTTAAGGGTGTCGAGTCTTTGAATAATTGATTGTCCCTTCTCTTTTATAATGGCGCCGTTTAAGACAATATCCGGGGTAGTGTTATTTTTTTTCAAAAGATCTAAGAGGTCATGTATCTCTTTAGCCAGGGCTTTTTCACTGCTGCATTCCACCATAAGCTGGGAGCTCATAGTAGTTAGCTCATCTGGAATCTTAAATAACGGCGGTGCGAAACTCGAAAAAAAACCCATTAAAATCTCCTAACAAAAACATATAAATTATCTAAAGTTTAACAAAGGAATCTGAGCTAAAGATTAACTCCATGCTTTCTAAATGGGCATTTAACCAAAAATCTATGTCGATCCACGCTGAGCCTTTGATTTTATTGATAAAAAACGAATAGTCATTCTTTTGCTAATTTACCTATTTTTTCACTAATTTTGAAATTCAATCAGCCTTGACGGAGTTAAAATTGTGACCCACACTCAAATCATCGCTTACAGGCATTTGGTCGGCATATGTCCAATAATAAGGAAGAGAAAGGGGAGTCGATCCGGATTAATTACCAAGATTTTGACCGAAGATTGCTTGTAGAAACAACCCTATTAGAAAATTGGTTTAGCGATAAGGTTTTTATTGAACGAGAATTATCAATCGGCTCTGAAATTGAGTTCTTCCTCTTAGATAAACTTTATAATCCCGCGCCAGACAATTTGCGCTTTATCGATTTGGTAGACCAACCCTATCTAGTCTCCGAAGTCGGGGCCGCACAGCTTGAAATTAACTCTAGTCATTATAATTTTAAAGGGGATTGTTTATCCCGTTTGCATGCCAATATATTGAAATATTGGCAATTTTGCTGTGAAGTTGCCATTCAAAATAACTACCATTTAGCCTTAATTGGTTCCTTGCCTACAGCAACAGAGAAGCATCACCAAAAACCGTTTATGACTAATAAAGAGCGTTATCAACTACTTGATTCATGTATGGCTGAGCATCGGGGAGGCAAGCCTATTAAGATCAATGTAGAGGGCATTGAATCATTGCACTTAGAACCAGGGTCATTAGCAATGAATGGATTGGTGTCCGCTTTTCAAATGCACATGCAAATTGGCTTAAGTCAGTCTGTTCGTTATTACAATGTGGCTCAGGCAATAGCAGCTCCAGTTTTGGCAATTTCCTGTAATAGTCCCTTTCTTTTTGGGCACCAAGTTTGGAGTGAGACCCGAATTGCGAGCTTTGACCAGGTGATGACCCTCGCACACTTTGATACAGCGAGGGGATTTAAGTGTTGCACCTTTGGGCTTAATTATCTCAAAGATTCTTTTTATGAGTTATTTGAGCAAAATTTCCAGTTTTATCCCCGTTTAATTCCAGAAGTCACCCTGGATGAGCCCGTGGAGGCGATGTTTCATGTAAAGCGCCAAAATGGAGTGGTGTATCGATGGAATAGACCGGTAATTGATTTTAACAAATGGAATCAACCCCATTTACGCATTGAGCATCGTGGGCCATCCTCAGGGCCTACCGTTATAGATATGGTTGCAAATGCCGCTTTTTTTTATGGCCTTTTGAATTATTATGCCGTGCAGGACACGCCAATCGAATACTTGCTTCCTTTTCATTACGCCCGAAAAAATTTCTACAAAGCAGCGCGTTTTGGGTTAGATACTACATTCAATTGGTTTCTCGGCGAGGAGATCTCAGCCTTTGAGTTAGTAAAAAAACTGATTCCTTTATCCCGTAAGGGCTTACAAATTTTTGGTATTAATGCCGCTGATATTGATTTATATCTCGACGTTATCGAGCGACGTGTTTCATTAAAAACAACTGGAAGCGATTGGCAATGCCGATTTATTGATAAATATGGCAAAGATTTTAATAAGATGATGTCAATTTATTTAGAAAATCAATATCAAGAAATTCCAATTTCTGAATGGAAAATTTAAGAGAATAAAATGACAAAAACTATTAAATTTGATTTAGAAAAAATACCTATTCTTAGTGGGCTAACAGCGAAAGAAATTCAATACATCGCCCCCTGTCTTGAAGAAAAAAAATTCGAAAAAGACGAGGTGATTTTATCTCAAGGTAGCCTTGGAGGTGAGTTGTATTTATTGATTGACGGTAGTGTTTCAGTGGATATTGTATTACCAGGTAACTGTAAAAAAAATTTAATGAGTCTAGGTAAAGGTCAGTTATTTGGAGAGATAACTTTTTTTTCTGATGTGCTTGTCACTGCTAGTGTTGTGGCTGAGAAATCTTGTGTTTGTATGGTTTTTAATCATAACGCCCTAGAGTCCTTGCATTTTATTAAGCCTGAAACTGCTTATAAAATTGAGAAGGAAATCACCCAACAGACAGCAAACAAACTTATCCTCAACTTGAAAAGTATTTTAGAGTTATTGAATAAAATTCCTGATAAAGCTCGCGCTCAGTTTGGTCATGCTCTTTATCTTGAAAATCCCTCCGCGAAAAATTACCCATTGGAACTTAGCGATTTGAATGTTGCTCATCTTGATCAATTTAATATATTTCAGCGCTTAACCAAGGAAGAAATAAAACGTTTGCTTCCTTTGATGTCTGTAAAACTTTATGAAAAGGGTTATCGATTTTTCACAAATCAAGATGAGTCAGACAAATTGACCTTTGTTTATTCTGGCGCGGTAATGTTTTTTATCAAAGAAGACAATGAGCTTAAAAAATCACTCTCAGTTCTTAAAGCTGGAGAGTTATTCTTGCGGGACTTTCTATATAAAGAATTCCAACAATTAGCCGACTATGTGACTTGTGAAAAATGCATTCTTTTAGAATTAGATATCGAAGCCTATAAAAAACTACTTCATTCGGATCCGACATTATTTTATGCAATAAACAAATCGATTAATCGAACAGTGGCTAGCTTTGTCTATGTTATGAATCGGGAGCTTGTGAGATTAAACAGCGAGTACAACAATATACTACTGTGAGAACTAATTTATGTGCAGAGTACTTATCTATTTAGGTATGCAAGAAGTTTCAATGTTTGATTTGATCTATGGACCTGATAACTCCTTAGCGCATCAAAGTTATGCACCGATGTTAATGTCACATATTCAAAACTTAGCTGGCCTCGGTTTTTGTGCTTGGTCACCCCATTCTTTTGAAGCGAATTTGCCCTTCTACTACAAGACTACCCAATTGCCATTTTTTGATAAAAATTTATATCGCTTGTCGCAAAAAATAGCGACAACTTGCTTATTAGCACATGTTCGTGGTGTTGAATACTCCATCAATGAAACGGTATCAGAACAAAATGTACATCCCTTCAAACTAGATAATACTCAATTAGCTTTAGCCCATAATGGAACTCTGGAGCAAATGTCGCGTATGAAAGTGTTGCTTACCGATATAATTAAACCTGAGATTTTTGCTCAAATTAAAGGAACTACTGATAGCGAGTGGATTTATTCGCTCTTTTTATCGCAATTTGCTGATTATACGCAAGATATACCAATGGATGAGGCCAGTGCTGCCTTGATTAAAACGATTAAGATCTTAAAAGATTTACGCCAAACCTTGGCTATTGAAGAGGCGTCTCCCCTTAACCTTTTTGTGACAAATGGCAAATATATTCTTGTAACTCGGTTTGTGTTTGATTTTGGTTGCAATACAACCAGTGTACAAAAGGCTTTTCTGGAATATCACAGCCTCTGGGCGACCTTTGGTGAGAATTATGGAATTCATGATGGCGTTTATAAAATGGAAGGCTCAGGTAAACGCAATAACATCCTCTTTGCATCAGAACCTTTAACTCGTGATCGCACTACCTGGATTGAACTTCCTGAATATTCACTGACTAAGGCATGGATTGAAGATAACGAAGTTCAATTTGCGACTTATGATTTAGTTGTTTAGAAAATGATGGCTTATTTTCCGCTTAGAATAATCCTGGAAAGTTCTATCTTTCATAATTTGCTCTAAAGTTAGGTGTGAAGGCATATAAACGAAATCTAAGATAGGTCCTATTATGAGCAAGGGAATGATAATGGCTAAAGCGATTTGGCCTGAAATAGAACAGGCTTTCGAGGCTAAATGGCCATTAATTATTCCATTAGGCGCAGGTTGTAAAGAACATGGCTATCACCTCCCCATGAATACCGATAAGCTAATTGCTGACTACTTAGCTGACTGGGCAGTTGAAAATTACCAGCTTTTAGTTGCGCCAACCCTCGAATATAACTTTTCCCCGGCTTTTACAGAATATCCAGGCTCCGCCAGCTTACCCTTTGATTTATCAGTGAATATGATTGTGGAGCTTTGTCTTTGTTGGCAGAAACAGGGTGCAAAACGATTTTACGTTTTAAATACAGGCATTAGTACACTTCACGTTTTAGCAAAAGCCGCTATTATTCTTTTGGAAAAAGAGGTTTCCTTTAATTACTTTGATTTTTCTGACCTCTATACCCATAAAAGAATCAAAGCGCTAACAAAACAAAAGGTAGGGAGCCATGCTGATGAAATTGAAACATCAATAATGCTCTATATTAAGCCTGAAGTGGTGAATATGTCGAAAGCCAAAGCGGAAGAAAATCCTGACAAACTGGGCGGTTTGACACGAGATCCTAAGTCAATCGATAGAACCATTTCGCAAACGGGTGCATGGGGAAACCCGACTCTAGCGACAGCTGAAAAAGGGCAAATAGCCATAGACCTATTAAAAAAAATGTTAAAAAACGATTTAAATAATCTCACTTTATAGATACTTTGGCTAAAAAAATTCAATTGATGAGTGTGTTTGATATATAAATCAAAAATACGGACAGTCAACGATTTACCTAGCAGCAGAAGGGCATTCAAAACCCTGGGCGATGAAGGCACAATTAAAATCACCTGCCTATACGACAAGGTGGGCTGAATTAGCGCTTGTCAAAACTTAACCTGGGATTAGCGGCTAAGATCCTATGGTACGAAATTTCCCAGCACACCCTTACAACCTTTACCAGACTAGGGGGTAGTCGATAAAGAATTAACAAAATTGAGGTATAAAAACGTACGTAAAGACTTACAAGCCTTTATAAAGGGCATGTTTTTAGATTTTAAAAATTAACTTAGATGATAATTCGTTACTACATCTTGAGCTTGAATAGACCTAGCAATCACTTCATAAAGCTTCTCTACACACCCAAGCCTAAAAAATGAACAAGATTGCAGGGCTTCATCTGCATAAGCGCGTATCTCGGTAAAATTATCCGCGTCTAGCATTTTCTCAATATGCCTTGGTGTGAAAAAACGGAGGCATGAAATCCCACCTTTACTAGAAAATTCCTGCCTTAAAAATTGTTTTAAGCCCTCAATATTGTGTGCGGGATTTTGATTCTCTGGTAAGATAGATTCGTTTTGTATTAAAACCTCAATAACCGGCTTCATCCCATCCAAGTACTTGTCATGATGGTTCTTCCATTCTAATGGGAGAATTATTTTAGGTGGTAAATCAGATCCTAACAGCGTTTCTTTTACTAAATTTGATAAATCAGGGTCGTTTAAATATTTAGCTCTAAGCTCAGGAGAACGACAAATTATGGATAATAATCTAACTTTATCCTTGGCAGATAACTCACCAATAAAACTTAAAGATTTACTAGTGCAATAAGGATGAGAAAGTTCCATATCAATTCCTGGACTCAATTTTTCTTCTAAGAGAGTTTTAATACACTTTTGAAAACTTTCTTGAACAAGGTCGCCCTGTTTTGCGTTAAATGCATCAAAATATTTAAGAAATTCCGCAGAAAACAAAGTGTGGCGAAAAGTAATATAATTGTATCTTCTGTCACGCACTATGCTTTCTACTATCCATTCCTCACTCTCTTCCAATGAAAAAAGTAGTGACTCAAAGTAATGTCTATAAAGTAGGGCAAACCGGTCTGAATTAGTCGCACTTAGCGTTGATATCGCTTTCTGAAATTGAAGACGTATCATTTGAACTTCTTTAACAGAAAGTATTGGATTTGCAAAATTCAGCAACAATTTTAATAGATCAAAAGAATTCCCGGATAGTACGGATGCTTTGATGAGGTTAACAAAGGGGTTATATTGTGCCCCATTTGCACGGGTAAATAAGTTAATAGATAAATTTTTATGATTGATTAATTTTTTTATCAGAGAACTATAAGGTTCCACGTAATCCATAGAATAGTAATACAATTCAATAATATCTTTCAATAAATTATTTTTCGAGTCAACTTGCTCACATGTTGATTCTTTCAAGTTTTCCTTATGCTCTGTATCTTGAAGCTCATAGCTCAAATCCCTTATCGAGAAAGATAATTCAGGCATATCACCTAAGTCACTAAAATTAATAGAATCGATTAAATTAGCTAAGGCTATCAGAGCCACCTTGCATTTTTCTTTTAAGTCGTCATCTAGTTTGAAATTTTCTTCATCTTCATCAATCAATGTCTTAAGAAGCGGTTTATAAGCATTTAAAAATTGTTCCTTTAAATATTTATCTCCGACTGATGAGATGCTGTTAGGGAAGTGCTGTTTTATAAGAGGTAAATTGCTTAAAAAATCATTATACCAACTAGTGGAACTTATCTGTTCTCCTGCTTGAATGCCATAGAATTTTAAATTTTCAAACTGCTCGAGGATTGAATTGGCTGTTTTATAATAACTATATCTTATTAGGTATTTTAGATGACTTAGAACATTAGTTTGGGTTAGTCCATACCAATCAGTTCCAAAAGAGATATTTGGATTTACCTCAAGTATTCTTTCTACCTTTTTGAAGATCTGCGTATCAAATTGATTTGAAGCAATATGCCTAATTTCAAAACTAGGATTATTTATAATTTTTGTTAAAGATAAATTACAATTTACAAATCTAAACTGCTGTAAATTCAAAGTGCTTAAATCGATTCCTCTCAAATCCTCGTGATAAAAAGACATCGCTTTATCTAAGGGTAGATATTGTAAATAGCCCTCTTTTAAACCTAAGGTCAGCGCTAAGGATTGAATTTCAAGTTTAAATTTTGGGTAGTCCTTATGATGGTTTTTTTGAATCAGGTTTTTAATAAACTCTTTTTGTAATTCTTCAGGTAAGCTATCAAACCAGGCTTGCAGATCAGGATTTGCTTTAACAAAATCGTTATGCAATAAATCAAAGAAAATCCTGTCATTTTGATTATCTAACTGATGGTGCGGTAAGGATTTAGCAAAATTAGCCCAGTAACCTGTTAACCAACTTTCTTTTTCGCCTTGTTGCAAACTATTTAAAAAATCTTCATAATTTTTTGAAATTGGCTGCACATAGATTTCTAAACTCGATAAATCAACTGGAAAGTTAGCAAAATTTCTGCTTAGATCTTCAAAAATCTTATTCAAGTCTTGGGAAGGAGAATCTGATTGAATAAGCTCAATCATTTTTTTATTCATAAATTCTCGAATAGATTCATCCATCTTCTTTGAACCAAAACCAAAAAAACTGCTTACAAAGTTTGAATTTATATAATTATAAAAATAGGCTATTTTATTTAAAAGAGGGAGATTTCCTAGCTCTAAACCTTCAGTTTCTAAATTGTAGGTAGTTTTGTATAACGCCTCCTCAAGTTCGGTTAAGTCCGTAAACTGCTGTAAATTTTGATTGACTCTGCGGGGCTGGAGTCATCGCTAGAATTCGGTACTATTGAGTTGCGAAACAACAATAACAACCGAGGAGATTAGCGATGACGGATTA
>JACCWL010000254.1 GCA_013697645.1 Tatlockia sp. | reverse complement strand
TTTTCCAAATATTGCCTCTGACCACTTTTCTGCATCTGATAGGTCTATGTTCATAACTTCTCTCAATAAAAAAAAAGTAGTTGATCATAAATGGAACCATAAGGCAACATGTGTAGAAGATTCAGGCGTAGACGGGGAACCATCTAAAAAGTGGCATTGTGCTACATTTTGGCATGGATCCCCGCCTACGCGACATACGAAGGACAGGGACGACACCCAATAGGTGGCTATCTCTCAAGGCATAATTTATAAACCTGGTTGAAGCAATTAAGGGAGTTAACATGGCAAGAATTGGATTCGTTGGCCTAGGCCACATGGGATTACCCATGGCTCTTAATTTAATCAAAGCAGGTCACATTGTGACTGGCTTTGACCTACAAACAGAAGCACTTAAAAATCTCGCCGTTGCAGGCGGAATCACGGCCAAATCACTGGAGAAAGCAGCACTAAACCAAGAAATTATTATCACCATGCTGCAAACGGGACAGCAAGTTTCAGAAGTCTGCTTAGGCGACAAGGGTTTGTTTGCAAAGGCTAGTGAAAACAGTTTATACATCGACTGCTCATCTATCGATGTGCTAAGCAGCCGAAAATTGCATGAGCAAGCTGCTTTGAAAAACCTTCTAGTTGTTGACGCGCCCGTTTCTGGCGGTGTTGCTGGCGCTGCTGCAGCAACCTTGACTTTCATGGTTGGCGGCGAAGAATTTGCATTTAAGAAAGTACAACCCATCCTAGCGGCAATGGGTAAAAAAATTATTCATACTGGCCCTGCTGGCTCAGGGCAAGCGGCCAAAATCTGTAACAACATGGTGCTCGGAATTTCAATGATTGCTGTCTCAGAAGCCTTTGTCTTAGCTGAACAACTTGGCTTATCGGCGCAAAAACTCTTTGAGGTCGTGAGCAACTCCTCAGGCCAATGCTGGTCAATGAGTCAATATGCTCCGGTTCCAGGTATTCTCCCAAATGTGCCAGCGAATAAAGGCTATCAACCCGGTTTTTCCGCCGCAATGATGCTTAAAGACTTGCATTTAAGTCAAACCTCAGCCGATACGGTTGGCGTTAAAACACCTATCGGCGCTCATGCCACCGCTCTTTATCAGCAATTCTCTGACGAAGGCCAGGAAAATTTGGACTTTTCCGGGATTATTAAAATGATTGCCAAGGGTCAGTTCCACCATGAATAAACAAAGGAATCAAAAAGAATTGGAAAATTTAAAACAATTTTGGGCTGAAAAAGCGCAGAATTACGTCGATTGGCTAAGTCCCTGGACGGAGGTTTTAGAAGGTAATTTGAAAGACGGTGATATTCGTTGGTTCAGCGGCGGAAAATTAAATGTAAGTGCTAACTGCCTGGATAAACATCTACCTCATAAAGCTAATCAGAACGCCATAATCTGGGAAGGAGATAAGGAAAACCAGCAACGTAAGCTCAGTTTTGGAGAATTACACGCCGAAGTCTGCCGCATGGCAAATGTGCTTAAATCACTAAGAATTAGCAAAGGAACAAAGGTTGGCATCTATCTACCGCTAATCCCTGAAGCCGCCATTGCCATGCTCGCCTGTGCTCGAATCGGTGCAGTTCATACCGTGGTCTTTGCAGGTTTTTCTGCAGCAGCTCTTCGCCAACGACTAGAAGCTGCTGACTGTAAATTATTAATCACTGCTGACGGCTATTATCGCGGCGATCACTATTTTGCCCAAAAACAACAGGCAGATGAGGCAAGGCGAGGACTCAAGATTCCTGCTTTACTCATCAAAAATAGTTCAGAACCTGTTTTCTTTGATCCTGATTTTGACCATTGGTGGCATGAATTAAAGCAAGAAGTTGATGCGGATTGTCCACCTGAACCAATGGATGCTGAAGACCCACTTTTTATTCTTTACACCTCAGGCTCCACTGGTGTACCCAAAGGGGTAGTGCATACAACAGGCGGTTATTTAGTCCAGACAGCCTTTAGCCAGGACTATGTTTTTAAATGCAAGGATAGGGACGTTTTTTGGTGTACTGCTGATGTGGGTTGGATAACCGGCCACTCTTATGTAGTTTATGGACCTTTGTGTAATGGCGTTAGCACCTTGATGTTTGCGGGCATACCAACCTGGCCAACACCTGCTCGCTATTGGGAAATTATTGATGAGTATAAGGTTAGCGTTTTTTATACTGCACCTACAGCAATTCGTGCTTTAAAACGCCAGGGCGATCAATGGTTGACAACGACTAAGCGTACATCCTTGCGTTTATTAGGCACTGTAGGCGAACCCATTAACCCAGAAGTCTGGCAATGGTATAAGCAAAAAGTGGGCTTAAATAAGAGCCCCATCGTTGATACCTGGTGGCAGACGGAAACCGGCGCAATATTGATTTGCCCTCAGGGAGATCTCAACACCGCAAAGCCTGGCGCTGCATCAAAACCTTTGCCCGGTATCTATCCCGTATTGCTTGACGAACAAGGTCAGGAAATAGAGGGCGTAGGGGAAGGCTCTCTTGCTATCAAATACCCTTGGCCATCGATGGCTAGAACCATCGCAGGCGATCATCAACGCTTTCGCAAAACTTATCTAGTTAACGGTTATTATGTGACGGGTGACGGGGCTAATCGTGATGAAGAGGGCGACATTTGGATAACTGGCCGTATCGATGATGTCTTAAATGTTTCAGGCCACCGTTTAGGCACAGCTGAAATAGAATCGGCACTTGTTGCACATCCGCAAGTTGCTGAGGCCGCCGTTGTAGGAATCCCGCATGAACTTAAGGGGCAAGGTATCCAAGCTTTTGTTAGTTTGAAACAGGGCCTCAAGCCTAGTCAACAACTGCACGACGAATTATTAAAAACCGTCCAAAAAGCAATTGGAGCAATTGCAAAGCCTGATGTTATTCAATGGGTAGATGATTTACCGAAAACTCGCTCAGGCAAAATCATGCGCCGAATCCTTAGAGAAATTGCTAATAAAAAGGTAAGTCAGCTCGCGGATCTAGGTGATTTATCAACACTGGCAAATCCCGAAGTAGTTACCACTCTCTTAGCCGAGAATAGCAACTAGAACCGCTGCGTTGAAGATAAGGAATTTTTCAAGGATAATAACCCATCTCTCGCAAAGGCATGAAACAGTGGCAACTCAAAAGAAAAATCGAATTATTATTGGAATAAGTGGTGCTTCAGGCATCATCTATGGAATTCGGTTGCTAGAGTGCCTAAAGCAATGCGAGATTGAAACGCATCTGATTGTTTCAAAAGCCGCCCAACAAACTAGAGCTTATGAATGCGACTTATCTGCTGCCGCACTCAATGAGTTAGCTGATAAATACTACAATATCAATGACATAGCTGCTGCTCTTTCTAGTGGCTCCTTTCAAAACTTGGGAATGATTATTGCCCCTTGCTCCATGCGTACTTTAGCTAATATCACTTGCGGCAATACGGATAATTTATTAACCCGCGCTGCGGATGTGGTTTTAAAAGAAAGACGCCGCTTAATTTTAATGGTTAGAGAATCACCATTGCATTTAGGTCACTTAAAAAATATGGTGGCTGTAACTGAGATGGGAGCGATCATTGTCCCGCCCGTCCCCGCTTTTTATACTAAGCCCAATACCATTGATGATCTTGTTAACCACACAGTAGGCAGAGTTTTAGATTTATTTGAAATCGATCTTGGTCTTGTGCACCGCTGGGGAGAGTCTAAAACTTAATTTAAGATAACCCGGCTGCGAGCAACAGGCTTCAAAATTCGGCGCTTTTACTTATAAACAAAGATTAAAAAACCTTCCTGAATAGTCAGAAGCATCTCATTTTTGGATCAACTGGGTAAACTATCTAGGCTAAACTGGATTTTCCCAAGGATTAAATAATTCTGTACCGGTTTGCTCGAAATCTTGAACATTTCTAGTTACAACTCTCATGCCATGTACTAAAGCCGTTGCTGCTATTAATGCATCCCTATCTGACTTTCGATCGGGAATATGTAATCTTGCACATCGCTGTACAATTGCAAGATCAACATCGAGTATACGCTCTGAGAAACTTGGAAGGACATGAGTGTTAAGCCAGGAGCGTAAGATTGCTCCTTGTGGAGGATCAGTTCTCTCTTTTAACAATATCCCTGTCTCAAGCTCCAAAATAGTAATGACTGATATAAATAAACTTGAGGTTGAGATGCTTTTAGCCCAACTTGTGACCTGAGGAACAGCCCTATTGCCTTTTCTGAGCTCAGAGACAACATTTGTATCTAATATATACATTAATCAAATTCCTCTGGGCGATAAATTTTATTACCTAATTTAGGCGCCTCGAAATCAATGTCCGTTGATTCAGGCATGGCCAGTAAATCAACTATAGTTTCTTTAGTTTTTGTAAGTTTTAAATAATCCTCTATTGCCATAAGCACATGAGCAGGTTGACCTCTATCAGTAATAAAAACAGGACCTTTCGCAGTAGCCTTTTTTATTTTACTCACATCTTGGTTAAATTCACGGCTTGAGAATGTAGTAATAGTCATAAGATTTCCTCGCATGTAGCCACATACCTACAGTTATTATAGAATAAAAGTAGGTACGTTTCTACAAAAAATAGATGAGGTGAATTATTTAGATAGGGGCGCAGGCCAATCATACCACTCATTTAATTTAGCGATTAATTCGTCAAGACCTTCTTTTTTTAACGAAGAAAAACTTTGTACGCTAATAAATTCATCCAGCAAGGAATAAAATTTACGTACTTTTAGTACTGTATTTTTTACCTCTGAGCGACTTAATTTATCGGCTTTGGTAAGAAGAATATGCACATCCAATTCGCGATCAAGACACCAGCTCACCATCGTCTGGTCAAGGTCTTTAAGCGGATGACGGCAATCCATTAATAGAACCAAACCCTTTAAACATTGACGAACTTCAAGATACTGAGCCAAATTTTTCTGCCATTCTTCCTTAATTTGCTTAGCCACTTTTGCATAGCCATAGCCCGGCAAATCCACCAGACGGCGTGAATCATCCAAAGTAAATAAGTTAATTAATTGAGTTCGACCTGGTGTTTTAGAGGTTCGCGCTAGTTGTTTATTGGTGGTCAAACAATTCAGCGCACTCGATTTACCAGCGTTGGAACGCCCGGCAAAAGCGACTTCAAATCCTTCATCACTGGGCAATTGATCAACTTTGGCGGCACTTTTCAGAAAAGTGGCTTGACTGTATGGATTAATAATCATATTTCAATTTCATTTTGGGATTTTTGCCCAAGCAGTGTACCATTAACCGAGTTAAATTCCCGGAAAAAAGATGAAAAAAATTCTGGTTGCCTTTATGCTATTGGGCACCATTACGGTTTTTGCCGCTAAGACACCAGCAATATTAGCTTCTTGCGCCGTCTGTCATGGGCAATCTGGTGTTAGTCTAAGTCCAGAATGGCCAAGTCTTGCGGGACAACATGCTAGTTACCTTAGCAGGCAATTGCAGGATTTTAAAAAAGGGAAGTTAAGAGACTCGGCTGTAATGACTGCTTTGAGTGCTGGCTTAACTGAGGATGAAATAATAGAGTTAGGCATTTTTTACTCTAAACAAGCCATTCCAGAGGGAGCAACGCCTGAGCGATTTTTAAAGCGAGGTGAACTCTTGTATCGTGGCGGTGATTTTGCTAAACACATTACAGCTTGTATTGCTTGTCATGGTCCCAAAGGAACGGGCAATGCCCAAGCAGGGTTTCCTGTACTTTCAGGACAACATGCAGCTTACACCATCCAGCAATTGCAAGCGTTTAAAACTTCTAAACGAGCAAATGACTTAAATTCCATTATGCGCGATATCAGTTCGCGTATGAGTCAAGAAGATATGGAAGCGGTGGCCTATTACATTCAAGGTCTGCATTGATTTTTTAAGCGAGATAATATGATGTTGAAACGTTTGGTATTGATCATTCTTTTAGTTTTACCCTTAATTGCTGCGGCTGAAGATTTTGTTGCAGGAACAGATTATGTACTAATAAAAAACGGCGCTGAAACCGGTACTGACAAGACTAAAGTTAGGGTCGATGAGTTTTTCAGCTATGGCTGTCATTGGTGTTATCAGATTGATTCGGCACTTGTTGCTTGGGTAAAACAGAAAGGCAACACCATCCAATTTTCCAAAGTCCCCGTTGTCTTCAATGAAGATTGGATTTTTTACGCTAAAGCTTATTACACAGCTCAACGACTTGGCCTCGATGAAAAACTTAATCCTATATTGTTTAAAGAAATTCAAGGTAAAACCAAGCGTGCATTAGCTTCAAATCAAGCAATGATTGATTTTTTTATAGCTCAAGGAGTTGATCCTGCAACTGCAAAATCTGCATTTGAAAATTCAACGACGATTGATCTGGAAGTTAAACAGGGCACGGGTTTAATGGCTCGCTACCAAATTAAGGGCATACCTGCTGTGATCATTAACAATCAGTACAAAGCTGATTTACAGATGGCAAAAAGCGAGGGGCGATTTATTAAAATTCTTGATTTTTTAGTGAGCAAAGCAAAGGAAGAAAAGCTAAAGACAAAGAGTTAAAATAATAAATCTAAACCGGGTAGCCTGGTTAGCGC
>JACCWL010000223.1 GCA_013697645.1 Tatlockia sp. | reverse complement strand
AGGTCGGCGCCCCTGGCCCGACATTTCTTACCCCTGCTCGCAATCGTCGGGCCAGGGCGACGACCTACGATACCGTGATTAACAAAAAGCCTCCGGGTGTTGGCTCCTTTCCCGACAGTGATTCCTTAATCATTCGTTAATATTTTCTATGTTATACTTTTCTATATTGTATTTATAAATAGGTAGGTGAGCTATGCCAGACATCCCAGAGACTGAAAATAGCCTTTTAGCATTTGATTCGGCACATAAGGCTGCATGGTATCATCTAGTCAAAAACGGTGTAAATTTTAAGAATGGTTCCTTAACCTGCACTTCTAGCTTTGATGACTATAATAGCAATCGTATAAAAGATATTTCTGGCTTCAATAGTATTAAAGCGCCTGATAACACAAGCATTACTGAAATACTAAAAGTAGACACGGCTGATAGCACAAAGGTTAAGACTGTGATAGCCGATGCATTTAAATCAGACTCTCTAGACACTGCACTCGAGCAATTTAACAAGGAATTAAAAGCACTTAATACCCTAATATCAGGGCCAAAGCCGGAGTTCGGTCCCACTGCAGTTGCCTCTTATCTTCTCTCCTTAAAGGGTGACGTTAAAAAGGCAATTGACGCCCAACATAAGTTGGCAAAGGATAAATTAAACGAGGCTTTTAATGATGATGAATTTAAAGTCAGCATGAAAAACAGCCTCAATTGTAGCGATGCTCAACTTAATGCCATCCAGGGAGAGATGATGGCAACGTTAGATAAATCCCAAACTGATGAATTACAAAAGGTTGAGAATGCGATCGGAGATAATGCCAAGGGACTTTTTCAAGCTGCAACTAATGAATTTCATCGTCTTGTCTTCCTTGCTGATAGATATTTTCGCGGTGGGATGATGCGGGATGTGATTCAAGGCGAAATTGATAAACATCAACTTGGTGAAGAACCAAGTGAAATTGAGTTGGGAGTTGATATAGGTGCTCGATTTAAAAATGTAAAGGTCGAAAACCTGACTCATATTGATACAATTCAACATAGTTATTTCTCCATCCTTGATAGACCCATTCAAAAAAATGCCGATGGTAGCTATTCGATGAAATTGAATCGAATCTATCAATCAGACGCAAGCATACGCCAAGATATAGCCTCTTTGGTGCAAGCCTTAGTAGCAAGTGACGTTAAAGTCATCTCTATCACAATAAATAATAAAGATCCAAAAAGAGCTGAAAAGGATGCACGTCTAGCTTATGAAGCGGCGATTGTCGCAGGCGCTGATCCAAAGAAATTAGTCATGATAGTCAATGGCGAAGAGAAATTGAAATACGATGATCAGGGTAAACTTACTGGTGAGCTCTTTAAAGGTCGCGAAAACCGTCTGAAGTATGCCCAAGACAAGGCAGCAATAATGTCTGGAAAAATAGATAGCATTATAAAAGGTACAGAGGCTTCACAAAAACTTGCAACCCTTTCTGTCAAGAAGAGACTAGCAGAAGTTATCCAACAACAACCCTTGCAAGAAGCTAATGTACAAGATGAGAATCAGCAACACCCAGGAATCGGAGTGTTTTAATTCGTACTTTCTCCCCAGCGCAAGCCCTTCTGTCATTCCCAGCGCGGGAATGACAGCCACTTTTCAGACGATAATTGCGCTTGCAAATGAACCAATGCTTAAAAAATTCCCCTGTAATTTATACCGGCCAACTTAATGTTAATTCTGCAATATTTTGAGTATAAAAATTTTATCCAGGAAGAAGAGCTTACCAGTTTCGCCTGTACCAAAGACATTAGATCTTTTAGTGAAGGTTTTCAAAACCTGTTTTGGCTCTATGGTTTAAGTGAAACTAGCAAGTTTAATCTTGCCGTTTTGACTATGATAAGAAAATATAGTGCAGACGACTATCTATTCGTTAAACTATTAGATATTTTGTCTAAAACTAATAAAAATCATAATCGCTCAGAGGTTGCTAAAAATTCGTTTGAGAGGGCTCGGGCATTTTTAATAGAGTTTGTTCTTAAATTTAAGCCGGTTACTACCCTTAACGAGATAGAAGTTGCCCGAATAGCCCGTTCTGTAACGGCTCTTCTCAAAGTAGAAGCTGAGAAAGGCTTCCTTCCTAAGGCAACCTATAATAGCTTAGAAAAGGCAGCAAACAAATTACATCAAAAGCTTAATGACCCGGCTATACGTCAATTAGTACATTGTGGTGAATATCAACTCACCAACCAAATAATTGCCTCTTTAACTGATGAGCAATTTAGTTTATTGCAATATCCTTTTCTGCAGCAGCTACTCCACATTGACTATAAAGTCTTTGCCTACAAAGAGCTGTTTCAGCTTGGATCTCGTCAGGAAGAATTAAAAACTCACCAGCATATTTTTGCATCAACAAGCTTAGCAGATTCCATTAAATCTGCTGAAAAAACAGTGAACCGCCTGGATTTAAAAGAACTATTTTTGCTCATCTGGTCAAGAACCGATTGGCCATTGCTGCATCTGCCAAAATTGCTTAGTTGCAGTATAACAATGGCCAATACTCCCTCTTTTGCGCTTTTTGTTAAGTTATTAAAAGAAAAGGGCTCCTGGGATGAAACCATCGTTAAAATCCAATATTTAATATTGGCAGCCTATCAAAACAAATATCCTGAGCCTCCTCTAGATCTAACAATCCAACAGTTTGCCGAGCAGGGAATCGTTGTTAAATGTCCTTTAGAACAAAATGAAATAATCACAATAAAAAATGACTATGAAATTATAAAAAAACACAAAGAATTGCTGGGAACCACGGGGGTAGATGAACTTAAGGATAAATTGAAAGAGTGCATGAACTTATTAAAGAGAGATGCAAATAACAGGGAGGCTAAATGTTTATTGCTGGCGATAATAAGAGAGCATTTTAAACAGTCTTTTGGCCTGCTCCCTTATGATATGCAAATGCTAAATGTATTGGCCTTGTTAAATGATCCAAAAAGCCGCCGGCTTGCCCAAATCAAAACAGGGGAAGGTAAATCGGCTATTATTTCAATAATGGCGGCTTTTCTTGCCTTAGTTCATGAAGAAAAAGTGGATATTATTACAACATCCGATGATTTAGCAGAGCGGGATGAAAAAAAATACAAGCCCTTTTATGCAGGTTTGAGACTCACCGCTGGGCATAATAAAAAATGGCAAGACCCTGGCAATTATAGTCCTGATATTATTTATGGGACAGTATCAAATTTTGAGTTTAGCCATATTTTAGAAAATACAAGTGCAGTTAAAATTCGCGAGCATCAACGTCCTTATCATATTGCTATAGTGGACGAGGTGGATAGTATGTTCCTTGATACCCAAGACAATTTAGCAATCTTGGCAACCAATAATCAATGCACAATTAATCAATCAGATATGTTTACGCAGATTTGGCAATTTATGACTAAAACTCAGTTTAAATCCTCCGTTTCTAATCTGGGTCTTATGTTAGAAAGCACTTTTGGCTCCAACTCACACTTTACTAATAAAAATGTCAACGACTGGCATTCATCGGCATTGACTGCTAATTCATATCAAGAGAATGTTCAATATGTGATTACAGATAACAATGAAAAATCGATTATTGAAATTGTGGATTATAGAAGTACAGGACAAATTTGTACTGGCTCACGTTGGGATAAAGGTTTGCATGCTTTGTTGGAAGCGAAGCATGGATTAAAACCAGAAGCAGAGAGTTTAACGATCGGATCCATATCGCATGTTGATTATTTTAATAAGTATCAACGACTATATGGCGTTAGTGGAACCTGCGGCGGTCTATCGGCACAGAGAGAATTGGAATGTCTTTATAATGTGTCTTTATACCATTCTCCCACCTATCGACTAAGTCTCAAAAAAGAGCTTAGTCCGATTCTGAGTACTTCAGAGGCTGATTTTCAGGATAAACTCCATACCATTATAAGTGCATCTAAGCGACCCGTTTTATTAGCCTTTGAATCGATTGCTGAAACCCTAAAGGCTGAGAAATATTTGCAAGGAAGCGCTAATTCTATACATATCTATAATGCAGTACAAAATCAATCTGCTGAGGCAGTCTTAGGACTTGCTGGCAATCCCGATACGCTCACGATTGCGACGAATACCGCTGCTCGTGGTGCAGACATCACCTGTTCCCCAGAATCAATTGAAATGGGTGGATTGCTCGTAATTGGCACTTTTTTAACTGAGAATGAGCGTGTCGAAGAACAATTGTTTGGTCGTACAGGACGTCAGGGAGCTCCTGGAGAATATCTTTACGTGTTCACTCCGAAAGCATCTAAACTGCTTATTGAGACGAACCTTTCACAAAATCACCCAGTTGATTTATGGCGATTAGGACGAGAAAAACTTGAATTACAGCGCTCGGTGAATCGCATGCAAAGAAGGATAATTCATTCACTCAGACATCAGGCGCAAGAATTGTTTTTTTCATTGTCGCCAGAAACTCGAGCAAAGACGGCACAGATTTGGGCAATACATTATAGCCGTATTGCTTATGAGGTTCAGCATGAAATAAACCATGAAAAAGAAACTATTCAACGCATCATCACGCTCATTAATTCTGAAGTGAAAAAATTTTGGCTTAAGATCAATTCACTGATGAACGGGATAGAGTTAGAATCCTTTGTCAATCAACTCAATAATCCAACTCTCAGAGATTTGTTCATTAAAAAGATATTGCCAAATGCGGAGAAGAGTTTTACCTCCAGCCATTCCAGCTCAATCACGGCGGCGTTTCCTGTCGATTAAACTTTGTGCCTCATCCATTACCTGTTTATGAGGTACGGCAGGTCGCGTATCAGTCAGAGCCTCTTTCAAGATACATTCAAGTAGTCCGGTTTAGTTTCAAACCGGACATTGGGTCGGACTACTTCACTTCGTTAGAAACTACAGAAAATGCATTTGACTGTTGATTCAACTGCTCATAAGCGCGTTTGGCTGGTTCAAATTTGGGGAATTGAGTCATCAGCTGTTTTAAGATCTGGCGTGATAAGGTTTCCTCGCCACGGTTCCATTCACTTAGCGCATCAAAATACATCAGGTCTGCAGGTTGCTTGGCCAAGGCAGGGGCAGGAGTAACACTTACCGGCTCAATAAAGCTTGTCTTTCCTTGTCCTTGCGCATCTAGCCATTGTAAGGCCTTACGAGCTTGCACTGAGCCATTAGCGCTGGCTTGCTGTAATAAACGTTTTGCTTCATCAGACTTACCACTAGCACTAATGAGCATTCGTGCTAATTGATATTGAGCATAGCCATTATTGCTTGCTGCTAAATCGTTATACAAGGTTTTTGCCCGCTCACTATCTTGGTTAATGCCAAGCCCATATTGGTACATACGAGCAAGTGCTAGCTTCGCTTTTTCATTACCCTTTGCAGCAGCCTGATCGTAATAACTTACCGCATTGGCGTAATCAAGTTTGGTAGCGACTCCCGTTTCAGAGAGTAATCCAAGTTGATAGAGCGCATGAGCATCACCAGTACTTGCTGCCTTTTTATAGAGTTCCAGAGCTTTTTTCTCATTGCGTGCAACCCCTAAGCCCTTGAAATACAAGTCAGCTAATTGGGTAAGCGCATCGTTATAACCTAGTTCGGAAGCTTTGGAGAATAACTCGATTGCTTTGGGATAATCAACTGCCATTCCTTTGCCTTCTACATACATCAAGCCTAAGTCAAAGAGGCCAACGGCATTGTTTTCTTGGGCAGCCAATTGGTAAGCGCTTAAGGCTTTGGAATAATTATCATCCACAGTGTCATAGATAAAACCTAGGGCAACAGCCGCTCTTGAATAATTATGCTGAGCCGCATCATACCATTTCTTCGCTTCAGCATAGTCTGGCTCTTTACCAAGACGACCTAATTGATACAGTTGTCCTAATAGGAATTGGGCGACAGGTTGTTTTTGTTCAGCCGAAGAAAGATACCATTTGGCAGCTGAACTATAATCAACCTTTCCTCCATAGCCGCTATCATAGAGATATCCAAGTTTGACCTGGGCCTCTTTATCCCCTTTTTCGGCGAAATATTCATAAATTTCCTTAGCTTGCTTCATTTGCTCAGGCTTATCACCTTGGGCCATATAATAATCGGCAAGCAACAAGCCTGCTGTGCTATTGCCGGCGTTGCGTGCTTTATCCAAATCAGTGAGAAACTCCTCACCTGTTTGTTCATTTAATACTGCTAAATTGAGGTAAGCGTAAGAAAAGCCAGCATCCGCGGACTGTTGTAAGAGCGCCTTACCCTTTTCTATGTCCTTTGAGAGGCCAATGCCCTGACTATAATAAGTACCGAGAATAAAGGCATTAACTGGATTTAAAGTGGCCTTTTGGTACCAATACATAGCCTCAACCTCATTTTGGCCGACAGAGATTCCTCTTTCATACATCATTGCTAATAACAGTGCAGCCTCAGCACTCCCTTTGTCAGCTTCTTTTTTTGCGACAGTAAAGGCCAATCTTTGTTTCTCAGGATTCGATTTATCTAAGGCGTTGTAATAGGCCAAAGGTAGTTCTGCTTCGCTTACCCCTTGACTTGCAGCGCCTTGATAAAGTCGTCTAATTAAGTTAGTACGATTTTCTTTGGCTGCCACACTTAAACCCTGTTGTTTTTGCTTAACCAAATAATCGGCTAAACGGTATTCTGCAGGGCCATAACCATTGGATGAAGCCAGATGATACATCGCCAAGGCTTGTTGAATATCAGGCTGAATTACCACAGCACCCCCTGCATCTTTAAAGCCTTTTTCATAAATATTCGCTAAGGCATATTGGGCAAATACATTACCTTTGAAGGCTGCATCAGTCAGCCAATTAATCCCTTGTTTATAATCGATGGGATTAGTTTGACCTTCTAAATACATGACCCCTAGATTGTACTCGGCACGCAGATCTTGCTGTGACGCAGCTAATTGATAATAAGTTATGGCTTGCTGCGGGCTTTTAACGACCGCAATACCGTATTGATAAAGCTGGCCTATTTCAAATTGAGCTGTAGAATTCCCCAAAATGGCCTGACCATAAAGATGATTAAGAACGGCTTGGTAATCCGCTTTATTTTCTGGTTCTGCTGTTTGATCTTGGGTTTGTTCTTTAATAAAATTAAATTTTTCTGGTTCAGATTTTTGAATTACAGGGGCAACTTCATTAACCACAGATACCTTAGGTTTATGATCAACGCTTAAGGGTTCTTTCTTTTGTACGGCTTCAATTTGCGCATTCAAAGGATAGCGCGGAAAAGTCCATGTGGCTGCCGCAGATGCATTCAAGGTCGGTGCAATCAGATCAAAATAATCACTGATAGGGATTGTTTGTGGTTTAGCCATGACAAAATTGGGCTTATAGAGTTGTGCACGAGTTAAACCGTCCATCTGTGGTGCAGAATTATAGGTATTTTCTCTTAAAGACATAGGGTTTTGCCAAGCACTGTAAATACCGCCTAAACCATAATTGATAAGGGCAAAATTATCGACTTTACCATTCGATAACCAACGTGCGGCTTGCACTTCGGCTGAAACACTAGGATTTTTCTCTGGTGTTTTGTCTTTAGCCTTAAGCTGCCACTGCATCGCCAGCTCAGGGTCAGCTACTACGCCCTTTCCTTCTTTATATAAGTTTGACAGGGCTTGTTGTGCCTCATTAGAACCCTTTTGAGCAGCTTGCAAGGTCCAAAGAAATCCTGATTTTGGATCATAAACTGATGATTTTGGATCCATATATAAACGGGCTAAGTCCATTTCCGCCCGCGTACCAGGGTTTGAGCTATTCACAGCTTTCGTAAACCAATCAATGGCAGTACTCGCCTGATTTTGTTTGATGGCTAACTCACCAAGAGCAACCATTGCTATATAAGAATTTGCCGCAGCTGCTTTGGTCAAGAGTTCAAGCCCTCTTTGCGGGTCTTTGGTGACATAGGTGCCATTGAGATACAACTCACCTAATCTGGCCTGAGCGGTTAAATCGCCTTGGTCTGCTGCTTTGCCTAACCAAATAACCCCAAGTTTTTTAGAGTTTTGATCACGGCTATCGAGAAAATAAGTACCCAAAGTTGATTGAGCTATAACATTGCCGCTTTTAGCTGCGTCTATGTAGTAGCGACGAGCTGTATCTTCATTTTTTTTCACACCCACACCGAAGAGGTAAGCGGCTGCACAATACATTTGCGCCGAAGTATCACCTAAATCTGCCGCTTTCTTGAACCAATATAAAGCTTGCTCAGGATTTTTATCTTCTAAAAGAAAATAGCGGCCAAGGAGTTGCTGTGCCGGTAAGATACCTTTTTCAGCCGCTTGGCTAAAGTAACGAAGTGCTAGGCTATTATTTTTTAATTGGCCATACCCATATAAACGCATTCGTCCCAAATAATAATCAGCGACCGGATCTTTGCCGGACTGACTCAAAAGTGTCTGCCCCGCTAGGAGATAATTACCTTGACGATAAGCGTCTACTCCATCGCCAGCATAGGCAAATTGGCTTCCTGTGGCTGCAACCAAGCAAAACCAGGGTACGAATGATTTCATGGTAACTCCCCTCATATTTTTGTTAGACAAACAATTTACCAAACCGTCTGCCTTAGTTTCCTGGAATAATGCCGTAGTGCACAATCGCATTTACTGCACCATTCCTTGTGCTAGAGTTTTACAACCAAAAATTGCCGGGGTTGTTTAATCCATAGCGAACTTTAGTGTATTCACATATTTTAAGGC
>JACCWL010000219.1 GCA_013697645.1 Tatlockia sp. | reverse complement strand
CTGGTTAGCGCGCTAGCGATAACCAGGACGACACCCCCCTATCTAAATTATTGATGAAATTTGTTAAATAACCTGGTTATCGCTAGCGCGCTAACCAGGCTAGGAACTGAGCTAACCAGGCAATATTGTCCTTTCCCTCTCTTTAAATCAAATAAGGAACTATTTTATAGGGAACACGCTCACAATATTGCTTCCAATATTTTCCATATTTAATTGAACAGCGCTTTTCATCGCGATAGGCGCGATCTAAAAGCAAAATCGTTAAAAAACACACATAAAAGTAAGGCATGAAATGAGTGAAAAGAGCAGGAACAGACCAAAAAAATGCCCCTATAATTTCTGGAATATAGTGAAAATGACGCGAGATTCCCCACCAACCTGATGCTAATAAAAGATTTTGTTTTATATCTCCCTTTTCCGTTTGGTAGGTTGCTAATGTTGTCAGAGGTTTTTTACCCCAGATAGTACATTGTCCTTGAGTGATTCTAACTCGTTGTCTTTGTCTATCTGCTAAATAATTAATCGATATACAAATGGCACCAGCGATGAAAATAGAGGCGGCCAATAAGGGATTTAAATGAATCGGATGCAAAACCAAATACATAGACGGTGAAGTATACACACAGGGAACCCATACTAAACATCCCCAACAAATATAATAGCCGGCGCGGTCATGCATAATATCAAGAGAGCTAAGATACCCTGTTTCCCAGAGAAAAAATTTAGTGAGATAGATAAACTGCAAGGCTAGAGAAACTAGCATTGAGTTGCTTAAACCAAATAATTCCTGCTGTTTAGCCGCGTAGGAAAGTAAAATCAATCCCCAAGACATCATTCCAACCCTACAGGCAATAAACATCTTTAAAGACCAGCCTAAACACTTGGGATAAAGTTCCATTCCCCAATAATAATCAAAAATAAAATTCCCGGAGCTACCAAAATCCGTGGAAGAGGGCGCATAACGCCCCTTTAAATATAAGAACAGGCAAAAAACAAGACTGAAAAGATTTAATGCCCCTAACAATGCGCCTAAATTATCGTAAATGATTGATGCTTCAAACCAATGGAGATAAAAACTACAGCAACAAAAAGAAAGCATAGTAACAATAAATGCCAAGGTTCCATTCGCTTTATAAACTGGCGTATTCCCCTTAGGAGTAAGCGGGCCGTAAAACACTTTGCCGGGTAGTAAACGCATTAATGCAAGTTGGAAAACCATAAAGATTGCAATCATAGCCCAGGCTGTTTGGCTGCCTAAGATTAGAGGTTGCCAAATTGAATAAATTAGAGGTAAAAATCCCAGGGTCTCAATTAATTGCCAAAGCTTGCTTAATGAGCCTTCCATATTAGTATTTGTATACCAAATGAGCATCACAGCAGTTGGTGTTGTGAGTATTAGAAATAAAGGGCCGAGGCTGATTCTTGCTATTTGTAGTAATTGCTTTATTTTTTGCATGTCCCCATACCTAATAATTTCAGCAAATAAAACCTTAACTTATCTTTAAAAAACAGTCTACTTATTTATAAATTGCCTTTCGAGAAGAGGTATTTTAAAAAAAGCGTAGGTCGGCGCCCCTGGCCCGACATTCCTTACTTGCCTTACCCATCTCGGGCCAAGGACCCGACCTACGATGAATAAGACTCCGAACATCGGCAAGTAAGGTTTTTTTTAACCACCAATCCGACTTCGAGGAAATTGATTTAAAGCAACTGTGATTTGTTTATATAAATCGGGTAACCAGCGGGGTTGTGCAAATGTTGAAGTGGCAGGTTTGCCTTTGCGTAAATCATTAGGTGCAATAATTATCCTAGTATGACCTAAGCCAACACGTCGTGTTAGTAAAAATAGCTGATCGATAGCTTTGTCACCAACAGCTAAACAGCCGACTGACACTGATCTACCATGAAGAAAGATATTATTTCCTAAGTACTTGCGTCCATCTTTAGAAGCCTGTAAACGGTCATAATTATTGGGATAATTAATCATCATCGATAAATGCATGCTGCTAAAGGGATTGTAGCTGGTTAACCGATAGATTCCCTCAGGGATTTGCCCATCCCTTTCCTTCAATTTTGGGCCTAGCCGACCACTATAAGCGGTAAGTGGATATCTGTGAATAAAACGCCATACCTGACCATCATTCCTGGCCCATAACTCTAAATGTTTTTCTTTTTTAAAAGCCAAATAAGCTATTTCTCTAGGAGGGTAGGCTACACGTGCATCATCAAAGAAACGTCTTAGCTCAGGTTCAGTACGTAAACCGTATTTCATTACCGCTTTATCGACTGAGTTTTCCCAATTTAATTTAGTCCCCATTCCAAAGGATGGGTTAATGAAAAATACTAACAAGGCTAAGAGCAAACTGCGCATAATCATTTTAGATATAAAATTTCAGGTATATTAACAAAAAATAAACAGCAGAACAAATTATCACCAATACAAAAAAAACCTATTTTCGCAATCTATAATTCCTTTAAATTTTCTTTAAAAATTGCTTGTAATTGTGTCGGCAATTGCTTGACTACAAAGTTTGGAGCAGTGTGAAGTTGAGCTACTTTGGGTAATAAACCATAGTGATTAGGACACATAAACCATACATTTTTATCTGCTCCAACTTTATAAAAAACATATTTGTAGCTGCAATAGGGTTGTTTGGTAAAGGTTGCAACTTGTAGGATTGGTGTTCCGGCTAATCGTTCTTCTACAAAAAAAGCATTTACCCATAAATTTGTCAATAAAAGCATCGAGCTTGTTATCAGAATCGCGGAGAAGAAGCCTGCAGAATAGCGAAATAATTTGCTGCGAATATCAGGGATGGAAGTGAGTAAGAGGTAAATAATTGTAGTAATTAAGACTATAAGATTTAAGGTATAAATGGAGGCATGGTAGTAGTTAAAATAGCTCCCTAATATTTCACCGCCAGAATCGCGATAATGCAAAATAAGAGAAACCAAACTCAGCCATAGGGCAATAATTATATAGTTTTTTCGCTGTAATTTTATACCAAAAAATAGGATTAGAACCCCGAGAAGCGGGAACAATAAATGGATTGTTTCCAAAATATTGAGCACTTTATCGATCCTTTCGTAACAGGCGTTAGAAAACTAGTTTAACTCAGAGTATCAAGGATGTCTTCTCTGAGTTGTAATCCTGCTTTGCCAAAATAAATTTAGTCAGGAGTATCCATAGTCGATTCACGTATTAATAAAAGTTCTGGCTCAACTTGCTCTTGTAATTCTTGTGCTGAAATCTGTGCAGGGAGAGCGGTGCGTCGTTGTAAAAATGTTTCATCCTGCAAGGCAGACATTATATAACTAATGGATGTAGCGGTTTTTCCACTTGGTAATTTTGTTTTATGTGGATAAATAGATCCAATCCAAATGGGTTGTTTATAATCTTCTATATAATAGTTTGAACGCCAAATTCGTAAAATCTGTTTCGGGTTTCCATCAGAAGGCGTGTAGCTCATAACTAAAGCTGGTTTTTTATTTAAATAAAGTTGAGACATTAACGGTAGCTCAGAAGAGGAGGAGGGGTTAGATACTCGCTTCAGTAAGGAGTTAAGCAAAGAATCCTTTTGTTTTTGCCAGCCATGGCTTACTAATGCCTCTTCAAGACGGGTTAATGAACCGGCGTATTGAAGGTTAAAAATACTTATGCGATGGCCAATTCTATTTTGCCGATAAATAGGCAGAAGCGGATTGATTTGATTCCACCAGACTTTATCGGTAAAAACATACTGCGCAAAATAGGGCTGGTGATTACGTATTGATTTTTTTAAATTTAAAATGCTGGCGAATGAAGTGGTAAAAATAAGTAAAACCAGAATCATTGATGACAGATAAGAATGGTAATGTTGAATAGGTTTTTTCCGTCGATAAAAAAGCCAATGGCCCAGGCTAATACTCAACCCACACAAATAAGCGCCAAGAATGTCAGTGAGCCAATTATCTCCTAGATAAAGGGGTGACAAACCGAGAAGCAACAAACAAAAAGCTATGGCGATTGTAATAAAATGTTTAAAGCGCGTTTTACTATAAGCATTAATGTATAGAAAAAGAGTAACACCGACAGCGGTGATAAAGGTTAGTCCTGGGATGGGAAAGGAGGAGCTTGAATCAACTTTTAATATTCCTGCAGGTCTTGGACTATAAATAATTAATTGAAGAACGACTAATACTAAAACAGAAATAAGGCAAAGACTTATCCAATAAGCCAAGGATCGCCAGTCCTTATAATACATAGTTGATATGGCAATTGAGACTAACAAGGTGATTAGAGTTAAAGGACTAATTAGTTGAGCCACAATTATAAAGAATACATCAAAAGCACCCGTTCTCAAGCTCTGAAAAAACAGATGGATGCTTTGATTAACTAAGCCAATACAAACATCAGAATAAAAAACTAAAGCGGCAATTATACAGAAAAACACAATGCTTAAAGTAAATAAAAGAAAGAGTGCTGCCGTAGAATAATGATTGCTCTCTGTTGCAGGCGTGATTATTTTAGCAATTCTGCCCCAATAGGGCTTGTGTATTAACCAAATCCAAAAATTGTGAAAATTTCGGTTCAATAGGCGGTTAGCCCGAATAAATAACCATTTAAGTCCTAAGCCAATTAACCAAATACCAGCAAGTGAAAACAGGATTATGACAAAAAGACGAGTAGCAATTTCTGGAGATAATTCACTAGAAGCTGTTCCGATGAGGACACCTGGCATAACATAGAGGAAAGACCAGGCAATTGCCGAAATGATATTGGCCGTATAAAAACGCAGGTGGCTCATATGCATCATGCCTGCGATGACTGGAATAATTGAGCGTAATGGACCAACAAAGCGGCCAATTAAAACGCTTTTTACGCCATGCCGAGTAAAATAATCTTTACCATAAATAAGCCAATTAGGATAACGGCGAAATGGCCAAATGCTAGTCAAACGTTCGCTATAAATAGAGCCCAACATATAACTCGCACCATCGCCGGCAATTGCGCCTAAAGCCGCAGCTAACAAAGTTAAGTCAATACGCATTACTCCAGCGCCCGCAAGAATTCCAAGTGCTGTCATAGTCACTGAACCTGGAATAATAGAACCAATGATCGCTAAAGATTCAGCAAATGAAATAGCAAAGGCGATTAGTAAAGCCAAATTTGGATGGTCATAAAGCCAAACCGTCAGTGGTTGAATATAGTCAGCAAATAGGTTCATGGCTTTCTAATCGAGAAAAAAAACAGTTAGTTAATAATTTTCGGATAGATTCCATATTTGGATCTGGGATGAAATCAGAGATTTGTGTCATTTCAAGTTTGGCAAAACCACAAGGATTAATACCTGAAAAAGGAGTTAGATTCATCGCTACATTTAAAGCTATACCGTGATAGGTACAGCCATTTTTTACTCGTAGGCCAATAGAGGCTATTTTTTTATCATTCACATAGACTCCCGGTGCTCCGCATTGTATTGAGCCCTTAATTTGAAAATTTTCAAGGACACTTATTATTATTTGCTCTAACTGAGTTACCAAAGTCCTGATTCCAAGTTTTCTGCGCCGAGTATCCATCAATACATAGGCAACCAGTTGACCTGGCCCGTGGTAGGTTACCTGACCACCCCTATCCGATTGTACAATCGGAATTTCCAGTGGGTTTAATACATGTTCAGCTTTACCAGCCTGTCCTTGCGTATAAACAGCAGGATGTTCAAGTAACCATAATTCATCAACAGTATTCTCATTTCGCGACGCGGTAAAGTCCTTCATTCTTTCCCAGGTAGGAAGATAAGGCTGCAAACCGAGGTTACGAATAGTTATCATCATAACACCATCTTGATGTCAGGATGCTTGGTCAAATCCTGGTAAAGGGCATCAAGTGCCGCTTTTGTATGAACATAAACCGTGGCTGTAAGGGATAAAAAATTACCCTTTTTACTTGGCTGATTAACAATAGCTGAGTCTGGCGTATCAGGAAAATGTTTATGCACAAGGGTTCTAATTTCCTCAGAAAAATTCGCAGTGTTTTTTCCAATTATTTTGATAGGAAAATAACATGGAAATTGTAATAGCGTCTCTTGATCAGTCATAAGTGTTTTTTATAAGTTGTTTATATTTCTCATTAATCGTAGACCAATAGCTACCAGCCTTACCATTTCCTATGATGATCTCATTGACCTGTGTGACAGGAAAGATCTCTTTTGTAGTGCTAGTTATCCAAACTTCCTGCGCATCGAAGATCGCTTCTTTAGGGATTTTCTCTTCGCATAAAGTCCAAGATAAAGAATTAATCAGCTCAATGACTACCAAACGGGTAACCCCAGATAAACAGAAATTATTGAGAGGAGAAGTAAGTATCCTCCCTTTTTTATCAACTAAAAAAAGATTAGAGGCACTACCCTCAATTAAAAAGCCATCACGTACGAAAATTGCAGTATCAGCTCCTTTCGCTTGAGCCTCATCATTTAACAACACATTTGCTAGTAAGGCTGTCGCCTTAATATCACAGCGTAACCAACGAAGATCCTCAACAAGCTCCACTCGCAACCCTTTCTTTTGAGCTTCAAGGCTTGGATAGGGTGTATTCAGTGTGTAGGCAATTACAGTAGGTTCTATGTTTGATGGAATTTCGAGTTTGCGTACCCCTAGAATAGATCCACGTGTGATTTGCAAATAGATTTGCATATCCCCACCACCATTGGCTTCGATAAGTTTATTAAAGAGAGCAAGCCAATCAAGCTCAGGTAGAGCCATTATCACTTTTGATAAACTGGACTCAAGCCTTTTTAAATGTTTAGAGAAGCGAAAAAGTCGTCCATCATAAACGGGAATTACTTCATAAATGGAGTCGGCAAATTGTATAGAGCGATCAAAAATTGATAATTTTGCTTCAGATGCAGCACAGAAACTACCATTTAGATAAACAATTTGTGTCATATTAGCGCCCTAAGAACCAAACCAGCCATTAAAAGTCAGGCGAATTGAATCTTTCATCCGAGTGTACATACCGCCTTTAGGAACATCTTGTAAAGCATAAACTGGATAATTACCGATTATGTTATTATCAAAGCGAATAACAAGCTCACCAACCTTATCTCCTTTAACAATAGGCGCTTGTAAATTAGGCGTTACTTTTGTATTGATACTAAGGCGTTGATATTGACCACCCGGAATAGTAATGTACTGATTTTCACGCAATCCTATCGCTAATTTTTCGGCTATGCCTTTATATACTGAGATATCGGTTATCGTTTGGCCTGATTTGTAAAGTTCATGCGTTTCAAAAAATCGAAATCCATAATTAAGTAGACGCTCGCTATCATCAGCGCGGGCAGATTCAGAAGGAGAACCCATTACTACAGCTAATAAACGCATATTTTCGCGTTTAGCAGAAGATACCAAACAAAATCCTGCCTCAGAGGTATGACCTGTTTTTAGACCATCAACCTGGCTATCTCTCCAAAGCAAACGATTGCGATTCGGTTGCCTAATTCCATTAAAGGTAAACCATTTTTGTTTATACCAATGGTAATATTGGGGGTAATTGTTTATTAAAGCACGGCCAAGAATTGCCAGATCTTTTGCGCTGGTATAAAGATTAGGATCCGGCAAACCAGTGCTATCTGTGAAGTGACTGTTCGTCATGTTAAGGTCTTTGGCCTGCTGATTCATAATTTCCGCAAAACCTGTTTCGCTACCGCCTAAGTGTTCAGCCATAGCCACACAGGCGTCGTTTCCAGAATCAACAATGATTCCTTTGAGTAAGTCTTCAATAGATACCTGTTGTCCATCTTTAACAAACATACGCGAGCCGCCTATTTTCCAAGCATCGTGGCTAATATGGACATTATCAGTTAAATGAATTTGTTGATTTTGCAGCGCGTTAGAAATCACAAACAAAGTCATCATTTTCGTTAAGCTAGCGGGAGGTAGTTTCTCATCACTGTTTTTTTCAGCAATAATTTTCCCACTATTTACATCGATGAGGATATAAGATTTAGCATTAAGGGTAGGCGCTGAAGGGGTAATTAGCGGTTTATTCGCTGTAGGCGAGCTTGGTGTTTGACTAGGTGGATTAGCTGAAGGCAAAACACCAGCTGAGGCAAAAATTAGATTAGATTGGATAAACAAGCTTAACATAAAAAATATTTTACAGAGGTTGAATGATAACTTCATGGTTTTTATACTCATTATTACAAAATTGAAACATCTTACCACAGCCCGCTTCTTGCATCCAAATAGCTATAAAGCTATTTTTTTTTCCGGAATAAATTTGGTACTTAATGGCTTTTACTTAATCAAATGTAGTTTAAGCCTCAGAAAGACTATCAATGCGACCTGCCTTTGTATTATATTATTGAAAAAATGATCAGAGTGAATAATGCATTTTGTTAAAATTTTTTTTCTATTAGTCTGCCTTTCAAGCTGTACATTAGCGCCACCTCATTCAACTACTATTCCCGCTAACAATGAAGCTAGGATAGCCAAAACAAGCGAGATCAAAGACGGACCGCCTACAGGACCAATACCTGTATTTTTCTTTTTTAAAGCCAAAAAAGAGCCGATTAGCCACTATGGCAATCCTGGCACCTATGCTGTTGATGGCCGAACTTATAAAGTCATGAAGTCTGCCAATGGTTACAAAGCACGCGGAATAGCCTCATGGTATGGTACAAAATTTCACCAAAAACGGACCTCAAGTGGTGATAAATACAATATGTATGCCATGACGGCGGCGCATACCACTTTACCCTTGCCAACTTATTTAAAAGTTAAAAATTTAAAAAATGGTCGAGAGGTTATTGTAAAAGTTAATGACCGTGGACCGTTCCATTCAAATAGGCTAATTGATTTATCTTATGCCGCTGCAGCCAAATTAGGTGTTTTTCCTACTGGCACTGCACTAGTGGAGATTGAGGCTTTAAAAACCGGGGCACCTGTTGCTCACTATTATTTACAGGCAGGGGCTTATAGCTCAGCAAAGTTAGCGGAAGTTTTAAAATCTAAACTTGTCAAATTGACTCCCTCAACGGTTAAGATCGAACGATACTCAGGGCGTTATATCGTTAAAGTAGGGCCTTTTGCCACGAGAAAAATGTCTGAAGATTTACGAGCAAAATTGTCTCATCTGGGCGTGAAAGGTTCGTTTATCGTGTTGTTATAATTACCTAACAGCTCGACGAGGGGGCAATGGGTATTGAATGTCGGGCCAGGGGCGCCGACCTACGGCTTGTTAGCCAATAATTACTTACGCACAGCATCTACAATAATGCGAGTACCTATTCGACCACTACCGGGTAACTCAATAAATTCCTCATTTAGCCATCTTGCATCTTCAGTGAACATTCTTATGCAACCATGACTAGCGCGATAACCAGGAACATCTTCGCTGCCATGTAAAGCAAATCCACGAAAAAAATGCATGCAGTAGGGCATTTCCGCGCCACCGTCATCACCATCAGCACGTCTTGGAAAAGCAGTAGATATGCAATCGATATCTTGTTTGCGAATAATTCGATAAGAACCGGTAGGAGTAGAACAGCCGCCAATTACGCCTTTACAAACCTCTGAACCGGAGGAAATCGGACCCCACCAGACTAATTCACCCGCTTCATCATAAGCTCCCCAGGCTAATTTTTCCTGGCTGATGTAGAT
>JACCWL010000175.1 GCA_013697645.1 Tatlockia sp. | reverse complement strand
AGAGAGATAATAGTTATCGGGGTAATAGGCAAAAAGGACGGAACCGCCTTTTATGGTGTTAATTACCGGTTTCGCTAGAGTCTTAGCAATTGATGGGCATCCCCAGCTGCGTCCGGCTCGACCGGATTTCTTGATAAAATCAGGTTCGACATACCAGGCGCCATGAATAACCACACGTCTGTTATAAGCATTGTCGTTAAAGCCGCGCTCTAAGCCTTTTAAATTCAATGAATAACCCTTGGAGCCAATATAGGTGTCACGAGTCACAAAGGTACCTAGGCTGGTCTGTTTTGAAGACATGACATTAGAAAAATGATTTGGCGTATTGTTGCCTGAGTTTTTTCCATGAGCTACGTAGGTATTATACAAAAGTTTCTCTTTAGCGAGATCAAATACCCACATACGTTGCTTGTTTGAAGGTAATGAATAATCGATTACCGTGAGTACTGGTTTTTTAACAGCGCCTTTGTCGGCTGCTTTTTGGTAGGCGTTTAGCGCAAGTTTTAAGACTCTTTTATTGAGCTCTGGCGCTTTTTGACTGAGATGTCTTAACTTAATATCAAATCCTGTTTTAATTATCGGCAGTGGGTTCGGTGAAATTCCCGTTGAAATAAATGCCGCAGAAAGTAAGCTTAATATGGTACTCATAACACTCCTTTTTTCTTGGTAAATCTTCGGAAATAAGGTTTACAAATGGATGGTGATTATATTTACAACTAAAGTAAATGTAAAATTAAACGAGGGATTGTTAGACACAAGGATGAAAAAGTTTTCAATTCATTGGCTTAGCAAAATACTGCCTTTTTAGTTCAGTATAAATATCAATCAAACAGCCTATCCTTACACCTAATTAATTCAATTTCCGCCTATGTAACCGTTGCAAAGTTGTTCAATGGTATCACAATTAGATCAGATATGGCTAAATTTTAATCGAATTATGGCTGGAATCTTGCATCTTGAGAGTAAAAAGAGCGTGAATATTTGTCTAAAAAGATTTCAATTAATCCAGTTCTGAATTATTATCCCCTAATATTTTTTGACCCGTTTTGGACTGGAGATTATTATGCTGGAGCGATATTCTGCACAACTTCCACAAGGTGCGCGTGCACAAATAAATGACGCTTACCGCATCGACGAATTGACGATGATGACCCTGCTCATTGAAAAAGCCGTCCTCGATAGCATCCAATTGAGCGCTACACGGGAGCAAGCCACACAATTAGTCGAACAAGTACGCGCGGCAAGAAGGAAGAGTACAGGCATCGATTCTTTTCTCACTGAATATTCCTTAGCTTCTGACGAAGGAATTGCCTTGATGTGCTTGGCTGAAGCTTTGTTACGAGTTCCTGACAACGCAACCATCGATAGTTTAATTAAAGATAAATTAACTTCAGCTGATTGGAAGTCGCATCGCGGTCAGAGTGAATCTTTCTTTGTGAATGCAACAACTTGGGCATTGATGTTGACGGGAAAAGTCTTAACTCCGGAAAATGCCGATTCACTGCTATCTAAAGCCTTGTATAAATTAATTAACCGCAGCGGAGAATCGGTTGTGCGCAAAGCCGTCGATAAGGCAATGCGAATTATGTCAAAGCAGTTTGTAACAGGTCGAACAATTAATGAGGCCTTGTCCAGGTCGAAGAAAAAAGAGGCGCTGGGTTATCGCTATTCATTTGATATGTTAGGCGAAGCTGCCTTAACCGAAATTGATGCAGACCGTTATTTTAATGCTTATAAAGAGGCAATTGAGGCCATTGGGGCAAGTGTTAGCAAAAATAGCAACATTTATGAACGAGCTGGCATTTCCATTAAACTTTCAGCCCTGCATCCTCGCTATCAGGAATCACAACGCGCACGGGTTTTAGAGGAGTTACCTCCCAAATTGTTAGCACTCGCCAAACTTGCTAAACAATTTGATATTGCTTTAACTATTGATGCAGAGGAATCAGAGCGGCTTGATTTATCACTGGATGTGATTGAAAGAGTATTTAACGATGATAGCCTCCATAATTGGCAAGGTTTTGGTATGGCTGTGCAGTCTTATCAAAAGAGAGCGTTTTATCTCCTGGACTGGATTGCAACATTGGCCCGAAGCAAAAAGCGACGTATTATGGTTCGTTTGATTAAAGGCGCTTACTGGGATAGTGAAATTAAGAAAACACAGATGCAAGGTTTTCAAGAATACCCAGTATTTACTCGAAAAGTATTCACTGATGTCTCTTTTCAAGCTTGTGCAAAGAAATTGCTAACCATGACGGATGCAATTTATCCCCAATTTGCAACGCACAATGCCTATTCCGTGGCAATGGTTTTAAACATAGTAGGCGATTACCGTGACTTTGAATTTCAATGTTTACACGGCATGGGGAATGAACTCTATGAGCAAATTGTTCCAGCAAACCGTCTCGGAATTCCTTGTCGAATCTATGCGCCAGTGGGTAGCCATGAAGATTTACTCCCCTATTTAGTCCGCCGATTATTAGAAAATGGTGCAAATTCCTCATTTGTAAATCGCATTGTTGATGAAAATGCCCCCATTAGCACACTTGTGGAAGATCCAGTTAGTAAAGCCAATCATTTACTTGGAAAAATAAATCAAAATATTCCTCTACCAGCGTCGATTTTTTTACCTGAAAGGAAAAATTCAAAGGGTTTAGATTTCACTGACCGAGATACAGTTACAAAATTACAGCAACTTTATCAATCAATGGATCTAAACCATTGGCAGGCCAAACCACTATTAGCTGGTGGCAAGCAAGGCGGTGAAGTGGATAGATCTGTTATCTCGCCACAAAATCCAGAACGTCCAATCGGTCGCCTAAATGATGCGACCCATCAAGATCTAGACTTTGCTTTAACAGAAGCGGAAAAGGCTTTTACCGAATGGAGCCGCAAACCTGTCGAAGAGCGAGCTGCTTGTATTGAGCGTTTTGCCGATTTATTAGAAGAAAATTTGCCTGAAATTTTGGCAATGACCTGTTTGGAAGCAGGAAAAACCTGGAACGATGGCATCGCTGAAGTGCGCGAAGCAGTCGATTTTTGCCGATATTATGCAATGATGGCTATACAATTAATGGCGAAACCCACAAAGCTTCATGGTTACACCGGAGAAATAAACGAGCACAGTTTGCATGGCCGCGGGGTCGTTTTATGCATTAGTCCGTGGAATTTTCCTTTAGCTATTTTTACCGGTCAAGTGGTAGCGGCTCTAGTGACTGGTAACTGCGTGGTTGCTAAGCCTGCTGAACAGACTCCCTTAATCGCTACATTTGCTATGCAATTAATGCATCAAGCAGGCATACCCTCAGAGGTTGTACAATTATTACCTGGTAAGGGTGAGACAATTGGCGCCTCGCTTGTTGCTGATCACCGAATTAAAGCTGTCATCTTTACGGGCTCAACACAAACCGCTGCTCATATTAATCAAAGTCTGGCAAAACGTGGCGGTGAAATTATACCTTTCATTGCTGAAACCGGCGGGCAAAATGCCATGATAGTCGACTCCTCAGCTCTCTTAGAACAAGTTGCTATCGATGCAATAACTTCCGCTTTTGGCTCTGCTGGTCAGCGTTGCTCAGCTTTGCGTGTATTATTCGTGCAGGAAGAGGTTTATCCGCGCATGATTCATCTGATAAAAGGGCTTATGGCTGAATTACAGATAGGAGATCCGCGCTGGCTAAGTACAGATATCGGCCCCGTGATTGATAAGGAAGCTTTAGCGGGATTAAAAAAACACGTAGTCGAAATGCAGAAAAAGCATGAAATTATTTATCAATGTCAGTTACCCGAGGACTGTGAATCTGGCTATTTTATGCCGCCAACTGCCATTGCAATTGACTCGATAACAGCCTTGGAAAAAGAAGTATTTGGGCCAATCTTGCATGTAATTAGTTATAAGCGTAAGCATTTAGATAAAATTATTGAAGAAATTAATAATACAGGTTATGGCCTAACCTTAGGCATCCATAGCCGTATTAACCATACAGTTGAATACATAAAAAACCGCGTTCATGTAGGTAACTGCTATATAAACCGCAATATGATTGGTGCCGTTGTAGGATTACAACCCTTTGGTGGAGAAGGATTATCAGGAACGGGACCAAAGGCTGGCGGTCCTTATTATTTGCAGCGTTTGTGTCACGAACGAACCTATACAGTGGATACGACAGCAGCAGGCGGAAACGCCAGCTTAATGTCATTACCAGAGGGATTTTAGAAAGGCAAGTTATCTCAAACGTTTAGTGAAAAATTCCACGCTGGCACTCACGACCATTAAATAAAGAGGCCTTGCCTAATAGGAACCGTAGCCCTACTGCGATTAAGTTAAGTAAACTGACTTTCCGCCGCTCGTCCGCGGAAAGGCATGAATTTCTTCTTAACTTTATGGCATTAAGCAGGCCCTGAGCCGGATTCACTATATTCTGTCAAACCTTCGAGCCAAATCACAAAATATTTTAAATCCACTATACTAATATAAACTATTTAGAGGTGTCGCTGGGCTTTTATAGCTAACTAACAAAAGGGAAAATATATGAAATCAGGACTCTTTAAGTTATTGATTATCCTGTTTGATATAATCAGAATAGCAATTATGC
>JACCWL010000147.1 GCA_013697645.1 Tatlockia sp. | reverse complement strand
ATCCAGGCTTCCGTTCTGGCGGGAAAAAATTAGTCTAATATTATAAGGATAGAGTCAATGGATGAGACCGGAGAATCAAAAATGAAAGACGATGAAGCCTTAGACATTCCCAACGCACGCCTGCTTTCTGCCGCTTATTTTGCGCTGTTGGCGGTTATAGTAACCATTTTGATTGACACCGTTATTTATGCAATTGGGATAAAACAGTTGATTCCCACTTATCAAGCCGTAGTGCTGGCTGTTCTCTTTGCTGCTGGCTTTGGGGCACTTTTTGGCGAAAAAATTATTCATAGACCCAAACCTTATAAGCGCAAAGCCTTTTTATGGGGCTTTTTGATGGTTCTTATAGCTCTTCCTTTTTATGATGTGGTTTTTCTCTATTTACTTAACAAATATCATCCAAAAATGTTGGAAGGCTTATCCTTTGGCAATATAGTTCTTGCTTATTTGTTTGTCGTTCTCTACAGTTTTCTTCTTGCTGGTTTATGGCTTGCCCTTGCAGCAGGATTTGCGGCAATGTATTTACGTGGACACGTAGTTTACGACATACTACACTCCAAAAATGACAAGCTAAAAGAACCACATCCGGCAGAGCGCATGGAAAACAAAGTTAGAACACAACGAATTTTGCCTCCAAAATAAAATAGAGAGTATTGTGACAACGATAAAAAACCCAGAAGCAGAGACTCATCCTCCATTAAATCCGCGATTTGCTGGCGCTATTTTTTTTTCCCTCTATGCTTTGTTGTTGATTTTATTCATTAAATATACTTTTCTGACCCTAGTGGGTTCGACACTTTTACCTCTTCTACCTTCTATTCTTTTTGCTCTTATTGCAGGTGCTTTTTTTGGAGCTTGTTTTGGGAACATGCTAGCTAGGTCGAGGTCTTGGCTTAATTCATTTTTTATAGGATTGCTGCTTGCCTTTCTGGTGCTAGTTATTGTCTCTCTTGCTATTTTACTCAATAACTATTTCCGTGATCCTGCCTTTTTTATTCATATTAAAGGGATAAAAGATTATCTGGTTCTTTATATTGCAATTTTGGCTTCAATCGCCGCCACACTGGGCATCTGGTTTATTCCCATGACTGGACTTATGGCTGTTTATTTCCATAAAAAATTCTTGCCTGGTTTAATTGCAGCGGATAAGCAACGTTTAAAAACTGACCACTCCACTAAACCTAAAAAGCCTCATGATAGCTAATCGTTCGCAATTATTTAAAGAGATGCAAGCTCAAGCTATCGTGATTACGCCTAATAATCGCCTTAGCAAGGAATTAATTGGCGAGTTTTTTAGGTCTAATCCTGAATCTATACAAGATAAACCTATCTGCCTGCCTTATTCAGCTTTTTTACATCTAAGCTTTAAAAAGCTTTGTCATAATTTGCCGCAAAAAGCCCATCCGCTTATTTTGACAAACCAGCAAAGTCGCTTTTTATGGCGCCAGATTCTTGCCAAATCCACCAATGAATTGCTTAATGAAGGCTTATTACAAGCCCTGGAAGAAGCCTGGGCTCGATGTCATTTATGGCAAATTGATTTTAATCACTTAAGTTTTGCGCAAAATCCCCAAACTCTCGAATTTCAACACTGGGCTTTGCAATTAGAACAAGAGCTCACTAAAATTGCTGCAATTAGTGAAGAGCAAATTGCAACTTATCTGTTTAGCCAACCTTACATCTATCAATATCCCCGCTTAATCTGGGCTTGTTTTGATGACTACACGCCGCAACAGCTTGCTTTGCAAGATTATTTTGGTGCAAAGGGTTGCCCAAATTTTCACTACGACTTAAGCGAGCAAAAAACCACCCCTTCTTGCTATGCTGCTAAAGATAATAATGACGAATACCAACAAGTCTTCACTTGGTTAAACGACTGTCTCGCCAAGGGGAAAAAGCGAATTGCCGTTGTTGTCCCTGAATTAAAAACGGAGGCCCAGCGAATAAAGCGCTTGTTGCAACAACAGCTCGCAGGGCAATTTAATATTTCCCTAGGCCAAGCTCTATCTGATTACCCTTTAGTCGCGCATGCGCTCTGCTTCCTTCAAATGGATGAAGAAAAATTGAGTGTTTCCCAGGCCCAATTAATATTGCACTCACCCTATCTTGCCCATTCAAAAACCGAGATGCTTGCCCGCGCTCAATTTCGCGAAGAGTCTAAAACACTGCAAGAGCTTTATTTTCCAAAGGCTACACTAATTAAAGAACTCAAAAATAGCACGCCTAAGCTTGCTGAACTTTTGACCTGTCTGGTTAACTACCCCGAAAAAGATTCGCCTCAAGCTTGGATTAACCATTTTAAAAACCGTTTAAGACTTTTGGGATTTCCCGGTGAATACCCGCTAAATTCGGCGACTTACCAATGTTATCAACGCTTCTTGGCTTTATTCGATGAATTTAAACAATTCGCCTTAGTCTGCGATGAAATGACAAGCGCTGAGGCTTTCGCCCAATTTAAAAACTTAGCTCAATCAACTATTTTTCAGGCAAAAAATGAACAAGCACCTATCCAGATTCTCGGCCTATTAGAAGCAGCCGGCTCAACCTTTGATAGTCTTTGGGTCACCGGTTTAACTGACCTTTGCTTACCACAAAAAACTAGACTTTCTGCCTTTATCCCCTTTTCTTTACAACGTGAAAAACGAATGCCTTATGCCTGCCCTGAGCGGGAACTACAACTTGCAGCTAAGGCCTTAGGTCGCTTGAGTTCAAGCAGCTCTCAGCTTGTTTTTTCATATCCGCAGCTTAGCGAGGATAAACCTAATTTACCAAGCCCTTTAATTGCTGGCTTACCGTCTTTTTTACCCTATGAAATTTACAAAAAAACAGCTGCCCTGCCCTTGGACAATGTTGTTGAACCTTATGAAATCCCTTTTGGCGAGAATGAAAAAGTTGCAGGTGGAACGGCGATTCTCGCAAACCAGGCCAAATGCCCTTTTCGCGCTTTCGCAACCCATCGTTTACATGCTAAAGCTGCCTTGACGATTTCAGACGGCCCTGATGCGAGAGAACGTGGCCAGTTGATTCACAAGGTGATGGAGGTACTCTGGCAATCCCTTAAAAATCAAAAGACTTTGCTAAACCTCGATAGTCATCACTTAGATAAATTGATTGAACAAGCCATTGAACAAGCCTTAGCGCCCTTAATTGAGCAACGTTCCTATTCTTTTTCAACCTTGATTCAAGAAGTTGAATTTGCCAAGCTCAAAATGCTTGTCCACGCTTGCTTAGATTGGGAGCGCCAGCGACCTGCTTTTGAAGTGGAAGCGCTGGAGGGAGCCTTTACTATTAATTTAGCCGGCACCAATTTTAGTCTGCGTGTCGATAGACTGGATAAACTTGAGGATGGCTCGAAATGGATTATCGATTATAAGAGCACAATGCCCGCGAGCCTACCTTGGAAAGAAGAGCGCCCGAAAGAGCCACAGCTCTTACTTTATGCGCTCTTGGATGAATCCATCAATGGACTCTTATTTGCACAATTGAAAGCAGGTCAAATCATTTGTAAAGGATTGACTGCTGAAAATCATTCCCTTCAAGGTTTAAGCACTTTAAAAAAAGGAGAGGATTGGCAGGACTACCGGCAACATTGGCAGGAACAAATAAACGAACTCGCAGAGGAATTCAGCCAAGGCCATTGTCAACCCAAACCCTCAAGTAAATCAGTCTGTCAAAGTTGTGACTTGCAAAATTTATGTCGTTTTGAGATCTAGAGTTGCACTGCATATAAAAAATATGCCCCTCCGACCTTAGCGAGGGGAATAGAACTAAAATTTAGCCTAAAGCACTGCGAATTTTCCCAGAACGTGAATCCGCATCAGCATCTAAAATCTGCTTCTCAAAATCGCCTTTATAGCCATTCTTGAAATTAATTGACTGCCTAAATAAAGAAAGTATTTTGGAGCTATGGTCATAGCCATATTGGTGAACCTCTTTAAATAAATCCTGATTTTTAAAAGAGGTATCGGCATAATGTTCCGTCGCTAATTTCCAAGCTGTAGCCGATCTTGAGGTGGGGTTTTTGATAAGGTATTGCCTAATTTTTTGAACAGTCAAATCCTTTGCCTCAACATAATCTGCTTTTCGTTTAAAAATAGTGGTCTGTCCCTCATAAAGAGCAGTGTAAATTTTTTTAAAGGCTTGAACCTTGGCAAGGTCCCGGATTGAATGAGCATGAGAAGTAGCGAACAAAGTATTATTATTAGAGGAACTAAGATGCTCAATGCGGCTCGGGTTTATTAGGGATTCTTGTTCCTTATTGGACCTTATCCAATTAAGCGCAGATTGTAGAATTGACTCGCTTGGTTTGTTTTTCCCCACCAGAGCGCAAACATATTTTACATAAAAATCAATACCCTTCGAACCTATACCTTTATGATTTATTATAGTTTCTAGGGTTGAATCCACCACCGTCTGACTGGGCTGTCCTTTATTAAATAAACGAATCATCAAAACTTCAGGAAACCAGGAATTTAATGACAACATGCCTTCAACTTCTCTTATTAAAATAAAGTCTAACGTGTCCTGGCCTAGACCAAAAACATCAATTACCTGACCCAATATGTAAATCTTCCTATACTTTGCAGCCTCAGTGGCTACCTTATCAATTAATTTTTGTTCACGATCCCTAGTAATCTGGAATAGCAAAAAGTTGACATAGTCCCAAATAGTTTTCTCAGTGCTTAACCAAATCTCTATCAGGACTCCAAGTTCTTCCTGATTGGGTTTATCGTCACCTTGAAATAACAGGCTTAGTAAATCTAAAGAAAGAGTATCATCATCAGAAGAAATCACTTCTTGTAAAATTTTGACTCGAATTTCTCTAGAGGCTGATTTGTCCTTCGCAGTGCATAAAATCCTACTTAAATCTTTGATCCACATTTGAATATGATGGGGGCACTTAGCAATAAATATCAATACTTCATCAATAGTCTTCTGATGGAATAAATTGCCTTCTTGCTCAAAGAGATAGCGGAGAAAATGCCACTCAGCTTCGTAATTTATTTCGATATCAGAAACATAATATTGACTTATTATGATTAAAATGTGATTTACCAGTTCAGAAACATTATCTTTACTAAGTTTATACTTGCTTTGATCAAAGTTTAATTTAAAACTAGGCAGATCACCGGATCTAATATTTTCTTTTAATAGCAAAACCCTTAAGTTCGCAAACAATTCCGTTGTTTCTGCTGTAGGTATTGTTAATGTTGTGGACGTTGTTGAGGTGGTAGATGTCGTTGACGTTGTAGACGTTAGGGCATTGGTTTCTGAATCGATCTTAGTTTTAGAATGTTTAGATTGCATGACAGGTTTTCCAAGCTTGCGTTCAAAAAAGATTAATTATTGCACAATTGTTAGATAATTGCCACTCTCTATATATAATTTTGTCAGCCAGAACTTCCTGTCTGCCTGCGAATACCAGAGTCCCTTCAATAAGGCGTTATACTAAATTTTTGGATGGATCTATAATACTTAATCGATATTGATTTTAAATAAAGGACTTTTAAATGAAAATTTTAATCGCCGGTGCTTCCGGTTTTATCGGACAAAATTTAGTCAAAAGTCTACAGGGTAGGTATAAAATAACCGTACTGGGCCGTGATGCTGAGCGCTTAGAAAATAGTTTTTCCCAACCCATTGAAATTTGCACTTGGGATTCCTTGGCATCTCTTGATGCTAAGCCTTTCGATGCAGTTATTAATCTCTGTGGCCACAATATTGGTGCCTCGAAGTGGAATCCAGAAGTTAAAAAACAGCTCATTGATTCTCGGGTAAACACCAGCACAAGTCTTATTAATTGGGCGATTCAACAGGAAGCAAAACCTCATTTTTACTGTGCGAATGCGATTGGAATTTACGGCCTGCAAGAAAATGGTGACCCTAAAGCTCTTGACGAAGATACGGCTATCCAGCAAACCACTCCTGCTGATTTTTTAGCCGAGATTGGCGTACTATGGCAGAATGCTATGCAACCGGCTATTAATAATGGCATGGCTGTTACTATCACTCGCTTTGGCGTCGTGCTTAAAAAAGGCGAGGGAATGCTAAAAAAACTAAGTCCAAGTTTTTATTTTGGTATGGGCGCAATAATTGGGGATGGGCAACAAATCCTTTCTTGGATTCATATTGATGATCTGGTCGCGGCTTATAAATTCTTGCTAGAGCGCCCTGAACTGACAGGTGATTTCAATCTAACCGCACCTTTTCCAGTCAGCCAAGCGGAATTTGCTCAAACTCTCGCCCAAGCCATGCACCGACCTTTATTTCTAAAAATTCCGGCCTTTGTAATCCGTAAAGCCTTTGGTGAAATGGGCGAATGTTTATTACTCAAAGGACAACGAGTAATACCCAAACGCCTTATCGATGAACGCTTTAAATTTCTATATCCCGAAATAACCCTTGCACTAAGGCATGAATTTGCTAATTAGGTTTATGAATCTGCAACAAAGCGTCTAAAAGCCGGGACCTGTTGCTTCCTGATTCATCAAGTTTTCGGAGGCAAGAGGATTTTTTTTCACCCCTGCCGTATTGAAGAAATTCGGGTTACCACTATTACTATTTGGAGTAGCTCTTTGATAATTATTAGAAATAAGCACACCAGGATTTGGATTCAAAAATTCAACAAAATCGTTGATTTCATTTAATTGTTTATCATTATAAGCTCTAATATTTTTATGTAATTTAATTCCATAAATTATGGCTACAACTAGGCTCGCTACTAGGACAGCAGCACACAAAGCTGCTGCTCCCCAAGGCCCCATTGCCAAAGCAGCTACGGCCAAAGAGATATTCAAAAGATAAACACTACTTGCAACAACGCCACCGGTTGCGATGGTAAAAGTCATCGAATTTGTAAAAATGTTCATTCCATTTGTGGTATAACTCCATTCTTCCTTATGCGAGGCTTTAAACATAGACATATAACGATAGAGGTTCAAATAATTCTTTTCTGATGGAACTTTTAAGGCCTGAGTGGCAGCGTCTAGAAACAGATTCCAAAATTCCTGATCTGGTTTCTCCAAGAGACTAGTAAATTCCTCCATACTAGATAAAAACCTTTTTGCCATAATTAAAGTTTGAGTTCTTTTATCAATTATGTCTTTAGGATAATGCACTTTTGAAGAAAGAGTATCATTTGCCCAGTTAGTTAATGTGTCTTCAAACGCTCTTTCTTCTTTACTTGTAGTCCACATAATTTATCTCACTTAATAAGGTTCTAGAATGTTTGAGAAGAAGTAGAAGAAGAAGAATATGACCTCTCTTCGACACTGCGTCTTGCATCGTACATTTCTTGGGTAAATCCATTCAAACTAACTGGCATATCAACCGGTTTCACTTCAATTTTCTTAAAAGGCTCAGGATCAAGAAGGTAAACAAAATCTCTAATGTCATTAATTTGACTATCTCTTAAAGCTCTTACATTTTTATACATACCATAAGCAGCAATAGCTGCTAAGACCAACCCTAGCAAGGCAATACCTACTGCTATGCCAACTACGGCCCAAGGCCCCATAGCTAAAGAGATGCTGCCGACTACCACACCATAAATTCCAGCAGCTCCTAAAGCAGTCACACCAAGGCCTGCAGTAAAATAAAGAGTCTTGGTAAAAAGGCCTAATCCTGCTGATTCCCTAAACCAGATTTTC
>JACCWL010000144.1 GCA_013697645.1 Tatlockia sp. | reverse complement strand
GGCCAGGGGCGCCGACCTACACGTTTTAATAAAACAAGCCTAAATGCAAGGTTTCATTCTTGCTAAACCAGAAGAAATCTAAAATTCTTTTGAATTTCATCCAAGCTAAATTTATTCAGAAAAAGAGAAAAACTCATCCATGCACTTAGTGCTGCGAGATCGCGAAATGGTGGTGGCAGGTAAACAGGCAACTCTAATAAACCGCGGTCGCGTAATTCACCCAGCAAAGGCAAATCGTCTAAGACCATTTTTCCTGTAAATAATAAAGGAATAGAATCAATATGGCGCTGACTGATGGCAAAACGCATGTAATTATAAATCAACAAAAATCCTTTCGCGTAGGAAAGATCTTTGGTGAAAGGCCCACCTTCGGGTGTACTTCCCCTGAAGATGCGAACTGCCTGATTGTAGCTATCTTCTTCAGTTAAATCACAATCGATAAAATAGCGATAAATATCGAGAAAGTTAGCCCCTTGTCTCACCATATCAAGAGCAATTACTCGATTAGTTATTTTTCGCACCCGTCCTGGATAAGAAGAAAAGGTCACGACCTCAGTGATCACGGCTAAACCTTCCTGAATTACACTACTCGATGGCGAACCCTTCGACAAAAAGAAACAGTAAGGTTGCATCGCTCCATTAAAGGTTGTACCAAGATGCACCCAACCCTCATGAACCTCAAGGTATCTCAGATCGCGTTCGCTAAACATAGCATTTTGGCTTAATTTAATGTTATCAGCACCGGCTGCTGCATCAGCAACCATGCTATCACTGACTGTCACTGTCATTTTGCCAGGGTGCAGATGAAAAAAATGACTTAGACGTTCTTGCAAAATTTCTTGGGCCTCTTTTGGCGTATAACGTTTTATATCTGCATCAGATTGCAATTGCACATCAAGTGCTGTCAGCACATCAAATAGGAGAGTACCTAGCTCGCATAAACGTGGGCCACCAGGATAAAAAGCATCATCTGGGCTGCCATATAATTCTGTCGCTAACTCACTAAAGGTAGGCGTTCCTCGCACCGCTAACATTCGCACGGCTTGAGAATACTCCTCACACTGACGTTTTATCAGACGAGTAATCGGCGTGTACTGACCTAGTTGGTTTTGCGCATCGCGCAAAATTAACCGAAATTCTTCCTGCTTTTCGTGCGCATTAAAAGGAAGTGGTCGGCTTTTATAATAGGAGTGATCAACTGCAGGCAAGCAGTTTGCTTTATTAGCAAAAAAATCACGTTTTATTGAATCATCCCACTTAATGGCATCCAAAATACGTATTTGGTTTTGCGCATCAACAATACGTTTCGACAGTTCTTGGATAATTCCTAATTCGTCTGATCCTTTTACCATGCTCACCAACCTCCCAAAGAACGTCTCTTTTTTTCCTATCTTCTAAGAAAAGAAGGTACCCGAATTCGGGCTAGGTTTTCTAGGGACTGTATGAAATTTCTACTCTTAAAAATAAAGGCTTGGGCAATCAGCTTAGCGAAATCTCACAGCCCCTTGATTTTTTATTTAGGCTTCGCAGCTCGCGGAGCAATATTCACTTTTGGGTCTTTATTCTGCTGCGGCAAATCATAAAAATGACTAATATTAGATTCAGTCAGTGGAGGTGGTACTGCAACTCTAACTCCATTTCTAGATCGCAAATATTCTCTATCGCCGTTAGAATCAAATTGTGAACACGCGGTTAAGAGCATCACAGAAATAAGAAAAAAACCAATTTTCATCACAACAAAATCCTCATTTATAAAAGCTTTAAATTATGCAGAACCTGCTCGAATGCCTGATGGTGCTCAGTTGATAAAGTTGTCAGTGGTAATCGTAATTCATCACCAATTAAACCCATTTTATTTAATGCCCATTTTGCAGGTATTGGATTCGCTTCAACGAACATCAATTCATGCAGAGGCATTAGCTGTTCATTTATTCTTAAACAATTATCCTTTTCACCATCTAAACCAGCATCGCAGAACTTAGCCATCAGCCTTGGTGCAACATTCGCTGTGACTGAAATAACTCCTTTTGCGCCCGCTAACAACCATTGTGCGGCGGAACTATCATCCCCACTATATACATCAATTGACCCATCAGAGGCACGAAGTATTTGTTCTAAACGTGACAATTGTGCGGTTGCGTCTTTAATTCCTATAATATTCGAAATTTTAGCAAGCCTTGCAACCGTTTCAGGTAACAAATCACAAGCGGTTCGGGTTGGAACATTATAAAGAATAATCGGAATCGCAACTGCCTCAGCAATTTGGCTGTAATGCTGATATAGCCCTTCTTGCGTAGGTTTAATATAAGCAGGAGTCATGATTAATGCCGCATGTGCGCCACATTCCATCGCCTCAGCCGTTAAAGCCAGGCAATCTTTAGTCGCATTCATTGCAGTACCCGCAATCACAGGAATTCGTTCATGCACTTGTTCGATGACTGTTTGAAGAACCAGAAGCTTCTCTTGATGAGACAAAGTTCCGGCTTCACCAGTAGTCCCAGCGGCCACAATGGCATGTGTACCAGCTGCGATATGAAACTCTACTAAATCGCGCAAACGCGGCAAATCGACTTTATCCTGTTGAAATGGCGTAACAAGCGCGACTATGCTACCTCGAAACATTAGGCTCTCTTTTCTTGAAAACGAATCTTTCAATAGTACTGGTGGATTAACAAGATCTCAAGCCAAAAAAATTGATCTTAATCAACTGCTAATTGCATCGCTCTTAAATTGATCAAATTTATATCATTACAGTTTGGATAAGCAAAAACATAGCTAACTTCAGGATCAAAACCCTTTCACAGGAATTTATGATTATTTTTAAAGCATACTGACTATTTTTATACTAGACTTGCAATGAGGAAACAATAACTAAAAAAGGAAGAAAAAATGAAAAAAATAATTCCCTCACTAGTTTTTGCCACTTTGACAACCCTTACTCTCTGTTCCTGTACCTCAAGGCAGGTTGGCACAGCTACTGGTGCCGCTGCAGGAGCCGGACTTGGATATGCTGTTTCGGGAGGTAGTGGTTGGGGTAGTGCTCTTGGTGCTGGCGCAGGTGCTTTGGTGGGTAACGAAATAGGCGCACAACAAGACCGCTCGTATTACAATAGGTCTTATTATTCTTACGGTAGACCTTATTATTACTACTAATAAGCCTCCAAAACCCTGATTCAATTCAGGGTTTTGTTTTTCCCTAATGACCCCTCTAATAAAATCGCTGCTATACTGGAAAAAACGCTCATAACTAAAACAGGGATTGTCAACATGCGATTGAAAAACAAAGTGGCCATTGTAACGGGTGCTGCCAGTGGAATTGGAAAAGGGATTGCTAAACTTTATGCCAGTGAAGGTGCGAAGGTAGCGATTGCCGATCTAAACCTTGATCAAGCTCAACAAGTCGCGGATGAAATTAATTCTGAAAAAGGCCAGGCAATTGCTGTTGCAATGAATGTGACTGATGAAGAGCATGTCATTAAAGGCGTTGATGCAGTTGCTAAACATTTCGGCGGCATTGATATTCTGGTTTCTAACGCTGGAATTCAAATCATTGAGCCTATCATCAATCTTAAATTTTCTGATTGGAAAAAAATGCTCGCCATTCAACTTGATGGCGCTTTTTTGACAACAAGAGCCTGTTTGAAATACATGTATGCCGCAGGCAAAGGTGGCAGCATTATCTATATGGGCTCTGTTCACTCTAAAGAAGCCTCTAAACTTAAAGCACCCTATGTGACTGCAAAACATGGTTTGCTTGGTTTATGCAAGGTAGTTGCTAAAGAAGGGGCTGAATATGGCGTGCATGCCAATGTGATTTGCCCGAGCTTTGTTCGTACCCCTTTAGTTGAAAAACAAATCCCAGAACAAGCGAAGGAACTTGGCATGAGCGAAGATGATGTGGTTAAAACTGTCATGCTAAAAGATACAGTTGACGGGCAATTTACGACCATAGATGATGTCGCCCAAACTGCTCTTTTCTTCGCAGCTTTCGGCTCAAATGCCTTAACTGGGCAATCTTTAGTAGTAAGTCATGGTTGGTATATGGAATAGAGGCTTGTCTACGGTTTTGGTTAAAAAACTTAATTTTCTGTGCTTCGCTGCTCATTTCTAGCGCACTGTAAAAGATCCTTAATTGGGGAGAAAAAAATGGATGAAGCACAAATTAAAAAGAATGCCTTCGCAATGCCTTTTGCTAACCCCTCCTATCCGCGAGGACCCTATTATTTTACCAATCGTGAATATTTTACGATCACTTATGAAACTGATATAGACTTACTGCGTGAAATTGTTCCAAGTCCTTTAGAAGTGGTTGAACCCCTGGTTAATTTTGAGGTGATTCGCATGCCCGATTC
>JACCWL010000132.1 GCA_013697645.1 Tatlockia sp. | reverse complement strand
GTGGACAAAACCGTGGACGAAATGTTGAAAACAAAAAAATGTTTTCAACATTATCGCCCACCGCCTTGCCCACACTTCATCAACATCAAGTTGTTTTTTGATTACAATAATTGGTTTTTATTTTTTTATTTTTTTATTCTATTGGGTTACCTTTAATTTGAGTCAACGATTGGTACCTTCGGTTACCTTTTACTTTGAGTCAACGCGTTAATACTGCTCGCCCCTATAACAAACATGCCTCTGGCAATCATCACATTGAAAAACAAATTAACCGCATTCAAAACTTAAAAGATCTATTAATTGATTTGCCCGAGTTTCAAGAATTTGTATTATCTAATCCAGATTCTATTGCCCTAATTTGTGAAGAATTTAAGGAATATAACCAAAGCCTAAAAACTGAAATAGAGCAAACAATGTGGGTGGATATTGATAAAATAAAAGAAGACTATAACCAACTTTTCGATCAAATCAAAAAGAATGTCAAATCAAAATCATTATCAGATAATGAGTTAATGACACCAATTCCTATCCCGCAAATGATTAAACAGCAGGAAAATTTGGATACTGATTTCCACAATAAAGATATTAATCCAAACAATCTTTTTGCGAAAAATATAAGAGAGAAAACTAGTGAAGATTCAACGAATGATTTAGCACACGATTTAACTGATTTCGTAACTATGTCTAATATTCTCCTGTGCTAAAAAATCAAAGGGGTCAGACTCTGAGGGATCGACACCTATTTTTTTGCAGTAAAAACAGGTAGTTACGAGGTAAAAATGAGTTGACCTGCTGATCTTGTGCGTATGATAATGGTTTTCTGACGACGATTAACATAAGGAGCATCAAGATGCAGGTCGCCAGCCTGTCACCGATGATTGAAATTCATAAACACTATTTCTATAATTCCCTACCGAGCAAGCTGTCCAACTAATGGTATCTTTTTGATCCGAATCACGACTCGGGTGAAAGCGATGATACTGATAATGGGAAATAATGATGCAACAAAGTGTAGCCCTTAGTTTATTAAAGATGGGTAAAAATATTTTCCTTACAGGAGCAGCTGGCTCAGGTAAAACTTATTTGTTAAATAAATACATCAACTATCTGAAAGACCATAATATAGGAGTGGCCGTCACTGCATCCACAGGCATAGCGGCAACTCATCTGCATGGGACCACCATACACTCATGGTCTGGAATAGGCGTCAGGGATGCGCTCACTACCAAAGATCTTGAAAAATTACTGACCAACAAACGTATCAAAAGCAATTATAAAAAAAACAAAGTTCTGATTATTGATGAAATATCCATGTTACATCAACATCATCTTAATATGATTGATTCTATTGCTCGTTATATCTTGGGTAACAACCAAGTTTTTGGTGGTATTCAACTGGTTTTATGTGGTGATTTTTTTCAATTGCCACCAGTTTCTTCTGGTCCATTGATTGAAGAAAAGCAATTCGCTTTTGAAGCTTCTTCTTGGAAAGAGGGAGATTTCCATGTTTGTTATCTGCAAGAACAACATCGCCAAGGCAATGATCCCTTAATTACCGTTTTAAATGATATACGCAGCGGCACAGCGGGTGAGCATACAAAAGTCCCTCTGCGAACACGTTACAAAAAAGAACCACAAGGTGCCACCAAAGCAACAAGATTATATTCACGTAATATCAATGTAGATGCCATTAATGAGCGCGAGTTAGCAAATATTCAAGGTCAAGTAAAAACCTATCCAATGACAAACAATGGTTTCAGTGCTTTAGTAGAGGGATTAAAAAAGAGCTGCCTTGCTCCAGAACAATTAAAGCTGAAATTAGGTGCTGAAGTGATGTTCATCAAGAACGATACAACGAGCAGATATGTTAATGGCACCCAAGGTATCGTTGTCGGCTTTGATAAAGAGGAAGGTTGGCCTATCGTTAAAACTTATAGCAATAAAATGATTATCGCCTCACCTGAAGATTGGAAGTATGAAGATAACGGAGTAGTGCGTGCAACCATTACGCAAATACCCCTTCGTCTTGCCTGGGCAATTACCATTCATAAAAGTCAGGGCATGACGCTTGATGCCGCTGAGATTGATTTAGGCGATGCATTTGAGCCCGGCATGGGCTATGTTGCTTTATCAAGGGTACGCAGCCTAACTGGTTTAAAACTGATGAACCTTAATGAAATGGCATTAAAAGTTCACCCTAAAGTCTTGCAACATGATCCAATTTTCAAAGACAATTCACAGACTTTGGTTGAGTATGTACAAGCATTATCTGAAAAAGAAATAGAACAGTGTCAGAGGGAAACTCTCATAGAACGTTTTGAAGGCGGCAGAACTAAAATAATAAATAAAGAAAGATCCAATACAAAAAAAGAGCTAATTCCCACCCACCTCATCACACTAGATCTGTTAAAAGAAAAGGTATCAATTGAATCAATAGCTGAAAAACGCGGGCTCACAGCAGGTACCATCATAAACCATATAGAAAAGCTCAAAGGCTTAAATCTGATAGATAACTCTTTTATTGAAGCGTTAAAAAACGAGCTTCCAAAAGAAAATTTTGATGCTATCTTTGCCGAACTAAAAAGATCGGAAGATGGAAAGTTAAAACCGATTTACGACAAATTTGAAGGGCAATTTACCTACGCAACTATTCAGCTCGTAAAGTTATTTGTTGAATTTGCATAAACAGGGGTATCCGCTGAGAAGTCGTTAGCTCAAGGTTTTTCAAACCAGTGACTATAACTCCATTGAGGTGATTTCCTCGCTTTGTTCTAATAGATGCCTAGATCTCTTTGTTATCATTTCTCTGTATTTTGCTAAATAATTCTCTTCCTTTTTATCAACTAGCTTTAATCTAATTTCCTCTTGCAGAGCAACAGTTAATTTTTCAATCAAATATTTTAAGCGCTTGGCCACCAACGATCTCGGCAATTGACAGGTATCAGCAAAGTTCGCTAACTGATAAGCATTAATATTATTTTCATCAAATTCATCTCCTAATGCCATAGCCAATGTATGTTCAAATTCAGGATACATTTTTATATTTACCAAATCATAAAATGGTGCTAGTGAAATACCCTGGGATCCAACAAAAAAGCTTATATTTTTCCCATGAGCATCACAATTAAAAATCAATATATTAAATAAAACCCAATCAAGTATTTGTTGTTTAGTTTTCGCAGGATTTATACACTGATTAGCAAAATCAAACAGCTTATATAAACTTACCCCATCTCTAATATGTGCCACATCTCTGCTAGATCCAAAATTTTGTTCATATTTATATTCAGGTGGCAAATTCAATGCTTGGCAACCGTCAATTAGGTGACGTCTTTTCACTAAGCTAATGTTAATAAATTTCCTATCAAAACGTTCAACTAACAAAGCAGGATGTTCACCAAAACGCTTCAATTGCACGTGCGCTACGCTCAATCCACACCGCTTGGCTAACTCCATACTAAGGTATTCATTTAAAACTAAGTAAGTTTGTTTTTGTGTTTCAAATTTAAGAATATGGGTAGAACACAAGCTGCCTTCTCCAAAGCCCAATTGTCCCTGTTTGTTCACTACAACATTAATTTTATCCTGTACTCCAGCAACTGAAAGACGTGGTTTTCCATCCCAAACAATTAAACTAAAGGTTTCACGATGATTTAAACGCTGCTCTAATTCCTCATCCTTTATTATTCTAAAATCGGCTTTATCAGGGATTTCTTGATTAAACAACAATATGACTAATGAACCAGATGTATCCAGTCCTAAAGCTCGAATAAGGCCAAATGTATTGTACTTACTTAGATGAAAACTATTCACTAACTCTTCAAAAGCATTCCCTTCGGGTAATAAATTTCGTAGAAATCGCTGCACATTTAATGGGGGAATCTCTTCATGAATAGGTAAGTGAGGAGAAACAGCGTAACCTTCCTTTTTCCAATTATCATGATAATTCCAATACAACTGGTCATTGGTCAGTGTTAACTTTGCTATTTGATTTTTTCCTAAAAAAACATTCAAAACCTGTTTATCTCCAATCATTTTCACCCTCGTTGTGCTCAGCCCATGGCTCTACATAAAGGCTTAGACCTAATCCTAAACAAATTTGTAATACACTACCTAGTTGGCAGGTGGATTGTCCATGCTCGATTTTCATAAAAGTATCTTTAGCTACACCACATAAGGAAGCTGCATCTTCCAATCGTAAATCACTTTGAGTACGCCGTGCTTTAATTATTTTTCCTAGCAATTCAGCAGTCAACGGTTGTTGGAGATTTGGTGTGTTCAATTTTTTAATTTGTTTGGCCATATAATCCTACTAGTTTAGACTTGAGGGAGATATTTCATTTAATTTGCTCATTAATCCTATTATAGTAGGATTAACTACATAAATCCATTAGTAGTCGATTAAAATCCCAAAGGAATAGGATTATCAAGATTAGAGGCTGTTTTAGCTCAACGCTATCAAAAATAGTTCTTTTGTAATCCAAGGGTCAGACTCGATTGATATTCCAGCCATTTCAATCGAGTCTGACCCTTTGATTCGCATTTTTTTCTATAGGAATTTGATAAAAACTATTGTTTAGCTCAACGCTACCTAAAAATTACTTTTAATTTGAATCAACTCGACTATCCAGAATAATTGATTAGTTTTCTTAAATGTTTATAATTGCATAATTTTTTTCAGTATTAATTAAAATTAATCACTTTGATAACTAGAACAGCAGGTTGCTCATGCTTCAATATCTTATTGAATATAAAATCAAATCGGCATTAAAGGGCGGTAAATCACAGTATGAGCAATTAAAATATTGGCTTGCGCTGAGTAATAAAGGGGTCTTTGATCCTAGGCTTTGTTGGAAATATACCTTTGCAGACGGTCAGTCTTTGGCTGAATACCTACTGACTCAATCCAATCAAGAGATGCAAAGCTATATTAGTTCATCAAAAACATCGAAATCTAAGTTATTTGCAGCCCAGGATCAACTCCAAAATTATTATCTTTTAAAAAAACTCCAGGCCAAACAAAAACCTTCTTTTGAGGTTTTTCCTGATGGTTTTTTTGCAAAAATTTTATTTTGGCTAATCAACTATTTCGATTGGACTGGAAAATTTTCAAGCCCCTCTTTGCCTGAGGAGGAAGGATTTGCAGGAACTGAGCAAAAATTGCTAGACGAGGTCTTAAAAGATGGCAATTACCAGAAACCTTGGCTTGAAGAACAATTTAGACCACAGGAGCTTATAACTAAGGGGCTTAGGTTAAAAGAAAATTTTTCGAATCCTAAAAATCCAATTCAAGAAGAAAAAGGTGTAGCTAAGCATCTAAGACCTTGGCTGAAACATTTGTCTCTGCAGCTGCAAATTGATCAGAATCAGCGCTATGAAAATTCAATCAATGCCAAGCAAAAACAAGTTTTGAATGCTGAGGAGCAAAAATCCTATCAAATGGAAAATGTCCAGTGGATTGATAATTCAGAAGTGAAAGAGACCTATAAATCAAATTCGGTCTTTAAGAAAGCTAATTTTGAATATCCTTCAATGTGGTTAGCCTCTTTACAACATGCAATTAATGATTTTAATAAAAATAAAGGCCAGCAACTCTTTCTCCAAGAGCCAGGAGGGCTTAATAATTATAGAGAAGCATATAATCCTAACTTTAAATTTTACATCACTGAGGAAGCGGAAAAAGTGATCCTCGCCGGTGGAAATACAGTTCGAGGCTCTACACTAGCGATGGATCTAGATCAACTTCCCGTGGGATTTTTCCTAGACCGCAAAGGTGAGGAATGGACCTTAAAATTTAATGCTGACTATCGTAACTGGCAATTAAAAAACCTCAAAGATGCCGATTTATTGATGGATCCTTACGCCAATAAACTTAACGTTAGGAACGCGAATAAAAATAATACCAATAAAACAGCAACTAAAGATGATTTTTTGAAAGCCTTAGAGCAAATGAATATCTCTTTGATAGATGCTCATTTAGGACTGATTGAGCGAATCGATAAGCTCAATCTTTATTCGAATAAAAAAACTCAGTTCTTCGCAGCTTTATTAATGATTGCAAAGGAATCCTCTCATCCCTTACATATCCTAAACCTCTTAGACAAGCTAGTAGCCTTTGAAAAGGTGAGTTTTATGTATTCGGTTTTAGGGAGATATGACAATTATCCGCTTCTCTATTTCTTTCTTTCACATCATCTTTGCCGGATTGAAAACGGCGAAGTCTTTGATAATCCCCAGCAGATGGAATATCTATCCCGCTTGGCGACCTTAAATTTTGAAGAACTTATTTTGTTTAAATCTTTAACCAAGACAGAAGTATATCGCCCTCTCGCCTATTATAACTTTGGCGAAATTTGCAAGGGATTGTTTTACTTTCTGGATTTTTTTAAAGCCCAAGGACTGCCTTTACCCCTACTGGATTATGCTGGTGGCCAACATAAAGGGCATATTAGCGAGATTCAAGATCCCTTGATGGAGTTAAAAGGCGGACTGGATTGTATCGTTCTGTTAGAAAACAACAAAAATTTGCAAAAACTACAACTGAAATATTTCAATGAGATTCCACTCGATATTTCAGTAGCAAAGGCACAATTAAGAGCTGGCTATAATTTTGTCCACCATTCCATGTGTTTTGATAGCTATTATATTGCCAATGCTACGCTCCGAGCTAAATTTAAGGAAAAATACCCTCATTTGGCTAACCCTTTTTTGATTAGTCCAGAAGAATTCAAAAACCTAGGTTTCCCAAGCATCCAGAATCGCAAGGAGGATGCTATCTATTTTCGCGCCGCTTATCTGCGTTTTATCGCGCTAAACATTGATCCCTCTGCAATGGAAGCAGCAATTGTTGAATGGGAGAAAATAACCGGAACCCATATCGATTCATGTCAAAATCTATGGGCGGGAACAGTAGACAAAGCTAAACTGGGCCTTGAGGAGGATCTTGAATTTGAGATGAGAGTGCAAAAAGCAGGGAGTAACTCAAGTCACCAAACTGAATTTTATGAATTACTTTATGCTGTGAAGCAGCACTGGCAAGCCTTAAAAGCCTATGCGCTTAGCTTACCCCGAAAAAACCGCTCGGAAGTCAACATCTATTATCCGGATGCATTAGCGAATGAAAGGTCTGAGCTAAGCCGCCGTTTTACAGAGAGCCATCAATATTCTACAGAAGATTTGAAAGGGCTATTAGCCAAAATATCCCTTAATGAGGCACAGTCAGCTGAACTTTGTAAAGAGGTAAAGGTGCTAAATAGTCTAGTTGAAAAATATTATTCCCTGAGTTCTGAAGACTTGGATCTAGCCTTAGAAAACATTCAACAGTCTGCCCTTGAAGAACGTATAGCCCTCTTAAGAGAAGCCTATCGGCGGCTTTCGCGTTGTGAAAAAAATAAATACGAGGGTGAATGGCTTCGTTTAGAACAATTAGTATCTCTTTTAATGTTTTTAAAAACACCTGCTCTCTTTCAAATAGAGACGGGGGAAGGGAAAACTTTCATTATTCAACTTGGCGCATTACTGCAAGCCTTAGACGGGCCTCAGGTTTTGGTAATTACCCATAATGAATTTTTAGCCCTACAAGCTTCGGAAAAGCTACAAACCCTGGCCTCTAAAGTTAAGCTCAGAGTTACGAACAAGAATGATTCGCCGAATGAGATTGAGGAGAGTTCAATTCATTATATAGACATTGCAAATGCCGTCTTGGGTGAAAGGCTTGCCAAGCTCAACTCTTGTGCTCAGAAATCAACTAAAAAACAGCTCGCAATTATCGATGAAGTGGATAATGTAGTGCTGGATGTCCATGCCCAAACCACTATGCAAATTTCGCGTGAGTCAGTAGAGTCAAGTTCCGAGTTCATCGAATTCCTAATGCAATTAAATAAGGTCGTACGGGGCCCACTTGTCGATTCTAAAGCCAGCGAACTTGCAGAACATCGCCGCATCCTGAGAGATTCTTTGGCAAAGCTTCCCTACTATCAAGAACAAAACTTAGATGAGGATGAAAATCTCGATTTTTGGCTTAAAGCGGCAGTCTCAAGTATGCAATGTCTTGAAGAAATCGACTACATCATCGAAAGCAAAGAATCAGACGAATTTATCCGAATTGTTCATAAAGAAACCACTGGTCGAGTTGATAAAGTTTCCCAATGGTCTGAAGCCATTCATCAATGTGTGTCTGCCTGGGAAAGAGCAAATGGTCATCCAAACCTTAGCGTTCCTGGATTAAGCGAGGTTATTGCTGAGGGTGATATTGCTTTTTATTTGCAGGAAAATTTCGCCTCCTGTTGGGGTTTTACTGGAACAATCGGAGAAGAAGCCGTAGAAAAATTGATAAAAGAGCTTTTACAAGTTGAATTAACCGTAAAAATGCCCAGAGCGAAACGTCATGCCACCGAGGGCTTCGCTTGGCCTAAAAGAATTAATCTTAAAAAACCAGAGTCTCCACCAGTGGATTGCTACAATCGTTCCTACCATTTTCCGCCTATTTATACTGCCGACAAAGAGGAGCATTTTGCCAAAATACTCGAAGCCCTGGGCAATGCCCATACAAAAGAACTTTCCTCTATTGTTTTCTTTAATACCATCAACGAATGCAATGAATTTTATGTTTATTTATTGGAACATAATTTTACAAAGGAATATTTGACAAAATATATCCAAATTCTCGATGACACCCAGGAACCGCAAAATACTGAACTTCGTCCTTCAGAGGAAACGATAATCCTGCGCGCTAAGGAAAAGAAAATGATTACCTTAGCGACCGCGGCGGGTTCGCGAGGAACCGATTTTGAAAGCATCGAGCTCGGAATTAATGCCAAACCTGGCCTTGGAAGGGTAAATACTCAAAAAAGTGGACGCATTGGCAGAAACGGTTCCTTGGGTGTTTTTTATGAAATTTATTGTATTCTTGATTTAGATCTAAAAGCAGAACTGCCGGCTACTATTATCCCGCAAAATCTCTTTCGCGAATATATAGAACAATATGAAATGAGTAAACAAGCAAGGGATCTAACCCTGATAAGCAGCAGAGCGCCACAGCGTGAAAAAAATCAAAAGTTACAACAGAATTTTTTTCGGCTGCGCAATACTCTAGATGCGGACAAACAAAAACATTTAGACACCGACTGGTGCAATTTCTTCCAAAATGCGGGACGATCTAAAGCTGAAACCTTTGATTTTGATAATTCAAAGTATCAAAGTACTGCAAAGGACAATTTCTAAATCTTCCTTATTCCGCGAGGTATAATTTTAAGCCCCTAAATAAGAGTCATACTCGAATGGCACTTACTAAAGCTCTTCACTACGTCTCGCGGCTTGTCTGTGGCTCTGCCCCTCTTTAATAGACTACACTGCAGTAAATGAAGGTACAGGTTCATTATCATCCGCATAATTTTGCTCAGGTTTTATAGATTCAGATATAGAAAAGGGTTTGATATAATCAACAAAATCGATAATTTCATTTAACTGACTACTATTATATAACCTGGCATTTTGATAAAGCTTATAGGCAGCATAAGCTGTGATAGCAAGACCGAGTACTGCTATCACAGCAATACCCCAGGGTCCCAATGACACGGCCGTTCCGAAAATGATCCCAACAAGCGCTCCCGAGATAGCTAAACCAAGGCTAATATTGTAAACATTGAAACAAGCGGTAGGCTGATGCTTGTATTTTTTCCATATTAAAAAGTCGGTATCTTCTTTCAGGGCTTCATAATTTTTTAAGGTAGGTTCGTCTAAAAAATTAGCAGCTTTCCATAAAAAAAAATCATAAAATTCATTTTTTGAATCATCAAAATAACTAAAACACAACTTTTGCAATTCAAGAACGCTTGATAAAAAATATCTCCCTTTGATTATCGTATTATTTAGTTTAATAATTTGATCGGGGGTTTTTTGTCTATTATTAAAAAATGATTTTTTTGATAATTGCTCTAAGTGACAATTGAACCTTTCTGCATATTCTGAATTAGGCATGATTTATTCCATGGTAATAAAATGAATCATACTTTACCTTAATGCGATTAATTAGTCAATCTGGTTTAATTATAATCATAACGAGTTGTTTTGCTGATTAAATTATAGGGTTATGTGATTTTTTATTTATCACTAAGCGTTACTTGAACCAAAATGGTTATTAGTTTAACATCCCGCAGCTCGTGCCCAGCACCCTCCCAAGAATTTATATTATATTCAATCAGGTTGTATCATGAAAACAAAGAATGACCATAAAGATAACAAATTAGAAATTGATAACACAGAGATGGAAAAGCTCCTTTGGGCAGGTGATTCTTCTGACTATAACGAAAAATGTTTCGCCATGTTGCATTGCACAAGCGCGATTCGCAATAGTCAATGGGAAGGCGGACAGAGTCTAATTGCTTTAAAGTTTATTCAGGAATTGGTAAATAAAGCTAAACCACTCATCAATTCAGGTCTTACAGAAAACCAATGTGATGCTATCAATTCAGCCTTCAATGAAGTGGTTTTTTTTCACAACCTCTTTCAAAGTTGCAAAATTACCGAAACAGGTGAACTTAATATCGATTTAAAAGCAATAACTTCTGAGATCGCTAGCCGTTGTGAAAAAAAAGGATATTGCTATCTTCCATCGGGATGGACTGGCGATAAATCAGGTCATTTTGCTATTTTAAAATTACAAAGCCGAGGTCCTTACTACGCTGCTTCCATCCTTAATCTTGGCGCAGGTGTCGAGTTTCATAGACCACTTTCACAAGGGAAACATAAATTAAAACGTGATTATCAATCCTATGAATATGAGATCAATCTCGACTCATCCTTGGGGAAGTTTTTTTTATCAGAGCTAATCTATTTATTTGTAGATAGGCGACCCTATGATATTAATGAGCTTGAGGTAAGGCAGGAAAA
>JACCWL010000086.1 GCA_013697645.1 Tatlockia sp. | reverse complement strand
CTGTAACAATTAATGATAAACCTTGATTACGATTCGTACTCAAGGTTCTTTATTGTTCTATTTATTTGCATTAAGTATTTATTTAATTATAATTGCTTATATTTTGTTAAATGGTGTTTATCATGTTGTTCTTTTTCGCAAACTATTCCTTATTAAAAAAAATGTAGCCTGGTTAGCGCGTCAGCGATAACCGGGTTTCCAGCCAAAATCTCATCAAAAAACAAAACAATTACAAAATAATTAATGATTGTCTTAGCAATGTAGGACAATTTGAACCCAGGAAATATTCAGTCGCAGCTTAAATTAGAGAACATTTTTATCAAAAAAAGAAAAGAAAGCTTTATGGTAGAGCTCCAAGATAAGCCGTCATCTGAGCTGTACTTAAGGGCTTGCTTAAGTAATAACCTTGTATAACTGTACAGTTGTTTTCTAGCAAGAAATCCAATTGTTCTTTTGTTTCCACACCTTCAGCAACAACATCTAAACCCAGTGTTAATGCTAAATTAATAATCGCTTTGGTAATCACTTCCGAATTTTTATTTATACCAATATCATCGATGAATGACTTGTCAATTTTAAGTTCTTGAATAGGCAATTGTTTCAGATAGGTAAGGGATGAATAGCCTGTTCCAAAATCATCAATAGAAATTTTTATTCCTAATTCCATTAAAAAAATCTGTAAGACTGATTTATTATCTAAAGCCTTTTTCATCACAGCGGTTTCAGTCAGTTCAAAAAGAATATTTTGCGTTGGGATTTCGGTCTCTTTGAGTACTGCAGTCAGCGTTTCAATAATAGAACTATCATTCAATTGACAGGGTGATATGTTAATCGAAATAGTGATGTCTTTCATTTTATCCGTATTTAAATGCCATTTTTTATACTGCTGTAGTGCGGTTTTAATTACCCAATCTCCAATTTTATTCATTAACCCAGTTTCTTCAGCGATAGTAATAAACTCTGCTGGGGAAGCATTTTTAATAACTGGGTTATTCCACCTTAACAACGCTTCCATACCTACTAATGCATAATTCTGCACGTTAATTTTTGGCTGATAGTAGAGTTCAAATTGATTTTCTAGTATGGCATTACGCAATTGTTCTACAATCAGCATGTATCGCTTTAATTGGTTCTGCATAGTTTGATTGTAATATTTATAACAATTTCGACCTGAGTCTTTTGCCTGATAAAGAGCCTGGTCAGCATGCTGGACAATAGTAACCGCGGTGGTCCCCTCAAGGGGAAATACGGAAATACCAACACTTAAGCTTGATATTATCTCATTTTTCCCAATAGTAAATGGCTTGCTAAAATCGTCAATAATACGTTGCGCTGCAATATTAATTACGCGGATGTTTACAATATCTTCAAGAATAATTGCGAATTCATCACCGCCTAAGCGAGCAATAAAATCTTCAGTCCTAACGCTTTGTCGTAGCCTGTTGCCAATCTCTTTTAAAAAATCATCACCTATTCCATGGCCAAAAAAATCATTTACATTTTTAAAAAAATCAACATCGAGATATAACAAGGCTAAGGTTGTCTTATTTCTTTTGGCACGCGACAAGCTTTTAGCGAGTAGCTCTTCAAACAAATATCGATTAGGTAATTTTGTTAGGGGATCAAAAGTTGCTAATTTTTGCAAGGCATCTTGAGTCTTCTTAAGCTCGCTTATATCAGTAACAATGCCAATGAAATCAACTTTAGTTCCTTTTGTTTTTTCCGGCGCGACATGACATAGTATCCAAATTTCTTTTTTATCTGCATCGATGAATCGACACTCAAATTGATATGAAGTGACCTTTTCCATACTTTCTTCTAAGGGGTTAATAAAAGAGAGTAAATCGTTAGGGTGAATTGAGTTTAGCCACTTCTCACCCAGTAACTGTGTTTCAGAACAGCCTGAAATATTGCAGAAATATTGATTAACATAAAGCATTTGTTTTTTTTTATTTAATTTAAAAATACCTACTGGCATTTGATTAATTGAAATTTTCTGCATTAAAATCCCTTTGGAAAAAATCCTTTCAAATGTGTATTACGTTAATCGCGCAACTAAAACTAGGCCGTCATCTTTTTTATTACGATAAGTAGAGAAGAGTTGTTCTGCAATTTTATCCGATGTTTCAAACCTTGGTGGCTCAGTTTCAAATTGATTTTTTAAACCATCAGTAGCAATTATAATCGTATCGCCAGCTTGGCAGCTGACTTCTCTTACTGTCGATGATAAAGGTAGTTCATACCCGACTATACCACCCTCCAATAAAAACGATTTTTGTTTTAATTTTGATCTTTCATCGATATGCCAATGGACACCCATTACGTTACCTATGGCTTTATAAGTCATATTATAATTAAGGTCCAATTTAACAATAGTAATAGCCGCTCCTCGTGTTTGATTAAGCGCCTGATGGCAGAGTTCAAATAGGGTTTCAATGGGCTTTGCAGCATGGGCATCCACGGTTTCAATAGCTGTTTTTGCTGCATGGGCGGCGTCAGGCCCATGCCCTAATCCATCCACTACCATAAGTAAGGTGGAATCTCTGAGCTCTTTTATTAAATAATGATCTCCACAGACTGTTTCTCCTTCCAAAGCTTCAAAAATAACGTCATATTGTATTTGTTTTAAAGAAATAGTCATTTAAGATATCCATTTTTTAATAGTAACAATCGTGCCTTTTCCTAGCTCTGACTCTATTTCAAAATCATCCATTAATCGCCTCACACCTGGTAGGCCTAAACCTAAGCTATTTGTGCTAGTGGAATAGCCATCTTGCATGGCTAGCTGAATATTTTCGATGCCAGGGCCTTCATCACTAGCAATCACTAGAATTCCTATTTTTCTATTTTCTTCCAAAGCATCTATAATGAGGATTCCCTTTTGAGCATAGGTAATAATGTTGCGGGTTAATTCTGAAATAGCTGTGGCAATCAAGGCTAAATCAACTAAAGTAAACCCGAAATTCTTTGCTAACTCACGACCTTTTTGTCGAGCGATAACAATATCGAGTTCATTATTAATAGGAATGCTTTGCCTATCGTTCATTATTTTTTTCTTTAAAATGGGCATTTAACATTAGAAGTCCATCTTCTAAATTTAATGCTGTCAGTACATCATCCAATTTAAGCCCGAGCTGTATCATCGCAAAAGCAACCTCAGGTTGAATCCCAACAATTACAGTTTCCGCCCCTCGTAGTTTTAAAGTGTGGGCAATATTCCTCAATGTTCTTGTGGAGAATGAGTCCATCACGTCCATTGTGGTGACATCAATAATCACGCCCTTTGAACGATATTCTCCTACTTTGATAGATAACTCATTCTCTAATGAAATTAAATCACCATCACTAACTATTGTTTGAATGCTAACAATTAAAAAGAGATCTTGTTTAAGGATTGGGATTTGCATATCAAGAAATCCTATTATTTAGACTCAGGGTTTTCAACCTTCTCTCGAGTGATGTTATAACCTAGTAGTCGCTCAGCTTTTGCCAGCCCGCCTTGTAAATCACCGACTGTATTTAACTTAGCTAGATTAACCCCAATAGTCACTAAAGTTTGCGCTACTTCCGGTGAAAGTCCTGTAACAATAACAGTCGCTCCCATTAAACGAGAAGCATCGACTGTTTGTAACAAATGATTTGCTACTCGTGAGTCTACTGTGGAAACTCCCGTAATATCCATAACAACTACCTTAGCGCGTCGGTCTCTAATACAGATTAGTAAAGTTTCTGTGAGTAACTTGGCTCGCTGTTCATCAATTGCGCCTACAATAGGCAAAATTAACAGCTCGTCACGTACTTGTAAGACAGGAGTTGATAACTCCTTTAAGATTTCTTGTTGATCATGGATTGTAATTTCACGCTCATAGATATAAGTATCGATAGCTAAACCAATATCCATAAAAACAAGTTTTATTAGAGAAAGAAATAAGTCCTTTATTTTGTCAGGATCATCCTTAAAGGCTTCAAATATTTTATTACCTACTGCCTGTATATAAAAATTGTAAGCACCGAGATACCATTTTACATCTAATCCGATACTGGCATGCACAGATCCCACATTTAAGCGTTCTTCGATATATTTACTATCGTAATTACCTTGCGTTAACCCTAAAAAATATTCTTTTTGTAGTATCTTAACGCGCTTAAGTACTTCCGGATTCTCAAAAATCTGACTAGATTCCTCGAATTTTTTAAAGTGAGCATTGAGCGATTTAATGAGTTCAGCAGAATAACCTTGGGCAATAGGGTTTAATTCAGCTAGGTGGGCGACATCGTTTTTTGTAAACTCTAACCATTCTTTACGACGTTCGATATCTTGTTCATTGATGTTCATTTCCTTAAGTAGATTGACTTGGTGAGATGTTTTCTTAGAACTTGATGTCCCTAATTGTGGTTTTGGCAGTTCGGTATTCATTCACAAATTCCTTTTATTGATTTCATATCCTTTAGATCCATATATAACAGATATCCTAACGATTAAAAAGCTCACTTAGTAGCTGTTTTGAATAATTTTTCTGTTGAACTTCTAATGGTTTTATTTAAATCATTGTGTGAGGTGTTTTACCTGATTATTTTCAATTATACTTGGCCTAAAATTTAATGGTGATAATAATGAGGGGCGTATTGCGGCTTTTTTGAACCAGGAGCCTGGGAATATCATCTCTAGGTAAATCACCATTGCAATGGAAAGCAGCATCCACTCTATCTCACCCAAATGAGACTAGATATTGGATATCCATCATGGGCATTGGAATACCCACCTCTAGTTAATAGATAACAATTAGAGACGCTACAATTTTTCCTTACAAAGTTTAATCAATTAATAGAAGATAATTAAAATGAAAGCTAAAAAAACCCAAGATATGCAGCCATTAGCAATTGTAAAACGCCCTGAGATTAATTTAACAACCTTGGAACAGAATCATATTAAATATTCGCTCGCTTTTTTGGAAATAAGGTGCGATCCACTTTCACATACAAAGCTCGTTGATGGACAAGTTTACATATCGAAACATTCAATAGAATTAGATTTTGCGATTCATAATGATCTGGAATCTTCTCTAGATAGAATTGAAACTTTATTTCAGAAAGATACGGTTTGTAATAAGTCTTTAATTCTTCATTTCAAAATGATGCACTTGTGTGCTTGCTATGCTGATTATTTTGGCAAAAAAAAAACGGCATTTCAACTTTTCTCCAGTGCTTATGAATTTATAAAAATGTACGGTGATCAATTATATAAGGAAGATGATTCGGCCTTTCACGAGCAGATTTATTACCTCATTGTCTATTTTTCTACACGTAGCTCAACCGAAGTGAAAGATAGTGAAACAATTCAACTTATTCAAAACGAAGTCTTGCCCCATTTGATTGCATTCACTGTCAAATTCTGCAGACATCAATATTCTACAAACATTACCAACTATATTCGAATGCAAGCATTAAAAGAGCCTTGGCCCAAAAGTGAACAACTTAAGCTGGGACTGGAAATTGAGTTAAATCTAAAATACACCAGCTCCTTAGTAATAAACCTAAACGAAAAGGGACATTGTAATAATGAATTTTTGCTCCTACATCTGTCAATAATGATTTTACATGGTGAATTTGCCCAGTATATCCATAAAAAAGAAGATGCAGTTATCTCCTTCCTCAAAGCTTTTTACTCTCTTAAAGATAATATTAAGATTTTAGAATTTGAAGCTAACTTCGCTTTTCAGGAGCAAATTCGCCGGTTATTTGAACAATTGCATACCTTTAATGAAACTGAAATTAATGACATTTATCCTGAATTAGAATCGCTTGAAACAGCATTTACGAAAAAATGTGGCATTTCAATTGTAGTCGTTGGAAAAGCCTATAATAAATTTATGAAATTATTATGGCAAAACCCGGCTCCTTTAATTAATGAGCGTAAAGATTTTTTTAGCAAGGCAACACAGTTAAACAATTCCTTTCAAAATTTAAAAATATCGAATCGATTGCCACTCGAATATCAGTTATATTCACTTGTAGTCAATTACTACATGCTCAATCTTAGCATCGTAACTCAACGACAAAGGCTCTTTGATGTTTTATATGTAGAGGCAATTACCATATATTATGTTAACTCTTCGAAATTGAATGTAGAAACCCTTAATTCTTATCTTGGTTCCTGGTCTAATCTAAAAAAACTCTATATCGAACCCTCTTTAGCTCTGATAAGAGGGATGGATATGAGTGAATTTGTTAGCATCAATACCTTACGTTATTGCTTAAATGTTTTGAAATTTTGGTCATCTATATTTTCTGCGATCATGGACTTAATCAAAACATTTATCGATCGTGAATTTAAAAACTTTGAACAAGTTCAGAAAATAAATGACAATGATCAACAAGAGTTGATGAAGTTAGTTTTTAAGCTACAACCAGAAATTCAATTTTTAATGAACACAGCAGAATTGATTGGAAAAGCAAATAGAGAAATTAATGCTAAAATAGAAGTTAAAGAACTAAAAGATAGGGTAACAATTCCTCGTCAAGTTAAGAGCATGAGATTTAAATCAAAGATAATAAATAGCAAGGTTGAATCTTTAAAAGAAAAGTTAGGGAAACTTGAAGAGCAGTGTAAAACATCTCAAGATAAGTTAATAAATGCTGAAAAACAGCATAAAGTGCTGCAACCAATTAAAAAACCAAGAAAACAAATTCCTATCCAAGAATATGCCGTTGAAGATAACTCATCAGACGAAGATTCAACTACGGAAGAAGAAGATCATCGCCCTATTGATCCTAGTCTGGGAATGCTACAAGCCGTCGACGAAGAACTATCAAATCGGATAAAAAAAATACAACAAGAACTAACAAAATTTTGTATTTATTTGGAAGTGCGCTTGAAACATAAAATACCTCTCCCTGGTGGTGAACATGCAAAAGCTTATAACAGTATTATTGAGCTTACGCTCCAAAGCCATGAGCTTGACCAACTCTTAAATAAATATAAAGCCTTAGCACAATTAGACGACATAAAGTCTCTATTGAAAGAACAGAATTGTATTAAAATCAATCAAGGCGAGCATGATCAGGGAATTAATACCATTGCAGCTGAATTAGCCAAGATAAAAAACCTTTATGACAGGGTAAACTTTAAGCATGAGGATGGAAAATTAAACAAAATTTATGAATATGGATTAGAGAAAATAAAATTAAAAAATACAAAATTCAATATACTGGAATGTGGATTGAAGCAAAAAAAATTGCAAGATCCAAACTTTACAATTTACGAATATGAATTAGAGCAAAAAAAATGGCAGTATCCAGATAAAATTTATAAACGAATAATGGAATTGGGGTGTATCAAATTTAAACAAGTTGGGGTAGAGAAGATAGACAAGGGTGATCAATTAAGCCAATATTCAAATCAAAATAAATTTCTAGGTTCTGTCGACATTGTCTTTACTAGCCTTGATTATTTGCATGACAAATTGAAAAAAAATTCTATGGTCTCAAATAAGCATGCTTTTTTTAATAAGGAAAAAATCTGCGCGGGGCGTTTTGAAGGAGCGATTGGATTACTTTATAAAACTAAATACCAACTAACAGGTGATCTTAATTGTGTGTATAAGAGCATAATCCATCTTGATAAATCCTTTATCTATTACCAGAAACGAATAGATTCTGAGCGCATTTTAGCTAACCTCTCTTACCATTTAGCGCGTGTTAAAGAAGAACTAGTGAACCAAGATTCAGAAAATTCTAACTTAATAACTGAGATCCTGGAGCATTATCAAGCGTCCTTGGATTTTAACAGTCAGGCAAAATCGAGTAGACCCGATGATAAGAAAATAGAGCTAAAAATTAAAATTCGCATAGAAGCTCTTCAAAATAATTTGGGGAACTTAATACGGATTTGATCAAAAGGCTCAAGACCTCGTCCTTCAGGGCGGGTTAGCTTAGCGTAATAAGTGTTGGGAGGGGTTCTTTCCCCTACCAACACAGAATTCCTGAGGCGTTAGCCGTAGTCGTTCTTGATATCCAATCAGTAAAGTGTACAATATCAAGCCTTGCTGTCCTGAGAATAACACGTATGTTTAATATCTTTAAGCCTTTATCCAATTTTTACTATTCAAATATTACCTTACAAAAACGAGTTCATGCCACGTTTTGGGTTATTTTTGGAAGTAGTCCTGGTAATTATAACTATGGAGAAAGTTTAGGGCTCTATGATTATCTTTGCTTGCTTATTCCTCTATTAATTTCCTACTTTTTCCTTTTTATATTGGGTCCGCTTGAGTGGCTCTGTGGTAAAAGAGCTGCTGAAAATATTATTCGAATTATAGTAATCCCCTTTTTTATTTTTGATCTTATAGTGCGTTCGCTAACGAGCATCATACTCATCCTTTGTTTGTTCCCCCTAATTAGTTTATTCCATTTTACAGTAGGTTCTTTTATAGATAAGTTTATAATTTCCCTTATTAATAAAGAGCAAAGATCGAAAGTAGATGGGCTAATAAATTTTTCTTTTGATAGTAAAATGCCCTTGATCCTGAAACACATTGATTTTAATACTCCAGGAATCACCGATTATTTTATTGAACAATTGAATCTGCAGCCCTCGATAACCAAGCTTGAGCTTATAATGTGGATTGACGAAGTCACAATGGGAAGACTTATAAAAGAGCTTATATTTATTGAGGAATTAAAGGGTCCTAAATATCGTGTCAATGCTAGCGAGCTGACCGTTTTTGCTCAGTCCAATTTGAAAGTCATTCGAGTCGATTCGCGATTTATTGAAAGCAATGATCTACAGGAATTTCTAAAGAAAAATAAATCAATTAATCGACTTTTTGGCAGTGTTTTGCCAGTGCTAGAATTAAAAGACTTAAATCAATTGATGGAAAAAGAGGGAATTCAACACCCTTGTCGCGTTTTTCATAAGGACTCTACCTCACTTTTTGATATGAATTCCATTGCCAGGGATATTCATCATTCATTTCCCATTATAAAAGCCTGCTTTGAATTTTTTAAAATAATGCAGCCAAAGAAAAACTCTGATTCATTCCTTCCCTTTGAGCTAACTCAATTCATTGCTTTAGAAATGCTGCAATTATGTCCCCAGGGTATCTTTAATAGAAATAAAAAAGGCTTTATCCGGGTAATTCAATCGAATGGTTTTTTCTCTGAAAAAGAAGAAATGGAAAATAAAAGTGCCACAAGACAGAAGAATGATTACTCTGATTTGAGTATAAAAATCATCTGATCAACAACGAAATAATGGGGAAACACCAATAGCTAGAGTTAAAAATTAAACATCCCCAGTTTTTAAGACTGGGGAAGACTGCGATGTTACTTCGGTTGACTGCGATTCAACTTCCGTTTTTTACAGCAATATCTTTGGATTAGACTTCATCTTCCCAACTGAGTGTGCCACCAGCTTGATATTCGATGACTCGAGTTTCAAAGAAGTTTTTCTCTTTTTTCAAATCCATCATTTCGCTCATCCAAGGGAAGGGGTTTTCTGCACCTGGATATTGCTCGGCTAAACCTATCTGGTTAAGACGACGATTTGCAATGTAATGGATATATTCTTCAAACATTTCAGCATTCATTCCTAAAATACCGTGTGGCATTGTGTCTTTGGCATACTGATATTCCAATTCAACCCCATCTTTGATTAATTGAATGATTTCTTCTTTAAATGCAGGAGTCCATAAATGGGGATTTTCAATTTTGATTTGATTAATCACGTCAATACCAAAATTCATATGCATGGATTCGTCGCGCAAAATATACTGGAATTGCTCAGAAGTTCCTACCATTTTATTGCGTCTACCCATGGATAGAATTTGAGTGAAACCCACATAAAAGAAAATACCTTCAAAAACGACATAGAATGCAATCAGGTCACGTAATAAACGTTGATCAGCTTCTGGTGTTCCAGTATGAAAAGTGGGATCAGCTAAACTTTGCGTAAAGGGTAGGGCCCAAGTCGCTTTGGAAGCCACAGAAGGGATTTCGCGATACATATTAAAGACAGCTGCTTCGTCAAGACCTAAACTTTCAATAACATATTGATAGGCGTGAGTATGGATTGCTTCTTCAAAAGCTTGTCGCAATAAGTATTGACGGCATTCTGGATTGGTAATATGGCGATAAACGGCCAATACCAGATTATTAGCCACTAAAGAGTCAGCTGTTGAGAAAAAACCTAAATTACGTAGGATGATTAGACGCTCATCAGCAGTTAAACCATTAGGATCTTTCCATAAAGCAACATCGGCACTCATATTAATTTCATTGGGCATCCAATGGTTTGCGCAAGCGGTTAGGTATTTATCCCAAGCCCAAGTATATTTAAAAGGAACCAATTGGTTTAAATCAGCTCGACAGTTAATGATTTTTTTGTCATCAACCTGAATACGATCAGCACCCATCTCTAAAGATTCAAGACCTGCCGCACTTACATAATTGGCTGATTTTCTTTGTTCTATATCTGGTGTTGCCATACAATTCTCCTCATTCATTTACTGACAAGCTTCACAGTCTGGGTCAATAATAGAGCACACTTTCGGCTCATTTTCGACCTTGACCGCATTAAGAGCGCCATCACTAAGTGTTGATTTCTCAGCATTGCTAGCGCCTAAGCTACGTAAATAATAGGTTGTTTTTAAGCCGCGAAGCCAGGCTTCTTTATATAACTTGTCTAAATTTTTACCTGAAGGTTTTGCCATGTAAATATTTAGTGATTGTGCTTGATCTATCCATTTTTGGCGGCGAGATGCTGCTTCCACCAGCCACATCGGATCAATTTCAAAGGCAGTTGCATAGCGCGATTTCAATTCAGCAGGAATTCGGCTGATTGGCTGTACAGATCCATTAAAATATTTTAAGTCATTGACCATTACCTCATCCCAGAGGTTAAGTGCTTTTAACTCATCAACCAGATAAGGATTTATCACTGTAAACTCACCTGACAAATTCGATTTCACATAAAGATTTTGATAGGTAGGTTCAATCGATTGCGATACACCACAAATATTGGAAATGGTTGCTGTGGGAGCAATAGCCATGACATTGGAATTACGAATACCCTGAGTACGCACTTTAACCCGCAGGCTTTCCCAATCTAAGCGTTGAGAGCGGTCTTGTTCCAGATATTGATTACGGGTTTGTTGTAATAAATTAATGGAATCAATTGGCAGAATACCCTTAGACCACAGTGAGCCCTCATAACTAGAGTAGCTGCCGCGTTCTTTAGCCAATTCACAAGAGGCTTCGATTGCATAATAGCTAATTAACTCCATCGATTCGTCAGCAAATTCTATTGCTTCTTTGGAAGTGTAATCGAGCTTTAGTACATAAAGAGCATCCTGAAAACCCATTAGCCCTAAGCCCACTGGACGATGCTGCAGATTTGAATTGCGTGCTTGTGGAACCGAATAGTAGTTAATATCGATTACATTATCGAGCATACGAACAGCTGTACTTATCGTTTGTTTTAATTTTTTGCGATCCAATTTACCGTTAATAATATGTGCTGGTAGATTGACGCTGCCTAGGTTGCAGACCGCAATTTCATCTTGCGACGTGTTGAGTGTAATTTCAGTACAAAGGTTAGAACTATGAATTACCCCAGCATGTTGTTGCGGTGAGCGAAGGTTGCAAGGATCTTTGAAAGTAAGCCAAGGATGACCGGTTTCAAACAGCATTGACAGCATGCGACGCCATAGTTTAACAGCAGCTAAGGTTTTAACATTTCTGATTTGGCCAAGGCGTGCTTTTTCTTCATATTCAACATACTTTGTTTCAAAGGCTTTACCATAGAGCTCATGCAACTCAGGTACTTCCTCTGGTGAAAAAAGTGTCCATTCGCCATCTTCATACATGCGCTTCATGAATAAATCAGGTATCCAAAGGGCTGTATTCATATCATGAGTACGGCGTCTGTCATCACCTGTATTTTTACGTAACTCAAGGAATTCTTCTACATCACGATGCCAGCATTCAAGATAAGCACAAACGGCTCCCTTGCGTTTTCCTCCCTGGTTAACTGCAACAGCAGTTGCATCAGCCACATTTAAGAAAGGCACAACACCCTGTGATTTACCATTGGTTCCTATGATGTGTGAACCCATCGCACGAACGGGAGTCCAATCGTTACCCAGGCCGCCAGCAAATTTAGACAACAAAGCATTGTCTTTAATGGCTGAGTAAATTCCATCAAGATTATCAGGGATAGTTGTTAAGTAGCAGCTTGATAATTGTGGTCTTACGGAACCTGAATTAAAGAGGGTTGGCGTAGAAGACATGTAATCAAAAGAAGAAAGGAGCAGATAAAACTCAACAGCCTTCTCATTGCGATGCTTTTCACGAATAGCAAGACCCATAGCGACACGCATAAAAAAGGCTTGGGGTAATTCGTAACGCACGCCGTCTTCATGAATGAAATAGCGATCATAAAGGGTCTGTAAACTCAAATAGGTGAATTTCATATCGCGCTCAGGCAATAGGGCCTTGCCGAGTTTCTCCAAATCAAATTCGCTGAGTTTATGGTCAAGGATGCCTTGGCTAATGCCTTGAGCAATATAAGACTTAAAATAAGCAGGGTAGAGAGCTGTCATTTCATCAAAGGTTGCTTCGGATTGAACCTGCAATTTACTTAATGCTTCTGTGCGGAGGCTATCTAGCAGAAGACGTGCTGAGACATAAGTGTAATTAGGCTCTTTTTCGACGAGTGCACGAGCCGACATAATCAGGGCTTTATGGACATCTTCAAGTTTCGCCTGATTAAAGAGGTTACGCATTGCATCTTTAATAACAGGTTCTGCTTTGACATGTGCCAATTCACGGCAGGCTTCAGCAACAATTGTATTAACGCGATCCATGTCTAAGGGTAGAAGTTTGCCGTTTGGCATGGTGATTAATAAGGTTTTGTTATCAATCGCTTGCTGGTTTGGACTAGTTGCGCGAGCCTTACGATGTTCTTCACGATAGAGAACATAAGCGCGGGCCACTTTATATTCGCCGTTACGCATTAAGGCAAGCTCAACCTGATCTTGAATATCTTCAATATGCATGGTGCCGCCGGTTGGCAGACGACGATTAAAAGCTTGGGTAATTTGTCGAGTGATTTCATCAACTTGCTGATGAATACGGTTCGATGCAGCTGCATTTTTACCTTCTTCGGCGATAAATGCTTTGGTTATCGCAACTTTAATCTTGCTATCATCAAAGGCTACAACTTTGCCATTACGTTTGATGGTTTTCAATGAACCCGGGGCATTAGCGGTCAATTCCAGTTGACTTGTTTGCGGTACATCTTTTACCGGTTCTAGAATCTCAGACATGTTTTCTCCACTGAAGTTTGTTTGTCACACCTAATTGCATTCCGTGAAATAGGTGGTCCCTAAAATAACTGGACGATTCATATCTTAAAGTATAGTTACCCAAACACACAATATGTTGTAGTAAAAATAAATTTTTGCCCATATATTGTGTTTTTTCCCTCAGGTCAAGAGGATAAATACGGTATAAGCTGTGGATAAGGTGTGTAAGTTTTGTGGGGTGACATAAATGTTGGCAAATCGTTTTTTATCTTACAGAGAAAAATTTTAAAATATTTGCAACGCAAGATAGTAGAAATTTAACCAGACCCTAAATTTTTGCCCGGACAATAACCGCATCACTCACATTGGAAAATCCATGTACATCTAATTGAAAAGAATTCAGGTGCGCTCGTAATTGGCTTGAGCTTCCTCCATCAAGATTAAGGGCATTTTCACAGTTGAGCGGCTGGGCCTTCATCAGTTGGGCAAGCTCCGTTGTAGAGAGTGGCATATTATCAGTTACTAAAATAATCACACGTCCATCAAGTGTGAAACCTAAGGCTGAACGTTCGGCTCTACCGGGTTTAAGAGGGGGGATACGGTTATTGATTAAAAGCCTAGGCCCGCTTTGAATGGCAAATTCAATTTGCGGGTCACGGCTATATTGAGAGTAGCTAACGAGGTGAGGTTTTTGATTTTTAACGTAAAAAATGCCCCACCAACTGATATTTTTGGCTGGACTTTTCTCGCGTTTATCATCAATTCGCAAACCTAGCGGTTTATAATTGCTATCAAAAAAACCACCATTAATTGCGACCAAAGCTTTGCTGAATTCGGCATACTCCTCTATAGAGGCATGATCAAGCGCTAGATCTTTCGCTGAGACAAGAGAGAGTTCATTTTCCTTAAGATTAATACGAAAGACATGAACATGAGACCAAGGCGTTAAGAAACTGCCATCAAGATCCTGGTATTCGATGCCTGGTGCTAGCGTTCGCCAGGTGCTGTCGGCATTACTATAATTGGTAAAAAACAACAGCAATAAAGCAATCGTTAAACATTTAAAGGCTCGGGTCAGCCATTTTATTAGGTCAATGGTTTGCCTGGGCATATTAATCTTGTATCCTTATGAACAAACTTTAATAGGGGCGGAATCACCATGGAAGCATCTGGGGAAAATAGCAATAGAGTGGCATTTAAGTCAACCAACAATTTAACTGAATTAATGCATGATGTATTAGCTCGTGCTAAAGCACAGGGCGCAACTGATGCGATGGTCTCTGTTAATCACGATAGTGGTTACTCAGTGGATGTGCGTATGGGCGATGTTGAAACAGTGGCCTTTAGTGAAGATAAAGGGGTAAGTCTTGTTGTTTATATGGGGCATCGTAAAGGAGGAGCATCGAGTACGGATACTTCACCAGCTGCTTTAGACACCTTAGTGGGAGCAGCCTGCGATATTGCCCGAGTAAGTGCTGCAGATCCCTGTTTTGGTCTTGCTGATAAGGAGTTAATCAATAACCATTTCACTGATTTAGATCTTTACTACCCCTGGGATATTAGCCCTCCTGAAGCGATAGAAAAGGCTCTAGCATGCGAAGCTCTTGCTTTATCTTTGGATAAGCGAATTGCTAATTCTGATGGCGTTAATTTTTCTACTTATGCTTTTTGTAATGCCTTTGCTAATACTTATGGTGCTGAAGGAATTATTAAAGCTACTCGTCACAGTATCAGTTGTTCTCTCATCGCTAAAGAGGGTGAATCGATGCAGCGTGATTATGATTACACTACCGCAAGAAGACCGGAAGATTTAGACTGTCTAGAGCGTTTGGCAAAATCTGCTGTTGAGCGAGCTACCCAGCGTTTAGGTGCTAAAAAATTAAAGACACAAAAAGTACCGATATTATTTTCTTCGCGAGTTTCAAGCTCACTTATTTCAAGCTTTATCAACGCAATCAGTGGTAACAATTTATACCGAAAGAATAGTTTTTTATTGGATTCGATAGGTCAACAAGTTTTTCCCAATACTATAAAAATTTATGAATTACCCTTGCTTCATAGAGCCTTAGGCAGTTCACCTTTTGACTCTGAAGGAGTACCAACACGAGATAATGTCTTTGTTCAAGATGGAAAAATCCTGCAATACGTTTTGGGCAGTTATTCAGCACGACGTATGGGATTAAAAACGACAGCGAATAGCGGCGGTGTTCATAATCTTACAGTTGATCCTACTGCAGGTGGCTTGCAAGAATTATTGCGAGAAATGGATAAAGGTTTGCTTGTGACCGAATTAATGGGGCAGGGGGTTAATGGCTTAACAGGTGATTATTCACGCGGAGCTAGCGGATTTTGGGTTGAAGACGGCAAAATTCAATATCCTGTAGAGGAAATTACTATCGCTGGTAATTTAAAAGATATGTTCAAAGCGATAATCGCTGTGGGCAATGATCGTAACCCAAACATCTCCACACGCTGCGGCTCTATTCTGCTTGAGCAAATGACCATTGCAGGACATTAGAATTTGTTACCTCTGACTTCCCGAAAAACTTTCAAAAAGCATAGGTCGGGCCCCAGGCCCGACCTTTCAAACATGAGAATTTTCTCGTCAAAAATGAACTAATTCTTATCGCGGAAAATAATACGCCCTTTGCTCAGATCATAGGGAGTGAGTTCTACTTTTACCTTATCGCCAGTAAGTATGCGGATATAATTTTTACGCATACGACCAGAGATATGAGCCGTTACTACATGGCCGTTTTCTAGCTCTACACGAAACATCGTGTTGGGTAGAGTGTCTATAACTGTGCCAAGCATTTCAATGTGATCTTCTTTCGCCATGGGTCTCTCAAAAAATTAAATCGAATAAAGCGCAAATAATGCACTATAAATCTCTAAATGGCAATCAGCTCTTTCTCAATCTTGCTTGATTTTAGTAAGGAATTTATAAAATCATCCCCTAGTCTCTCTTCAAATCGGTCCATAGCCCTCGTTGTGTCGGGTGCTCTAAAGTTTTTTGCAAAAGTTGAAGAAAATCATTTCGACTGATTACCGCGGCGCCTAGGCTCTCTAAGTGAGTTGTCGGCAACTGGCAATCGATAAAATCAAATTTCCAGGCGGATAGAGTACGGCATAAGTAATAAAATGCAAGTTTTGAAGCATCACGTACATAATGAAACATCGATTCGCCAAAAAAAGCTCGTCCAAGGCTGAGTCCATATAAACCACCAATTAATTGATTATCCGACCATATTTCAAAGGAGTGGGCATAGCCTAGAAGATGTAGTTGAGTATAAGCTTCACACATTTCATCACTAATCCAAGTCTTATTAAGGCGTTCTTCTGTGCTAGCGCAGTAGTGAATAACCTCAGCAAAAGCCGTATCAATTTTGAAGGAATGGGGTTTTCTAAGCGCTTGTTTCAAGCTGCGTGATAATTTAAAACCAGTTGGATTTAAGAGAAGTCTAGGATCAGGCGACCACCAAAGGAGGGGCCCCCCTGGCTCAAACCAAGGGAAAATACCCTGTTGATAAGCCAGCAATAGACGTTCTGGCGACAAGTCACCACCTATTGCCAGCAGTCCTTCCTCATTACTGTTTTGAGGATTCGGAAAACTAAGGTCATCATCCGATAAAAAAACGGGCGATTTAATTGCTTTCGCCTAAGTCATCCAAATATTTTTCAGCATCCAAGGCCGCCATGCAGCCAAACCCTGCTGAAGTAATGGCTTGTCGATAAACATGATCCGCCACATCACCGCTAGCAAACACCCCAGGAATTGAAGTTGCAGTAGCCATGCCCTCAAGTCCAGACTTAATTATCAAGTAACCATCCTTCATTTTGAGCTGTTCCTTAAATAATCCAGTATTAGGATCATGACCAATAGCAATGAAAACACCATCAAGGTTAAGTTCTTGGATAGAGTTATCAAGCACATTGCGGATGCGCACCCCGGTTACCTTCATACTGTCACCGAGCACTTCTTCTAAAGTATTATGCCAAATGATTTTGATATTGCCCGTTTTCGCTTTTTCAAAGAGCTTATCTTGTAATATTTTTTCAGAACGCAGACTGTCACGACGATGAATAAGAGTTACTGAAGCGGCAATATTAGATAGATAAAGCGCTTCCTCAACAGCTGTATTACCACCGCCGATGACACAAACGGTCTTATTGCGATAAAAAAAGCCATCACAGGTGGCGCAAGCTGAAACTCCGCGACCTTGATAGGCTTTTTCTGACTCAAGCCCTAAATAACGTGCAGAAGCGCCAGTTGCAATGATTAAAGCATCACAGGTATAGGTTTCACTGTCGCCTTTTAAAACAAAGGGACGTTGTTGCAAATCGGCATTGGTGATGTGATCAAAAATGATGCTTGTTTCAAAGCGCTCAGCATGTTGATGCATGCGTTCCATCAGAGCAGGGCCCATTAAGCCTTCGATGTCGCCTGGCCAGTTATCGACCTCTGTCGTTGTAGTTAATTGACCACCAGGTTGCATCCCTGTTAAAAGTACAGGTTTTAAATTTGCGCGTGCGGCGTAAACTGCTGCGGTATAACCCGCAGGCCCTGAGCCAAGAATTATCAATCGATGGTGATTGCTTTTGCTCATTATCTCTGCCTTCCTCATTAAATATGTTAAGATGGCAAATACTATGACAAAATAGCGCGTATGAAAAGGTTATGGGAAAACAACAAGTGGGTAATAAGCCAAGAAAACCTAAAAAAAACCTGCCAAATTTTTTTATTAATCGTATCAATGAAGGTCTTTTCATTCTTCTAACTGCTGGTGTTTTATTCGTTTTGCTTTCTTTAAGTACTTACGAATTAACGGACCCGAGCTGGTCGCATGTATCGAAGGTCACTGCTGAAGTTGCCAATGCCGGCGGTCAGGTAGGCGCCTACCTCTCCGATGCCTTGTATTTGCTGTTTGGTTATTTCGCTTTTCTCCTGCCTCTTTGTGTTGCTTATTTATCTTGGTTTATTTTAAAAGATCATCGCAGGCTTGAACTGACTAACAAAGTAGCTATGTTTCTCCGTGGCTCTGGTTTAATTTTCTTGATGATTGGCGGTTGCGGCCTTTTAAGTTTAGAACGACAGATTAAACCGATTGATAGCTTTCATAGCGCAGGAGGCGTCCTTGGTAGCTTTGTCTCAGGCGGTTTTGAATATGCGATGAATTTTCAGGGAGCCAGTCTCCTCTTATTAGCGATTTTTTTAGTTGGAGTAACCTTATTAACTGGACTTTCTTGGGTGCTGGCCACAGAAAAACTAGGTTCTTTCGCTTTGGTTATTTTAAATGGGACAGTTAGTAGTTTAATCGCCAGTTCTCGAGTTTTTAGGTCCAAATTAAAACACTTTAAAAGAAAAGAAACTTCTGTTGCTATGAGCAAAGCAGAACCCAAATTATTCCGCAAAGAAAAGCCTGAGACAAAATTGATGAGCAATCCAAGTTCAGAGCCAATTAGCCTTAGTGCAGGGCCCTCAATTTCACCTACAACAGCGGCAAAACCGACAAAAGAGATTTCTAGAGAGCCTTCTAAAGAGCAGCCGAAAGAAACTCGAAGTATCAAAGGACAATCTTTAGTTTCTGCGGGGTTACCTTCTTTAAGTTTGTTGGATAAGGGAAAGCCAGGCAAAGCAATGGGCGGTTATACTCATCAGGAACTGGAAAATGTATCGCGAGAAGTTGAGCAACATTTGCTTGATTTTGGTATCCAAGCTGATGTTGTTGCTGTTCATCCAGGTCCTGTGATTACACGTTTTGAATTGCAATTAGCAGCCGGCATAAAAGTCTCCAAGCTTACAGCCCTTGCTAAAGATTTAGCCCGTTCTCTTTCGGTTACCTCTGTTCGGGTGGTGGAAGTTATCCCGGGTAAAACAGTAGTTGGCCTTGAATTACCCAATCAACATCGCGAAATGGTTTGCTTATCCCAAGTACTTTCTGCAGATGTATTTCAACAAGCTCATTCACCGCTGACCTTGGCTTTAGGGGTTGATATTGCCGGTCATCCAATGGTCGTTGATTTAGCAAAAATGCCTCATTTACTGGTTGCTGGAACCACAGGTTCAGGAAAATCAGTTGGTATTAATGCAATGATTTTAAGCATCCTCTTTAAAGCAACTCCCGATGAAGTACGATTGATTATGGTCGATCCTAAAATGTTGGAGCTATCCGTTTACGATGGTATCCCTCATTTATTAACGCCTGTTGTGACTGACATGAAAGAGGCTGCCTCTGCTTTACGCTGGTGTGTAGGTGAGATGGAAAGACGCTACCGTTTAATGTCTGCCTTAGGCGTGCGAAATCTTGCTGGTTTTAACACCAAAATTAATGAAGCGGCAGCCAATGGAAACCCTTTGCATGATCCACTATGGAAGGCTACTGATTCGATGGATGAGACAGCGCCAATCTTGCAAACCCTACCTTACATCGTAGTCATGATTGACGAACTAGCTGACATGATGATGGTCGTAGGAAAAAAAGTGGAGCAATTAATTGCAAGAATCGCCCAGAAAGCAAGGGCTGCTGGAATTCATTTAATTCTTGCAACGCAACGGCCCTCAGTTGATGTATTGACTGGATTAATCAAATCAAATATTCCAACGCGTATGTCTTTTCAAGTTTCTACTAAAATTGATTCACGAACGATTCTTGATCAGCAAGGAGCTGAGCAATTATTAGGCTTTGGCGACATGCTCTATTTGGCTCCTGGCTCTGGTGCACCTTTGCGTGTGCATGGTGCCTTTGTTGATGATAAAGAAGTGCATCGTATTGCAGATGACTGGCGCTCACGGGGAGAGCCTGTTTATTTTGATGATATTACTCAAGCATTAGATGGTTCTGAAGGCTTTGCTGAAGAAGGCCAAGATACAGAAGACGCTGATCCGCTCTATGATCAGGCGGTTGAATTTGTGATTCAAACTAGAAAAGCATCTATTTCAGCGGTACAGCGTCGCTTTAAAGTAGGGTATAACCGCGCTGCTCGGCTTGTCGAAGAAATGGAGCGAACGGGTGTTGTTGGGCCTTTAGATGGCGGTTTTCGTGATGTGTTGGTATCCACTGTAACTGAGGAATAGCTATGAAATCATTAATTTTATTCATCACCTTGCTAGTTGCTGGCAATGCTTTTTGTGAATCTGCTGGTGATGAATTACAAACCAAATTAAATGCAATGCGCACGCTGACTGCGGATTTTAAACAGGTTGTAAAATCTAAACAGAAAGAAATCTCAAATTCTTCTGGTACGATGGCTCTTGAAAGACCAGGAAAGTTTCGTTGGCAAACTAAGGAACCAATGGAACAGCTTATTGTTGCTGATGGTAAAAAATTATGGGTTTTTGATGTCGATTTAGAACAGGTTACAGTCAAAAAACAAGATGAGGGTATGGGTGGAACTGCAGCTTTGTTTTTAAGCAACTTCGATAATACAGTGACTCGTGATTTTGAGGTAACAGTAGAAAATTCTGGCGTTAATCAATCTTATGATTTACAAGCTAAATCCGATAAAGCCAATTTCCAACGTTTAAAATTGAATTTTAGTTCTAATGTTTTAACTGGCATCGAAATGTTCGACCAGCTGGGACAGCATACTGTTGTTAATTTGATGAAAGTGAAAACTAATCCAAAGGTTGCAGCACCCTTGTTTCAATTTAAACCACCAAAAGGGGCGGACGTCGTACAACAATGACTTTGTTTGATTCACAACCAAAGGCCCCCCTTGCTGAACAACTGCGCCCCAAACATTGGGACCAAGTTGTTGGACAAACTCATTTACTGGCTCCGGGAAAACCATTGCGCTTAGCTTTTGAGGCTGGAAAGCCTCACTCTATGATTTTTTGGGGACCGCCTGGAGTAGGTAAAACGACCTTGGCACGTCTTTGTGCTGAGGCTTTTGATTGTGAATGGATAGCGCTTTCTGCAGTTTTCTCTGGCGTGAAAGATATCCGGGCTGCTGTCGAACAAGCCAAGCAAAATCTTTGTCTACATCGTGATACCTTACTTTTTATTGATGAAATCCACCGTTTTAACAAGTCACAACAAGATGCTTTACTTCCCTTTACCGAATCTGGTTTGCTAACTTTTATTGGGGCAACGACGGAAAATCCATCCTTTGAAGTCAATTCTGCGCTGCTTTCCCGTGCTCAGGTTTATGTCTTAAATCCTTTGTCGGAGACTGAACTTAGAGAGTTAATCACTCGTGCGCGAGAACAAGTATTGGCTCATTTAGTCTTTGATGAAAATGCAATAAAACTGCTTGTAACTTATGCCGATGGTGATGCTCGACGTCTGTATAATCTGCTCGAACAACTGAAAACAGCCGCAAAGGCAGTTGGAACAGATTTGATTAGTGATGAACTCATTCAAAATGCCTTATGTCCAAGCGGGCGTCGTTTTGATAAGGGCGGGGAAAATTTCTATGATCAGATATCTGCTTTGCATAAATCTGTTCGGGGTTCTAGCCCTGATGCTGCATTGTATTGGTTATGCCGCATGCTTGATGGCGGGGTAGATCCTTCTTATTTGGTGCGCCGAATAGTAAGAATGGCTTGGGAAGATATTGGGCTTGCTGATCCAAGAGCTATGCAAATTGCTAATGATGCGGCTTTAACCTATGAACGCTTAGGCTCTCCTGAGGGTGAACTTGCCCTAGGCCAAGCGCTAATCTATCTGGCAGTTGCTCCCAAAAGCAACGCTGGCTATGTTGCATTTAATAAGGCAATGGCCTTTGTTAAGCAGGACAAATCCCGCGAAGTACCCATTCATCTGCGCAATGCCCCGACTAAATTAATGAAAGAATTAGGTTATGGCCATGCTTATCGCTATGCTCACGATGAGCCAAATGCCTATGCCGCAGGTGAAAATTATTTACCAGAAGGAATAAAAGCGCCTAATTGGTATGAACCTGTGTCAAGAGGTGTTGAAACTAAAATTGCAGAAAAAATGGCATTTTTACGCAAATTAGATAAAGAAGCTAAAAAATAAAGGCAGCCTGGTTAGCGCAGCGTAATCAAGGTTTATCATTAAATTGTTACAGAATTACGATTATCC